>DATFOS010000001.1:0-33457 GCA_035265325.1 Acidimicrobiales bacterium
CTGCGCCGGCATGTTCACCGCCAACACCATGGCGTCGGTGGCCGAGGCGATCGGCATGTCGCTGCCCGGCTCGGCGTCCGCCCCCGCGGTCGACCGCCGGCGGATGGACGACGCCTACGCCGCCGGCCAGGCCGTGGTCGAGCTGCTGCGCCAGAACATCCGACCCCGCCAGATCATGACCAAGCAGGCGTTCGAGAACGCCATCGCCGTCGTCATGGCGCTGGGCGGCTCGACCAACGCCGTCCTCCACCTGCTGGCCATCGCCGCCGAGGCGAGGGTCGAGCTGGCGCTCGACGACTTCAACCGCATCGCCGACCGGGTCCCGCACATCGCCGACACCAAGCCGGGCGGCAAGTACCACATGACCGACGTCGACCGCATCGGCGGCGTGCCGGTCGTCATGGCGCACCTGCTCGAGGCGGGCCTCATCCACGGCGACTGCCTGACCGTGACCGGCCGGACGGTGGCCGAGAACCTGGCCACGCTCGACCCGCCCGGGCCCGACGGCGCCGTGGTGCACCCGCTGTCCGAGCCGATCCACGCCGTGGGCGGCATCGCCGTCCTGTCCGGCTCGCTCGCCCCGAAGGGCGCGGTCGTGAAGGTCGCCGGCATCACGTTCGACCGGTTCGAGGGGCCGGCCCGGGTGTTCGAGGGCGAGGACCCGGCGATGGAGGCGATCCTCGCCGGCTCGATCGAGCCCGGCACGGTCCTGGTCATCCGCTACGAGGGGCCGAAGGGTGGCCCGGGCATGCGCGAGATGCTGGCCGTCACGGGGGCCATGAAGGGCGCCGGGCGCGGCGGTGACTGCGCGCTCGTGACCGACGGCCGCTTCTCCGGCGGCACCCACGGGTTCTGCGTCGGCCACGTGGCACCCGAGGCCGTCGACGGCGGGCCGATCGCCTACGTGCAGGACGGCGACCGCATTGCCATCGACGTGAACGCCAAGCGGATCGACCTCCTCGTCGACCCGGACGAGCTGGCCCGCCGCCGGGTGGGATGGAAGCCGCTCGAGGCCCGCTACACCAGCGGCGTCCTGGCGAAGTACGCGCGTCTGGCCTCCGGCGCCGAGCGCGGCGCCATCACCGAGGCCTGAGAAGCTGCGCCGATCGGCGCAGCCGTGGCCCAGCGGCCCGGCGCCGAAGGCGGCAAGAGCGGAGATGCCGCGTCCGAGCGCCTCCTCAGGTGCCGATGGGTGGGGCTTGCCCGCCCACGAGTAGCCTCGACACCCCGATGGGTTCCTCTCTTCTTCTCCGCCGCGCTCGTCGCGGTGTGGCGCTCGCCACCCTGCCGCTGCTGCTGTTCGCCGCCTGCGGTTCCGACGACGACGGGGGCGACTCCGCCGCCGACGACGAGGCCGCCGACTCGACCGCCACCACCGAGGGCGAGCCGGTCGAGGTCGAGGCCGCCGAGGACGCCCCGGTCCTCGACGGCGTCACCGTCACCGGCGACATCGGCGCCGAGCCCGAGGTCAGCTTCGAGGCGCCGTTCGAGACGGACGCCACGGCCCGGCGGGTCCTGATCGAGGGCGACGGAGAGCCCGTCGAGCCCGGCGGCCAGGTCCTGTTCGACTACATCGGTTACAACGGCCGCGACGGCAACGTCTTCGACAACTCGTGGGACGGCGGCAGCGCCGCCGAGCTGACCGTCGACCCCGAGCTGGTCCTGCCGGGCATGGCGCAGGGCCTGGTCGGCGTGCCCACCGGCAGCCGGGTCGTGGTGGCCATCGCCCCCGAGGACGGCTTCGGCCCGATGGGCGGCAACCCCGAGGCCGGGGTGGAGGAGACCGACACGCTGCTGTTCGTCCTCGACGTCCTCGAGCCGCGCGAGCCGCTCGAGCGGGCCGAGGGCGAGGCGGTCGAGCCGCCCGACGGCCTGCCGACGGTCGAGCTGGCCGACGACGGCGAGCCGACGATCACGATCCCCGACGAGGACCCGCCCACCGAGCTCGTGGCCCAGCCGCTGATCGAGGGCGACGGCGCCGAGGTCGAGGCCGGCCAGACGATCACCGTCCACTACCGGGGCGTGCTGTGGCGCAACGGCGAGGACTTCGACTCCTCGTGGGAGAGGGGCGAGCCGGCCTCGTTCGCCATCGGCACCGGGGCCGTCATCGCCGGCTGGGACGAGGGCCTGGTGGGCCAGACCGTCGGGTCGCAGGTCCTCCTGGCGGTCCCGCCCGACGCCGGCTACGGCGAGAACGGCAACCCGGCCGGGGGGATCGAGGGCGATGACACGCTGGTGTTCGTCGTCGACATCCTCGACGCCTACTAGGACACGCCGTGCCTGTCGTCCGCGGGGGGCGCTCCGTAGGCTCTGGCCCATGGCAGAGCCCATCCGGCTAGGACTGGTCCAGCTCGACGCCGAGCGGCTCGACGCCGCCGCCGCCCGGGAACGGGCCACCGAGGCGGCGGCGTCGGCCCTGGCGGCCGGCGCCGACCTCGTGGTGCTGCCCGAGCTGGCGGTGCCCGGCTACCTCGGCGACGCCGAGGCCCTGGCCGCCGGCGCCGAGTCGCTCGGCGGGCCCACGGTCACGGGCTGGCAGCAGCTCGTCGCCGGGACCGGCAAGGTCGTCGTCGGCGGGTTCTGCGAGCGCGCCGGGGAGGGCGTGTACAACGCCGTGGCCGTCGTGTCCGACGCCGGCGTCATCGGCCACTACCGCAAGCTCCACCTGTTCGGCGGCGAGCGGAAGCTGTTCCTCCCGGGGGACCGGGGCCTGCCGGTCGTCGACACGCCGCTCGGCCGGGTGGGCATCTGCGTCTGCTACGACCTGCGCTTCGTCGAGGTCACCCGCATCCTCGCCCTGCAGGGCGCGCAGGTGGTGGCGGTGCCGACGGCGTGGGTGCCCGGCTTCGACGCCGAGTGGTGGGGGCCCGACGGCCTCTGCCCGCAGGCCAGGTCCGCCGGCGTGCTGGCCAACCTCAACCAGGTGTTCGTGGCGTGCGCGTCCTTCGCCGGCGCCCGCGAGGACCTGACGTTCCTGGGCTCGTCGGTGGTGTTCGGGCCGCACGGTGACCTGCGCACCGGCCCGCTGCCCGGCGCCGGCGCCGCCACGACGATCGCCACGGTCGATCTCGACGACACCGCCGCCGCCCTCGCCCGGGGCGGCACGCTCGCCTCGCCCCGGGCCGACCGGCGGACCGACGTCTACACGCTGGGCTACGCCGGCCGGGAGTGGTGACCCCGCTGCGGGCGGAGCTCACGCCCCGAACGGCGGGTCGCCCTCGGGCACGCCGACGGCGAACACGTCGAGCAGTAGGGCCAGCGTGAGGTAGTAGCCGACCAGGGTCGTCAGCTCGACGACCCCGTCGGTGCCGAGGGCGGCCTCGGCCCGGGCGTAGAGGCCGTCGCCGACCGCGTCGCCGGCCACAAGGGCGGCGACCAGCGCCATCCCGGCTGCCTCGGTGGGGTCGGGCAGGACCGGCGTGCCGCCCGCCCTGAGCTCGGCGATCACGGCGTCGTCGATCCCGGCCGCCCGGGCGATCGGCTCGTGGGCGTACCACTCGAAGTCGACCCGCCTCGCCGCCGCCACGGCAAGGATGGCCAGCTCCCGGACGCGGTCCGACAGGCCGGTCCCGTAGCGGACGGCCTCGCCCACGCCCGACAGCGCGGCGCCCACCCGGGGGGCGAAGAGCAGGGCGTTGAACGGCCCGGTGAGCGACCCGTCGTCGTGGCGCAGCCGGAACCGCTGGGGGCCGGACGCCCGCGGCCCCTTGGCAATGCCGTCGTAGATGGCCTTCTGGGCCTCGTCGAGCTGCTCCTCGCGCAGCAGCGGGAGGCGGGTCACGCCGGCACCCCGGCGGCCGGCATCTTGCTGGTGTCGACGATGGCGGCGACCATGCCGCCGCCCGCGGGGCCCTGCTGGAGCGACGCCACCGAGCAGAACACCGCCGGGTCGCCGATGGTGGCCGCCGCCACGGCGCCGGTGGCGGCCTTGGCGTGGTGCGTGTGGTGGATGTCGGAGTCGTTGAGGCTCACCAGCCGGCGGCCGCGCAGGCGGCCCGACGGGTCGGCCTCGCACTTGATGAAGCAGTTGACGAGGGCGTCGCCCAGGTCGCTCGCCCGGGGCCGGTCGGGCAGTTCCAGCCCGGCGCTGCGGATGGCGTCGTAAATGCCGTCGGCGTCGATGGCGTCGCGCATGACCGAGTGGCCGATGCGGAAGTCGCCGCCGACGCCCCGCTTGTTGCCGACCACCACGATCTGCGACTCGTCCTGCTCGACGCCCGAGGAGCACGAGGCCACCGAGCAGTAGACGTCGAGGTCCTTGGCGATCTGGTCGGCACGGGGTAACTCGATCTCGCCGACGGCCACGCCGATGCCGAGGGCGGCGGTGGCGTTGGAGATCGCCATCGAGTCCATCGTCTCCTCCGTGACCACGGTCTGGCCCCGGCCCCGGGCGGCCTCGATCCGCCGCATGGTGAGCAGCGGGGTCTTCGTCTGCACGAAGTGGACGTCGGCCGGGTCCTCGATGCCGGCGTCGGCCATCGCCAGCCGGACGCCGGCCGCCACCTTCTCGACCATGGCGGGCCGGCCCACCTCCTCCGGGAGGATGGGCTCGGACAGCGCCACGCCGACCGTGAGGCGCAGGTCGTCGGCGCCGGCGACCGCCTCGCCCTCCGCAGCGACCTCGGCGAACACGGTCATGTGGGGGGCGATCACGCCGTCGCAGCCGCCGGACCACACGACCGGGACCTGCCGGGCCCGGGCCCGGTCGCGGGTGCCGTGCTCGACCAGGAAGTCGCGCATGACCCGGTCGGCCAGGATGCGGGAGAAGTCGTTCACGCCGCCGTTGCCCTCGGTCTTGCCGACGACGGCGACGATCTGGTCGGCGGTGAAGTCGCCGGCCTCGAGGGCGGCGAGCAGGCCGGACGTGTCGTCGACGGCCTCGAACGGGATCTTCCTGACGACGTAGGGCACGGTGGTCCTCCTCCAGCGGGTGACGGATGACGGGTGACGGACGGGCGTTCGCCCGACGAACGGACTTGGTGGTGCGGGCCAGCGCCCTCAGCGGCCGTGGACCCGCCGGAACACCGACAGCGTCAGGTGCGCCGGGTCGACCACGACGTCGCTGGTGGCGACCGGCCGCGATCCGGACGTGTAGTGGGTCTCGCGCAACAGGAGCAGTGGCGCCCCGGCGGCGACGTCGAGCCCCTCATGGCCGTCCCCGGGGGCGACGACGGGCACGATCTCGGCGACGGCGTGGTCGATGGGCTCGGCGAAGTGGGTCGCCGCCAGGTCGAGCACCGAGGCGGGCAGGTCGGCGGCGTGCTCGGGGTCGGCCAGGGCGGCGAGCTCGGGGCCCCCGGCGTCGCCCTCGGAACCCCTGCCGTCGCGCGCCTGCTCGCGACGACGGAAGCGGGCTCGGCTGGCGAGGGCGGGGGCCCCGTCGGCCAGGAGGACCACCCGGAACTGGACCACCGGCTCGTTCCCGTCCGCCCGCAAGGCGGTGGCCACGTGTGCGGGGACAGCCTCGTCGAGGCCGATGGTCGCCCGCCGGGCCACGGCGTGGCCGCGGGCCGCGAGCAGGCGCTCGAACGTGACCAGCCCACTCAGGCCCAGGACGCCGACGCCGGTGTGCGACACCAGCTGGGTGCCGGCGCCGGGCGTGCGGACGATCAGCCCCAACGCGTGCAGGTCGTTCAGCGCGGCCCGAACCGTCGTGCGGCTGACGCCCAGCTGGCGGGCCAGCTCGGGCTCGGCGGGCAGGCGCCCGTCGGGGAACGCCTCGTCGAGGATGGCGTCGACGAGGGCGGCGCGGGTGCGGTCCGCCAGCGGGACGGTGCGCAGCGACGGGAGGGACACGCCGACCGGTTCTATCGCTTCTGTATGACAAAGGACAACCACTGTCTGCGGTTACTCGATTATCGATGATCTACGATCCGGACCGATGTCGACGGACGCGGGGCCGCCCACGCGCACCGACTGGGCCGAACGCCTGCTCCGCGACGAGATCCTCACGGGCCGGTTGCGCCCGGGCGAACACCTGAAGTTGAACGTCCTCCTCGAGCGCTACGAGGGCCTCAGCCCCACCCCGGCCCGCGAGGCGCTGAGCCGGCTGGCCGGGTCCGGGCTGGTGGAGGTCCTGCCCCGGCGGGGCATGCGGGTCGCCCCGGCCTCCCGGGCCGAGCTGCGCGACCTGGTCGAGAACCGGGTGCGGCTCGAGGCGGACGCGCTCGAGCGCGCGGTGGGCCGGGGCGACGCCGCCTGGGACGCCCTGCTGGAAGCCACCCACAATGAGCTGGGCCTCGTCTCCGAAGCGGCCACCCGCACCGACGACTCGGCCGCCGCCCGGATCATGGCGTGGGAGGAGGCCCACCGGCGGTTTCACTTCGCTCTGTTGGCCCGCTGTGACTCGCCGTGGCTACTCAGGCTCATCGGGATCGTGTATGACAACACGATGCGTTACCGCTGGCTCACCTTGGGCCACGATGGCGTCCGCTCGGTCGCTTCGGCGTTCGAGCGGCACAGTCGCCTCCTCGACGCCGCCCTCGACCGGGACGTGGGTGGTGCCGTCGACGAGTTGCGGCGGCACACCCGACTCACCCTCGACTCGATCGAGGAGCTCGCCCTGCCGTAGAGCCTCATGAAACATAAACGTCACTCTGAGGGGTTGACAGGCTACTACGCTGCCGAAAGACTTCAGCGTTAATGAACTGATATTGGCCGACTTCGGTCACATTGAAGTGTTTGTACAACGCAGTTGCAAAAGGCCGGCCCACTGGGGGGCGGCCATCCAACCGGGAGGCGTAATGCGGGTTCGACGCAGCGGAACGGTGCTGGCGTCCTTGATGGCGCTGGCCCTCGTGGCCGCCGCCTGCAGCGGCGACGACGACGATGCGGCCGGCGACTCCGAGGGCGGTGAGAACGCGAGCGGCGAGGTCACGGAGGTGACGGCCGTCCTGCCCTTCCCGAGCGGCATCAACTTCTACCCCTTCTTCGTCGGCGAGGAGCTGGGCTACTACGCCGACGAGGGCGTCTCGATGACCACCGAGGTCGCCGACGGGTCCGGCGCCGCGCTGGCCCAGGTACTCAACGGCAACGCCGAAATGTGCCTCTGCAGCCCGGGCCCGTTCCTCGAGGCGCTCGGCAACGAGGACGCGCCGGTCCAGGCGGTCTACACCCTCTACCAGTCGGACGTGTTCGCCCTGGTGGCGCCCGACGGCTCGACGATCGACACCGTCGAGGAGCTCCAGGGCCAGACCATCGGCGTGGGTGCCATCGACGGCGGCGAGACCGCCTGGCTCACGTCGCTGCTCGCCGCCCAGGGCCTCGAGCAGGACACCGACTACACGCTGCTCGCCGTGGGCGAGGGCGGCCAGGCCATTTCGGCCTTCGAGGGGGAAGACATCGCCGCCTACGCGTCGGCGTTCCCCGACATCGCCACGATGCGGCTGCGCGAGTTCGACATCAACGCCATCCAGCTGCCGGGCGCCGAGAACTTCTTCGACTCGCTGATCGTGATGACCAACGAGTTCGTCGAGCAGAACCCGGAGCTGGTCGAGGGCATCGGCCGGGCGACGGCCAAGGCCACGGTGTGGGGCTTCGACAACGACTCGGAGATCCTCGAGATCACCGCCGAGGAGTACCCGGAGGAGGTCGAGGACCGCGACTTCGCCCTCGCCCTCCTCGACGAGACCCAGGCACTCTTCGAGCTGCCCGAGAGCGCCGGCGGCCGCTGGGGCTACTCGGTGCCCGAGCGGGTCGACTTCCTCGTCGACTACCTCGAGGACCAGGGGGCCGCGCCCGAGGGCACCGACCCGGCCGTGTTCAACAACGACTTCGTCACCGCCTACAACGAGTTCGACGCCGATGCTCTCTGAGCCCGGCCTCGACGCCCGGGCGTCCGACGGCGACGGCTCGGCCGTCGCGTCGGGCCCCGCGGCGGCGAGGACCGGGCTGGCGGCCCGAGCCGCGGGGGTCGGCAAGACGTTCGCGGCCGAGGGCGGCGGCGAGGTCGTCGCCCTCGACGGGCTGTCGCTCGACGTGCGCCCCGGCGAGTTCGTCGCGTTGGTGGGGCCGTCGGGGTGTGGCAAGTCGACATTCCTCAACCTGCTGGCGGGCCTGCTCAGGCCCACGTCCGGCACGGTGGAGGTCCACGGGCGGCGGGTCACCGGCCCGCCGCCCGAGATGGGGATGATGTTCCAGAAGCCCGTGCTGCTCGAGTGGCGGTCGGTGCGCGAGAACGTGCTGCTGCCGCTCGAACTGGCATCCGGCCGCAAGGCCGCCAGGGCGGCGCGGGGCCGGGCCGACGAGCTGCTCGGGCTGGTCGGCCTGGGCGGCTTCGAGGGCCGCTACCCCCGTGAGCTGTCGGGCGGCATGCAGCAGCGCGTCGCCATCTGTCGGATGTTGATCAGCGACCCCGACCTGCTCCTGCTCGACGAGCCCTTCGGGGCGCTCGACGAGCTGACCCGCGAGCACCTGAACGTCGAGCTGGCCGCGGTCGTGGCCGACACGACGAAGGCCGCCCTGCTTGTGACGCACAACATCCAAGAGGCGGTGTTCCTGTCCGACCGCGTGGTCGTGATGAGCGCCCGCCCGGGGCGGATCGTCGGCGTCGTCGACGTCACACTGCCCAAGCCGCGGTCCGTCGAGGTGGTCACCGAGGCCGCCTTCCAGGAGGACGTCCGCAGTGTTCGGGACCTGTTGCAGGTCGGCCAGTCCTTACACGACGGCGCCAACGACACGAAGGGGACGGACGCATGACCGCCGTCGACACCCCCGGCCTCCCCGTCGCCGACGAGGTCTCGGCGTGGGACGAGGAGAAGGGCTCGATCTGGCTCCGGATCCCCCGGTTCATCTCGGTCCCGCTGTTCCTCGCCCTGCTGGTCGGGGTGTGGCACCTGGCCGTGACGTTCGAGTGGGTGTCCCAGTACGTGCTGCCGCCGCCGGCGGACGTGGGGCGCGAGCTGTGGAGCATGTTCGACGAGATCATCCGGGGCGGGCCGGTCCGCGACAACCTGTGGATCACCGCGCAGGAGGCCGTGCTCGGGTTCTTCGTGGCCGCCGCCCTCGGCATCGGCCTCGGCGTGCTGGTGGCCGAGTCGACGTTCGGCCGCCAGGTCGTCCTGCCGTTCCTCGTGGGCGTCAACGCCGCCCCCAAGGTGGCGTTCGCCCCGATCTTCGTGGCGTGGCTCGGCTTCGGCATCGAGGCCAAGGTGGCGCTGGCCGCGTTCATCGCGTTCTTCCCGCTGCTGGTCGACACGGCCGCCGGCCTGGCGAGCGTCGACGCCGAGCAGCACACGCTGTTCACGTCGCTGCGGGCCTCGCGCGCCAAGCGTTTCGTCAAGCTCCAGCTGCCGGCGTCCTTGCCATTCGTGTTCGCCGGGCTCAAGACCGCCTCGGTGCTGGCCGTGGTCGGCGCCGTGGTCGGCGAGTTCCTCGGCGGCGGCGAGGGCCTGGGCCAGGCGACCAGCATCGCCGGCAACCTGCTCGCCACCGACCGGGTGTTCGGCTACGCCATCATCCTGGCGATCTTCGGGTACGTGTTCTACGCCTTGATCGTGCTGGCCGAGCGCAAGATCGTGTTCTGGCAGAAGCCGCACCACATCCAGGCGGCGGGTTGACGCGATCCGGCGTCCCCGGGCCCTCCGGCCTCCGGGTCGAGGACCGGCCGCTGCTCACGGGGACCGCGGCGTTCGTCGCCGACCTGGCGTTCCCCGGTCAGCTCGCCGCCCGGGTGGTCCGCTCGCCGGTGGCGCACGCCGTCCTGACCGCCGTCGACGTGGCCGAGGCCCGCGCCCTGCCGGGCGTCCATGCCGTGTGGACGGCGGCCGACCTGGCGGGCTCGCTGGGCGCCGTGCCCCGCATCCGGTCGCGACTGGGGGCCGACGCCGCCGTGGCCGAGCCCTACCTCCAGCCGCTCCTCGCGGGGGACCGCGTCCGCTACGTCGGCGAGCCGGTGGCCCTCGTGGTCGCCGACGACGCCTACGTCGCCGAGGACGCCGCCGACCTGGTCCTCCCCGAGTTCGACCCGCTCCCGGCCGTGAACGACGTACGCACGGCGGCCGGCCCGGAGGCGGCGCCGCTGTTCTCGGGGGGCAACGAGGTCACCACCCTGCAGGCCCGCCTCGGCGACCCCGAGGCCGCCTTCGCCACCGCCCCCGTGGTGGTCGAGGCCGAGATCGCGGTGGAGCGCCACAGCGCCGTCCCCATGGAGACCCGCGGTGCGGTGGCCGTGCCCGAGGGCCCCGACGGCGAGCTGGCGCTGTACGGGGCGGCCAAGGTCCCGCACTGGAACCGCGACGAGATCACCCGCCAGCTGGGCCTGGCGCCGGGAGCCCTGCGCCTGGTCGAGACCGCCGTGGGCGGCAGCTTCGGCGTGCGCGGCGAGCTGTACCCCGAGGACGTGCTGGTGGTGTGGGCCGCCCGGCGGCTGAGCCGGCCCGTCGGCTGGGTCGAGGACCGGTGGGAGCACCTGGTCGCCGCCAACCACGGGCGGGGGCAGGTGCACCGGGCCGCCCTGGCCGGTACCGAGGACGGCCGGATCCTCGCGCTGCGGACCGAGGCCTGGGTCGACCTGGGCGCCTACGTCCGGACGAACGGGCTGCGGGTCCCCGAGCTGACCCTCGGCATGCTGCCCGGCCCGTACGCGATCGAGCACTACGACGGCGTGGGCCACGTGGTGGCCACCAGCCGCACGCCGCTCGGCACCTACCGGGGGCCGGGGCGGGCCGAGTCGGCGTTCGTGCGCGAGCGGCTGGTCGACCTCTACGCCGCCCGCATCGGGCGCGACCCGGTGGCGGTGCGCACGGCGAACCTGCTGCGTCCCGGGGAGGCCGGGGCCGCGGGGCCGATCGAACGGCAGCCACTGCCGTCCGGGCCGCGCGTCGTCCTCCATGACGGCGATTTCGCCGGGCTGGTCGAGCGCGTCATGGCGGCCCTCCCCACCGACGAGGTCGCCCGTCGCCGGGCCGCCGGCGAGTGCCTGGGCGTCGGCCTCGGGTTGTTCTTCGAGCGGTCGGGGACGGGGCCGTGGGAGTGCGCCTCCGTGGCGCTGGGTGCCGACGGCCGGTTCCTCGTCCGGGCCGGCGCCACATCGGTCGGCCAGGGCGTGCGGACCGCGCTGGCCACCCTGGCCGCCTCCGCCCTCGGCTGCACGCGCGACGACGTCGACGTGGCCCCGCTCGACACGCGCGAGACGCCGGCCGGGACCGGCACCTTCGGCAGCCGCACCACGACCATGGCCGGCAACGCCGTCCACCGGGCGGCGGAGGACCTCGTGGCGCAGGCGGTGGCCCGGGTTGCGGCCGCGGCCGGCGTCGACCCGGGAGCCGTCACCCGCGACGGCGACGGGTTCCACGCCGGCGACCGGGCCTGGGCCTGGGCCGACGTGGCCACGCTCGGCGCCCCGGGCCTGCGGGCCGAGGCCCGCTTCGAGATGGCCCAGCCCAACACCGACTTCGGGGCGCACGCCGCCGTGGCGCGGGTCGACGGCGACACCGGGCAGGTCGTCGTCGAGCTGCTCGTCGTCGGCTTCGACCTCGGGCCGGCGGTCGACCGGCGGATGGTCGAGGGCCAGCTGCGGGGCGCCGCCGTCCAGGCCCTGGGCGGGACGCTCTACGAGCGCTTCGCCTATGACGACGAGGGCAACCCCCAGGTCACGAGCTTCCTCGACTACCTGGTCCCCACGTCGGCCGAGGCCCCCGAGGTCGTGGTGGTGCTCGACGAGGACCACCCCTCGCCGTTCAACCCGCTCGGGCTCAAGGGGGTGGGCGAGGGCGGCATGACCGGCGTGATGCCGGCCGTGGCGGCCGCCGTGTCCAATGCCCTGGGCGACCCCGCCGCCATCCTGCGGGCGCCGATCCGCCTGGACGACGTCCACGCCGCCTCGCGCCGGCGGCCCGCCGCCGCCCTCGTCCCCGGGAGGGCAGGCCCGTGACGCTGGTCCTGCGCGACCGCGAGGTGTCCGACCTCGTGACGATGCCCGACGCCGTCGCCGCCCTCCGCGAGGCCATGGCCGCCGAGGCCCGTGGGCGCGTCCTGTACGCCGAGCGGTCCAACCTGCGGCTGCCGGGCGGGTGGATGCGCATGGCCCCGGCCGCCCTCCTCGACGAGGGCGTGGTCGGCTACAAGGAGTTCCACCTGGCCGGCGGCGGGATCCGCTTCACGATCCGGCTGTTCGACGCCGCCACCGGCGCGCCGTTGGCCGAGATGGACGGCCGGCACCTCACCGCCGTCCGCACCGGCGCCTCCGGCGGGCTGGGGATCGACGCCCTCGCGCCGCCGGGGCCGGCGGACGTGGCGGTGATCGGGTCGAGCGACACGGCGTTCCGCCAGCTGGAGGGCGCTGCCGCCGTCCGTCCCCTGCGGGCCGTGCGGGTGTTCAGCCCCAACCCGGCCAACCGGGAGGCCCTCGCCGCCCGGGCCGGTGCCGACCTCGGCCTCGCCGTCGAGCCGGTGGCCAGCGCCCAGGCCGCGGTCGATGGCGCCGGCGTGCTGCTGGTGGCCACCGACACGAAGGGGCGCGGGCCCTGCGTCGGGGGCGATCTGCTGCGGCCGGGGCTGCACGTGAACTCGATCGGCTCGACCCTGCCCGACCAGCGCGAGGTCGACGAGGGGGCCTGGAAGCTGGCGGACCGCATCGTGGTGGACACGCTCGGCGTGCTGCGCGACTCGGGTGACGCCCTGGCGGCGGTGGCGGCCGGCGTCCACGAGGAGGACCGGGTGGCCACGCTGGCGGACGTGCTGGCGGGCGACGCCCCCGGACGGCGGGCGGCGACCGACGTGACGCTGTACAAGTCGGTGGGGACCTCGGCCCAGGACGTGGCGGTGGCGCTCGTGGCCTACCGCCGGGCCACGGCCGACGGTCGGGGCACGCAGGTGGCGGACTTCGTGTCCGTCAAGCAGGACTGACGCAGGGAAGCAGACGAGGCAAGGACGCAGGAGGACGACATGGACGACGCCACCGGGCTCCCGGGCATCAGCAGCGACCACCGGATGCCGCGCGGAGCGTTCGTCGACGACCAGGTCTTCGCGGCCGAGCGCGCCGCCCTGTTCCCCGGCAGCTGGCAGCTGGTGGGCCACGAGTCGGAGATTCCCGAGGCGGGCGACTACGTGCGCCGCCGGCTCTTCACCGACGACGTGATCGTGACCCGCACCCGCGACGGCGACGTGCGCGTCCTGCTCAACTCGTGCGCCCACCGGGGAACGCAGCTGTGCCGCGGCACGTCGGGCAACACGTCGACCTTCCGGTGCAGCTACCACGGCTGGACCTACGACGGGACCGGCCGGCTGATCGGCGTCCCGGCGCTGAAGACCAGCTACCCCGAGGACTTCGACAAGGACGGGCACTCCCTGGTGCGGGCCGACGTGACGTCCTTCCACGGGCTGTTGTTCGCCGCCTGGGCGCCCGAGCGTCCCCTCGAGGCCTCCCTCGGCGAGTTCGCCTGGTACCTGGAGGCGCTGCTGTCGGTCACGAGCTCGGGCTGGAGCGTCTACGGCCCGCCGGTCCACTACGGGCGCCAGGGCAACTGGAAGCTCGACACCGAGAACTTCGCCGGCGACGGCTACCACCTGACCACCGCCCACCGGTCGATGTACGACGAGGGCGTGATGGGCCGCGACGCCGAGAGCGAGCGCAAGGTCATCGGCCACTGCGTCGCGACGGCCGAGGGCAACACGCTGCGCACCGTGCACCTGACCGGCCCCGACGGCGTCGACGGCCCCAACTACCTGGGCTTCCCGCCGAGCCACTTCGGCGAGATCACCGCAAACCTCGGGCCCGAGCGCGCCGCGTTGCTGGACCGGAACACCGTGGTCCACGGCAACATTTTCCCCAACACCTGCTTCATCAAGGTGTCGCTGGGCTCGGTGGGCGACGAGGAGGAGGACGACTGGACGGCGTTCGTGATGTTCCGCACGCCGCTGCCCGACAGCCCCCACACGTCGACGCTGTACCAGTGGGTCCTGGTGCCCAACGACTACCCGCAGGCCTGGAAGGACCGCAGCTACAAGTTCGCCATGCGGTCCCACGGGCCGGCCCAGGTCTTCGAGGTCGACGACCTGGAGAACTTCGCCCGCATCGACACCGCCATCAGCGGCGTCCGGAGCCGGCGCGGCACGTTCGACTACAACCTCGGCGACGGCACGGCCGGCGAGGAGCCGGGCTGGGCGGGGCCGGGCGACATCGACCCGCAGAACCTGTCCGAGCACAACCAGCGGGCCTTCTACGCCCGCTGGTCCGAGCTGGTGGGGGCGGCGAGGTGAGCGGGTCGAACGGCACCGCCGTCGCCGCCGACCGGGCGCTCGTCGACGCGGTCACGGCGTTCCTCTACGACGAGTCGGCCGCCCTCGACGAGCACCGCCCGCAGGACTGGTTGGACCTCCTCACCGAGGACTTCGAGTACCTGGTCCCCCTCGTCGAGATCTACGAGGACCCCGCCCGCTCGCCGTACCACCCGACGACGTTCCTGGACCACGAGTCCAAGGGGGGCTTGGCGCTCAAGCTGCTGCGGGCCGCCTCCGACTACGCCTGGGCCCAGCGGCCCACCGGTTTCCTCCGGCACTTCGTCGGCAACGTCCGCGTGATGGGCACGCCGGAGCGGCCCGACGACGTCGTCGTCCGCAGCAACGTCCTCGTCACGTGGACGCGCGACCCCGAGCCGACCCGGCAGATGTCCGCCGGGCGCCTCGACCACGTGCGGCGGACCGACGACGGCTTCCGCCTGTCCCGCCGGACCGTGTTCCTCGACACCGCCCACCCCCACGCTGCCCAGCTCTGGGTCGTGTACTGATGGCCCCGCCCGATGCTGGTGCGACCGTCGGCGGGCTGGGGTACATCGGGCTGACCAGCAATGACCTGGCGGGCTGGCGCCGGCTGGCCTGCGACGTCCTCGGCATGGCCGTGGGCACCGGCAGCGACGACGACACGCTGCTGCTCAAGATGGACGAGAACGTCTACCGGGTGGCGATCGCACGCGGGACCGAGGAGGGCCTCAGCCACCAGGGCTGGGAGGTCGCCAACGGGCCGACGCTGGAGGCGCTCGGCGAGCGGCTGGCGTCGCTGGGTTACGCCGCCGACGCGGCGTCCCCCGATCAGTGCGCCGAGCGCCAGGTGGGCGCCATGCTCCGCACCGCCGACCCCGACGGGCGGCATGTCGAGCTGTACGTCGGCGCCCGCAAGGAGGACGTGCGCCCGTTCGTCTCGCCGCACGGGACGCGCTTCGTGACCGGTGACGGCGGGCTCGGACACCTGGTCATCTGGGCCACCGACCACGAGGCCGCGCTCCGGTTCTACGGCCGCGGCCTCGGGCTCGGCACCACCGACTTCCTCACCGGCCACTTCCAGGGAGCATTCCTGGGCGCCACCGCCCGCCACCACAGCGTGGCGATCTTCTCGGTCGCGGGCGTGCCGGCCCACGTCGACCACTTCATGGTCGAGGTGGACGGCATCGCCGCCCTGGGCCAGGCCCACGACCGGGCGCTGGCCGCGGGCGACCTGGCCATGACGCTGGGCCAGCACTGGAACGACCGCGCCACGTCCTTCTACGTCACCACCCCCTCGGGGATGGACATCGAGTACGCCTGGGGCGCCCGGACCGTCGACCGGTCCACGTGGGTGAGCACCCTGGGCAACGGCGAGATCAGTTTCTGGGGACACCACGCCACGTCGGCCGAGCACGCCAAGAAGCTCCGGGCCGAGCAGTGGCTCGCCGACTTCCGCCTCGTCGGACAGGAGACCCCGTGACCGCCGCCATCGCCAGGTCCGAGCTGCGCGCCTGGGCCCTGGAGGACCTCACCGGCGTCGTCAACGTCGTCATCCCCAGCTTCACCGCCGACCTGGCGGACGTGAACGAGGCGGCGACCCGCCACGACGTCCGTCGCTGCATCGAGCTGGGCTTCGCCGGGACGCTGCTCGTGTCCGAGGTCAACATCACACCGGACGAGTACACGCGGGCGATGGGGTGGGCCGGCGACGAGGTCGGCGACGACCTGCTCCTCACGTTCCACGCCAGCTGGAACTCGCTCGAGGAGAACGTGGCGCTGGCGCAGGCGGCCGCGGCGGCCGGCGCCCGACTCGCGCTCCTGTCGTACCCGCCCAACCTCAACCCCACCTCGCTCGAGGACGTGTACGCCTACACCCGGGCGTTCTGCGACGCGACCGACCTCGGCGTGATCCTCTTCCCGATCCCGCTGTGGGGCTTCGAGTCGCTGCACCCGGCGTCGATCCCGATCGACGTGCTCGAGCGCCTGGTCGACGACTGCCCCAACATCGTGGCGATCAAGGCCGAGGGCGGCTTCCCCTCGCTGGGCGGCTTCACCGAGGTCTGGTACCGGCTGCACGAGCGGGTCGTGGTCACGATGCCGGTCGAGCAGCACGCCATCCCGCTGGCGACGATCGTGCCCATGCAGCTCATCGCCACGTCGAACACCGAGTACCTGGGCTCGACCGTGCCGACGATGCTCGACCTCGTCCGGTCCGGCAAGAAGGACGAGGCCATGCGCCTCTTCTGGCAGGTCGACCCCGCCCGGGTCGTGAACCGCAACGTGGCCAACACCACGCAGACCGGCCACACGATCAACCGGACGGCGTGGAAGTACCAGGCTTGGCTCAACGGCTTCAACGGCGGCCCGCTGCGCCTGCCGACCAACCGGATCGTCCCGCACGAGATGGCGGCGTTCCGGCGGGGCCTGGTGGCGTCGGGCCTGCCGGTCACCGGCGACCCCGACGAGCTCTACGTCGTGGGCCGGAACCCCCGGTGAGCACCGTCGTCCCGGCGGAGACCACGTGCGTGGCGGTCGAGTGGTGAGCGTGCTCGGCGTCGTCGGCCTGGGGACGATGGGGGGCCGCATGGCGGCCAACGTCGTCGCCGCCGGGACGGCCGTCGTGGGGTGCGACCCCGACGCCGCCGCCGCGGCGCGGGCCGCCGCCGCCGGGGTCGACGTCGTCACCGGGCCCCGCGAGGTGGCCGAGGCCTCCGAGGTCGTGCTGGTCGTCGTGCGGGACCGGCCGCAGCTGGCCGCCGTCCTCGGCGCCGGGACGGGCGACGGCGGCGGCATCCTCGCCGTGCCCGGCCGGACGGTCGTGGTGTCCTCCACGGTCGGCCCCCGCCATCTGGCCGGCCTCGCCGGGACCGTCGCCGCCGCCGGCGGGACGCTGGTCGACGCCCCGATCCTCAGCGGCAGCATCGGCGAGGCCGACGCCGGGACGCTGGTCTTCGTCACCGCCGGCCCCGATCTCGCGCTGGCGCGGGTCGAACCGCTGCTGGCGCCGTGCGGCACCGTGACGCGGGTGGGGGCCGAGCCGGGGGCGGCCCAGGCCGCCAAGCTGGTCAACCAGGTCATGCAGGCCGTCGCCATGCTCGGCACCCTCGAGGGGGTGGCCCTCGGCGAGGCGTTCGGGGTGGACCTCGACGCCCTCGTCCCGCTGCTGGCCCAGGGCAGCGCCCGGAGCTGGGCGGTGCAGAACCTCGACAGGGTCCGCTTCATCTGGGAACGCCCCGGCGACCCGCTCGACCTCATCTACAAGGACATGGCGAACGTGGTCGAGGAGGCCGCCGACCGCCACCTGGCCCTGCCGGTGACCACCGCCACGTTCGTGGCGATGATGCGCCCGGCGCTCTACGCCCCGTGATCACCTACGGTCGGTTGGCCGGCGGCGCAGTCGTCGGATCACGCGGTGCCGCCACTCCCCGCGGCCAGACTGGCGGATCCGGGGTAGTCGTCTGTGTGGGTCGACCGACGAACTTCACTACCAGTGTAATGAACCGGGACGAAGGTGGGATGAGCGATGTCTGAAGGCGCGGTGGCCATCGATGCCGATGAAACACTGCGCGCCATCGGGCGCCGCATCCGGGCGCTGCGGAGCGACCGCCGCCTGACCCTCAACACCGTGGCGGAGCGCACGGGGCTCAGCGTCTCCCTACTCAGCATGGTCGAACGGGGCGTGACCGCCCCGTCCATCGGCACGCTCGTGGCCATCGCCGGGTGCTTCGGCGTGCACATGTCCGACCTGTTCAGCGAGGCCGGGCGCGAGGCCGAGTCCGACCCGGTGGTCCGTCGCGAAGACCAGCCCACGTTCGAGACCGCCGAGGGCGTGCTGCGCCGGGTTGCGCAGTCCGACGACCCCCGGGGCTTCGAGCTGGCGATGAACGAGTACGCCCCCGGCACGTCGAGCAACCCGACGTCCACCCGCCACGAGGGCGTCGAGTACGGCGTGGTCATCGAGGGAACCCTGACCGTCGAGCTGGACGGGCGCGAATACACGCTCGGCCCCGGCGACGCCATCAGCTACGAGTCGTCGCGACCCCACCGCTTCCGCAACGACGGCGCCGGCCGGGTGCGGGCGGCCTGGCTGAACTTCGCCCGCTGAGCCGCCAGACGGCGAGGGCGGCATGTCGTCTCCGAGCGAGAGCCTCGCGATTGTTGCACCGCCACTGAAGTTCAGTTACGGTGAAATCATGACGACGGCACCCGGGGTGACGATCGTGGGTCGGGCCGACGGCCACAGCCGTTCGCTCGACCTCGTGGAGGGCGAGGGCACGGCCGAGGCCCTCGTCTGGCCGGGCATGGGGGCACGGCACCGCTCGATGCACCGCTTCGAGCTCGGCGCCGGGGCCCGCACCCTCCCGCAGCGCCACGACGGCGAGGCCGTGTACTACGTGGTCGACGGCGCCGCCTCGATCCTGGACCTGTCGACCGGCGACCGGGCCGCGCTCGGCGCCGGCTGCATGGTCCACGTCGACCCGGATACGACGTACCGGTTCGAGGCCACGGTGCCGGCCGTACTCGTCGGCGGGCCGTGCCCGCCGGACCCGGCGACCTACGACGGCTGGTCCGCGGCCTGATGGGCTTCCGCGTCTACTCCCGCGACGAGCCGAGCCTGTACGCCCCGATGATCTCGTCGGACGCCCGCTTCGTCGTCTGGCCCGGCATCGGCGCCCAGGTCGCCAACATGAACTACGTGCGCATGGAGCCCGGCGAGCGCAACCGTCCCCACGCCCATGCCGGCTCCGAGGACACGATCGTGATCCTGTCCGGGCGCGGCACGGTCGACGACCTCACCAACGGCACGCGCCACGAGTTCGAGGCCGGCGACGTCATCCACGTGGCCCCCGGCGTCACGCACGCCGTGTGCGCCGACCGGGGCACCGGCGTCGAGAGCGTCGGGGGGCCGTGCCCGCCCGACTGGGCCATGCTCCGCGCCCTCGGCTACGAGCGGCCCGCATCCGTGTGACCCTGGTCGCGGTGGTCGTGTGACGGTGGCCACCGCAGCCCGGGCCACGCCTCCCGTGGGACGCCCGGCGATGGCCGTGGCCGTGGCGCCGCGGGCGCCGGCGTGGGCCGTCGACGCCGTCCGCCGCGGCGGTGGGACGCCGGTCCCGGCCGTCGCACCTGGCCCGGGCCCGGCGGGCCGCCCCCCGCCGGTCGACGGCGTCGTATGGCTCGCCCACGACGACGCCGGCGGGCTGGAGGCCCTGTTGGCGGCGGTGCCGGGCGTCCGCTGGGTGCAGTTGCCCTCCGCCGGCGTCGACGTGTTCGCCCCGGTGATGTCCGCCCGTCCGGGGATGGCGTGGGCGTCCGCCTCGGGCGTCACCGCCGAGCCCGTGGCCGAGATGGCCGTCGCCCTGCTCCTCGCCGGGCGGCGCGGCGTGGTGGCCGCCACCCGCCTCGGTGCCGACGCACCACGGACCACCGCCCCGGTGACAGGCGAGCGGGTGGTCGTCGTCGGCGCCGGGGCGGTGGGCCGGGCCATCGCCCGCCGACTGGTCGGGCTCGGGGCGGACGTGCACGTCGTCCGCCGGTCCGGCGGGCCGGTGCCCGAACTGCCCACCGTGCGGGTGTGGCCGGCATCGGCGCTGGCCGAGGCCCTCGCGGACGCCGCCGGCGTCGTCCTCGCCCTGCCGCTCACGCCGGCCACGGACGGGCTGATCGGCGTCGCCGAGCTGGCGGCCATGGGGCCCGGGGCCTGGCTGGTGAACGTTGCGCGCGGCCGTCACGTGCGGACGGACGACCTGGTCGCGGCGCTGCAGGACGGCGTGATCGCCGGCGCGGCCCTCGACGTGACCGACCCCGAGCCGCTCGCCCCCGAGCACCCGCTGCGCCGCCTGCCCAACTGCGTCGTGACGCCGCACATCGGCTACGGCCCCGGCCAGGTGAGCGGGCTCCTCGCCGACCGGATCGCCGCCAACGTGCGCCGGGCCGCCGCCGGCGAGCCGCTCCTCGGCTCGGTCGACCCCGGTCGTGGCTACTGACGGCAGGATGACACCATGAAGCCGGCCCCGGTGGACTACGTGGCGCCCCGCACGGTCGCCGATGCCGTGGCCGCCCTCGCCGACGGCGGGGACGACGCCAAGGTCCTGGCCGGGGGCCAGAGCCTGCTCCCCACGATGGCGATGCGCCTGGCCCGCCCATCTCTGCTGGTGGATGTCGGCCGCATCCCCGAGCTGCGCCGGCTGGCGATCGACGGGGCGGCCCACCCGGGCGCGGTCCGGGTGGGGGCCGGCATCCGCCACGTCGAGCTGGAGCGGGGCGCCCACGTGCCCGGGGCCCTGGGGGCCCTGCTGCGGACGGCCGCCGGCCACATCGGCCACGTGCCGATCCGCACCCGGGGCACGTTCGGCGGCAGCCTCGCCCACGCCGACCCGGCCGCCGAGTGGCCCCTCGTGGCCCTGGCCGCCGACGCCACCGTCCACGCCACCGGCCCGGCCGGCGACCGGGCCATCCCCGTCGGTGCGTTCTTCGAGACCGTGTTCACCACCGCCCTGGCGCCGGACGAGCTGCTCGTGGCCGTCGACCTGCCCGTTCCTGCGCCGACGGCCCGGTCCGGCTTCGCCGAGGTCAGCCGCCGGGCGGGCGACTTCGCCCTCGTGGCGTGCGCCGTGCTGGTCGATGTCGCCGGCGACGTGGGCGGCTCGGTGCGCCGGGCCCGGGTCGCCCTGGGCGGCGTGGCCGACCGGCCGGTCCGCTGCGCCGCCGCCGAGGACGCCCTCGTGGGCCGCGCCCTCGGCGCCGGGGTCGTCGAGGCCGCCGGGACGGCGGCAGCGGCGGCGGTCGAGTCCCGGGGCGACCTCCACGCCGGCCCCGACCTGCGGCGCTCGATGGTGGCCGCGGTCGTCCGCCGGGCCCTGCTCGCCGCCCGGGACACGCCGGTCGGGACGGCGGGGCCGGTGGGGGTGCCTGCGTGAGCCGCCACGAGGTCACGCTGCTGGTAAACGGCGACCGCCACCGGCTCACGGTCGAGGCCCGGCGGACGCTGGCCGACGTGCTGCGCGACCGCCTCCGCCTCACCGGCACCCACCTCGGCTGCGAGCAGGGCGTGTGCGGCGCGTGCACGGTGCTGGTCGACGGCGAGCCGGTCCGCTCGTGCCTGGCGCTGGCGGTCCAGTGCGACGGGGCCTCCGTGCGGACGGTGGAGGGCCTGACGGCCGGGGCCGACGCCGATGTCACGGGCGCCGCTGCCGGCGCCGGCGGGCTCCATCCCCTCCAGTGCCTGCTGGGGGAGGAGGGCGGACTGCAGTGCGGTTTCTGCACGCCGGGGTTCCTCATGCTGCTCACCGGCGTCCTCGAGGAGCGCCCCGACCTCGACGACGAGGCGCTCGCGGTCGTTCTCTCCTCCAACCTGTGCCGCTGCACCGGCTACCGGCCCATCGCCGTGGCAGCCCGCCGCGCCCGCGACCTCTACACCGCCCTGGCGGCGGGCGCCGCCCCCGACACCTCCCCTGACGACGCCCCGGAGGGCCCGTGCAACTGACGACCGAGCTCACGATCGACGCCCCGCCCGAGGTGGTCTGGCCGGTCCTCGCGGACGTCGCGCGCGTCGCCCCGTGCTTGCCGGGCGCCACGTTGACGTCCTCGGAGGGCGACGCCCACGCCGGCACCGTGGTGGTCAAGGTCGGCCCCATCCGCGCCAGCTACGAGGGCCTGGCCACGGTGGTCGAGCGGTCCGACCGCGACCGACGGCTCGTGGTCGACGCCCGCGGGAGGGACAGGCGCAACGGCTCGACGGCGGCCGCCACCGTGACCGCAACGGCCCGGCCCCGGGGGACGGCGACCGTGGTCGACGTCGACATCGACCTGGCCCTCACCGGCCGCATCGCCCAGTTCGGCCGGGGCGCCCTGGCGGATGTCACCAACCGCCTCGCCCGCGAGTTCGGCACCAACCTCGAGTCGACGCTGGCCGCGGCGGCCGGGCCCTCCCGCAGCGGCGAGGCGCCGTCGGCGACCCCACCGGCCGGCGCCGCCCCGCTGGACCTTGGGAGGCTGGCGTTCCCGGCGCTCAAGCCGGTGCTGGCCGCGCTGGGAGCGCTGGTCACGGGAGCCGTGGCGTTCGCCCTGGTGCGCCGGCGCCGCACGTGAGCCACGAGCCCCGCTGGGGCGCACGCCCGCGCCGGCGTGTGTCGGCGTTGTGAACAGCCGTCTTGCGACGGTCGGGCGGCCCGTGGGAGGATCGGCGGCGATGCAGCGCCACCAGGCCTTCCGGCTGACGCTCGTAATCCTCACCTAGCGCACGCCGGCTTCCCCCGCGTGTGCTCACTCGACCCTCCCTCCGGGGGGTCGTTCTGTTTTTCGCCCACGTTCCCGACGCGCCCCACCCGAGTTACCGAGACTGGAGTCACCGCCATGCAGCTCAACGGCGGCCAAGCCCTCATGAAGGCCCTCGAGATGGAGGGCGTCGACGTGATGTTCGGTCTCCCGGGCGGGGCGATCCTCCCGGTGTACGACCCGATCATCGACAGCCCGATCCGCCACATCCTCGTGCGGCACGAGCAGGGCGCCGGCCACATGGCCGAGGGTTACGCCCACGCCACCGGCCGCCCGGGGGTGTGCATGGTGACGTCGGGCCCGGCGGCGACCAACGTCGTCACCCCGCTGTGCGACGCCTACATGGACTCGGTGCCCATGGTCTGCATCACGGGCCAGGTGCCGTTCGCCTCGATCGGCACCGACGCCTTCCAGGAGTGCGACACGGTGGGCATCACCCGGTCGGTGACCAAGCACAACGAGTTGGTCACCCGTGCCGAGGACATCCCGCTCGCCGTCCGCCAGGCCTTCCACCTGGCGACGACCGGCCGGCCGGGCCCGGTGCTGCTCGACATCCCCAAGGACATCGTCGACCCGGCCAACCCCCGCTCCCAGCTCGAGTGGTACTGGCCGAGCGACCGCGACGTGGCGATGAGCCTGCCCGGCTACCGGCCCACCACCAAGGGCCACACCAAGATGATCCGCCAGGCGGCCGAGATGATCCTCCAGGCCCGGCGGCCGGTCATCTACGCCGGCGGCGGCATCCTCAAGGCGCGGGCAGCCGAGGCGCTGCGCGCGCTGGCCGAGCTCACCGACATCCGGGTCGTCACCACGCTGATGGCGCGCGGCGCCTTCCCCGACGACCACCCCCTCTGCCTGGGCATGCCGGGCATGCACGGCAACTTCACGGCCGTGACCGCCATGCAGCGCAGCGACCTGCTGATCGCCCTGGGCAGCCGTTTCGACGACCGGGTCACCGGCAAGCTCGACGGCTTCGCCCCCGACGCCCGCATCATCCACGTCGACATCGACCCGGCCGAGCTGGGCAAGGTGCGCCGGCCCGACGTCCCGATCGTGGGTGACTGCCGCCTCGTGATCGAGGAGCTGATCGTGGCCCTGCGCGACCTGCTCTCGAGCGGCTCGGCGTTCCCCGAGCGGTCCGAGTGGGCCGCCACGATCGCCGGCTGGCAGGCCGCCCACCCGCTCACCTACACGCCGTCCGAGCCGGGCGAGCTGCTCAAGCCGCAGTACGTGATCGAGCGCATCAGGGCCGCCAACACCGACGAGACGATCGTCGCCTCGGGCGTCGGCCAGCACCAGATGTGGACCAGCCAGTACTGGCGCTTCAACGAGCCCTACACCTGGGTGAACTCGGGCGGGCTCGGCACGATGGGCTTCTCGGTGCCGGCCGCCATCGGCGCGAAGGTGGGTCGGCCCGACCGCACGGTGTGGGCGATCGACGGCGACGGCTGCTTCCAGATGACGGCGCAGGAGCTGGTCACGGCCGCCGCGGAGCGCATCCCGGTCAAGGTGGCGATCCTCAACAACGCCTACCTCGGCATGGTCCGCCAGTGGCAGGAGATGTTCTACGAAGAGCGGTACAGCGAGGTGTACCTCTCGCCCGACCTGCCGGACTACAAGCTGTGGGCCGAGGCCATGGGCTGCGTCGGCATGCGGGTCGAGTCGCCCGACGATGTCGACGCCGCCATCCAGAAGGCGAACGAGATCGACGACCGGCCGGTGGTCATCGACTTCCGCACCGACTCCCGCGAGAAGGTGTACCCGATGGTCCCGTCCGGCAAGTCGAACGACGACATCATCGTGGGGCCCGAGCAGGGCGAGGGGGGTCGCTGACGTGGCCGTCCTGCCCGGTACCGACGTGCAGCACCACACGCTCGTCGTCCTCGTCGAGAACAAGGCCGGCGTGCTGGCCCGCGTGTCGGGCCTCTTCGCCCGACGCGGGTTCAACATCTACTCCCTCGCCGTGGCCCCCACCGAGGACGCCCGGTTCAGCCGCATCACGATCGTCGTCGACGTGCAGTCGGCACCGCTCGAGCAGATCACCAAGCAGCTGTTCAAGCTGATCAACGTCGTGAAGATCAGCGAGCTCGACCCGCGAGACTCGGTGGAACGCGAGCTGATGCTGCTCACCGTCCGTGCCGCAGCCGAGCACCGCTCGCAGGTCATCGAGCTGGTCAACCTGTTCGACGGCCGTGTGGTCGACGTCGGCCACGACGAGCTGACCGTCAGCCTCGACGGCGACCCCGACCGCCTCGACGACCTCGAGGGCCTGCTCCGCCCGTACGGCATCATCGAGCTGCAGCGCACCGGCCGCGTGGCGCTGCCCAAGCTCGAGCGGGCGGCACCGGCCCTGCGCGCCGTCCGCCGCGGCGCCTGACCTTTCCCCGCCAGACCTCTACGAAGGAACCCGAATGGCCAACGTCTACTACGAGAAGGACGCCGACCGGTCGCTGATCGCCAGCCGCAAGGTGGCGGTCATCGGCTACGGCTCGCAGGGTCACGCCCACGCCCTCAACCTGCGCGACTCGGGCGTCGACGTGCGCGTCGGCCTCCGCGCGGGCTCGTCGTCCGCCGCCAAGGCCGACGCCGCCGGCCTGCCGGTGCGGTCGATCGCCGACGCTGCCGCCGAGGCCGACCTGATCATGCTCCTGGGGCCCGACACCGAGCACAAGGCGATCTTCACCGAGTCGATCGCCCCGAACCTCAGCTCGGGCGACGCCCTGTTCGTGGCGCACGGCTTCAGCGTCCGCTTCGGCCAGGTCGTGGCGCCCCAGGGCGTCGACGTGGCGCTCGTCGCCCCCAAGGGCCCGGGCCACCTGGTGCGGCGCACCTACGCCGAGGGTGGCGGGGTGCCGTGCCTCATCGCCGTGGCCAAGGACAGTTCCGGCAAGGCCAAGGACCTGGCGCTCGCCTACGCCGACGCCATCGGCGGCGCCCGGGCCGGTGTGCTCGAGACCACGTTCGAGGAGGAGACCGAGACCGACCTCTTCGGTGAGCAGGTCGTGCTGTGCGGCGGCCTCACCGCCCTCGTGCAGGCCGGCTTCGAGACGCTCGTCGACGCCGGGTACCAGCCCGAGTCGGCCTACTTCGAGTGCCTCCACGAGCTGAAGCTGATCGTCGACCTCATGTACGAGCAGGGCATCGCCGGCATGCGCTACTCGATAAGCGACACGGCGGAGTACGGCGACCTCACGCGGGGCCCCCGGGTGATCAACGACGCGGTCAAGGCCGAGATGAAGGCCATCCTGGGCGAGATCCGCTCCGGCCGGTTCGCCGAGGAGTGGATCGCCGAGTCCGAGTCCGGACGGCCCAACTACGAGCGCCTGCGGGAGGCCGGCAAGGCGCACCCGATCGAGGCGGTCGGCGAGGAGCTGCGGGGCATGATGCCGTGGATCTCCGCCGGCAAGCAGCGCGTCCAGGACGCCAGCGGCGGCTGACCGTCGGGCCCGAGCCCACGCGCGCCCGCGCCCGCGCCGGCCGGCCGACCGGCCCGAGGTCGCGGCGCATGGGTGGGCCGGCCCTCAGTCGTCGGCCACGGCCTTCGTGGCCACGACCTGGGTCGGCGTGACACGCACCAGCAGCTCGCCCGGCACGCCGTTGCGGGCGCCGAACTCCTCGGCCCGCTCCGCGCCCATGTAGCGGCCGCCGATGCGGGCGGCCCACGACCGCACCTGGTTCAGGTCGTCGGTCCAGGCGGCGACGCCCTGGATCGTCACGAAGGAGTACGGCGGTCGATCGTCCTGCACGCACAGGGACACGCGCCCGGTCCGCCGGATGGCCCGCCCCTTCACCGTGTCGGCACCGGTGGTGAACAGGAGGGTCCCGTCGTCGTCGAGGGCGTACCAGACCGGCACGACGTGGGGCGTGCCGTCCTTGCGGACCGTGGCGAGCGTCGCCGGGCGCACGGGCGGCCCGGCGAGGAACGCCTCGGCCTCGGCGTCGGACATGGTGTGGTACGGCACCGACGCAACCTACCGAGGGCTCAGGGCGGCGGGTCGACGACGGGTGGCGGGTCGATGATCAGCCAGCGGACGCCCGGGATCGGTTCGACCGTCCTCCAGCGCCCGCCGTACGTGAACGACAGAGCCACCGCCACGTCGTGAGCCTGGTCGGAGGCCGGCTCGCTGAGCAGGTTGACGTCGACCGCCACCCGGTGGCCCGAGGCGAGGACGTCGGCGACCTGGTCGAGGATGCCGTCGAGCGAGTAGCCGTCCGCCGGGTCCTCGGCGGCGCCGACCGACGAGCTGTAGGGGACGGCGGCGATCGAGGTGGCCCCGGAGTGGCGGCGGGCGTAGCCCACGCTCAGGTGGGGGCGGTCGACCACGACGGCGTCGCCCTCGCCGACCAGCATGCCGAGGCCGCGATAGCGGACGGCGTAGACGTCGTTGGCGGCGTCGATCGCCGGCATGATGCTGCCGGCCAGGTTGGCCACGCCGATGAGCAGCGCCCCGGCGCCGAGCACCGTGGCCCACCGTCGTGCGCGGCCGTCCTCATCGGCAGGGACGGCGTCGGAGGCCACGGCCTCGGCGGGGACGGCATCGGCCGAGGCGGTCGTCGCGGTCGACGCCTCCCGGGGAGCTGACAGGGCGGCCGTGACCAGCCACAGGCACGTGACCTGCGGTATCCAGAACTCGAGGTTCGAGGGCTCCCACAGCAGGAAGAACAGCGTGTAGACGCCGATCCACACGACCAGGGCCCGGACCAGCATCCGTGCCGGGGCGGGCAGCTGGCGCCGCCGCCGGATGCCCCGCACGAGCACCGTGACCAGCAGCGCCGTGCCTACGACGGCCGCCGCCGTGAACGCCACCGCGGCCGAGGGGGCCAGCTGGCGGACCAGGAACGCCTCGTCGTTGAGCGACCGGCTGGGGAAGGCGTCCTCCAGCGTGTCGCGCACCCAGTCGAGCCGGAACAGGAAGTGCCCGCCGACGACGGCCCGGGCGGCGCCGAACAGCGCGCTCGGGACCGTCGAGGCGCCCGGCACGACCCAGTAGCCGCCGTCGTCGGCGTACCGCGTGACCCAGCTGGACAGCTCTTCGGCGTTCGCGGGGCGCACGACGAGGGTGATGACCAGCCCGTAGCCGGCCGCGACGACCGCGGCGCCCATGGCCGCCCAGCGGACCGACCAGCGCCAGAACGCGCCGGCGCCCCGGGGGCGTCCAGAGTGCCCCGGAGCGGTCCCTGCCGGGGCCTCGTGGCGGCGGGCCCACAGCACGGCGACGACGACGATCCCGAACAGGGCGTGGACCTGGTGCCCGAGCACGCCGAAGCCCGTGAGGAACCCGGCCAGCAGCACATGGCGGTCGGTGAGCCGGGGGGCCAGGAGGACGTACACGGTCGCCAGCAGGACCGCCAGCGGGAAGACGTAGACCTCGACGCTGGCGCTGTAGAACCACACGCCGAACGACAGGCCCGCCCCGGCGGCGCCGACGAGGGCGAGGCGCGTGGGAAGCCGGGCGCGCTGGCGCAGCAGGAGGTAGCAGAACAGCACCGCCGTGGCGCCGAAGAAGCTGTTGGCGACGGCGACGATCTTGATCGGGTCGGCGAAGTAGCCGAACGTGCGCACCAGGCCCAGCCAGCCGGCCCCGATGGCGTTGTAGAGCAAGTGGTGGGGGTGCCAGAGGGCCTGGCCCCGGTCCTCGATGGCCTGCAGGTACGTGAGCGAGTCGTGCGTCAACGCCGGCACCGACGACAGCGTCAGGGCGTAGACGACGACCGACACCAGCCACAGCGGGACGGCCTCGCGCCGCAGGTCGCGGCCCGTCGGCGCCTCGCCGCCCGCCTCCTGCGTGCGGTCGGGCGTCCCGCGACCGGCGCCGTCGTCGGCGGTCCGCCGGTGAGTGGCGAACGCGTCGTCGTCGATGGCAGGGGTGCCTGCCCTCACGGTGTCAGCCATCAACGGTTCCCAGCCATCACGGATGCTCGGCGCCTCCCGTGGTGGCCGAGCGTAGCCAAGTCGGCCCTCCGCCGAGTGCGGCCCGCACCCGGTGCCGGCTGCGGGCCATGGCGGCTCGACCCCGGGTCAATCCCGCAGGCGGGTGGCGACGTAATCGACGCAGCGGGTCAGGGCGGCCACGTCGGTCGGGTCGATGGCCGGGAACAGGGCGACGCGGAGCTGGTTGCGGCCCAGCTTCCGATAGCCCTCGGTGTCGACGATGCCGTTCGCCCGCAGGATGCCGCTGACCGTCGCGGCCGGCAGGTCGTCGTCGAGGTCGACGGTGGCGACCACGTGGCTGCGCTTGGCCGGGTCGGTCACGTATGGCCGGGCGTACTCGCTGGCCTCGGCCCAGTCGTAGATCGCCTCGGCCGACTGGTCCGTGCGGGAGGCGGCGAACGGCATGCCGCCGTTGTCGATGATCCACTGCACCTGCGACACGGCCAGGTGGATCGTCGCCAGGGCCGGCGTGTTGTACGTCTGGTCCTTGCGGCTGTTGTCGAGGGCGATCTTCAGGTCGAGGAAGCCCGGGGCCCAGCGGTCGGAGGCGGCGATGCGCTCGATCCGGTCGACGGCGGCGGGGGACAGCGCCGCGATCCACAGCCCGCCGTCGGAGGCGAGGCACTTCTGCGGGGCGAAGTAGTAGGCGTCGACCTGGGAGGCGTCGAAGCGTAGGCCTCCGGCGGCCGAGGTGGCGTCGACGAGGACCAGGCCCTCGGCCCCCTCGGGCCGGGTGAGCTGCATCGCCACGCCGGTCGAGGTCTCGTTGTGCGTGAGGCAGTAGGCGTCGACGTCGGGGCTGGCCTTGGCCTCGGGGTGCGTCCCGTAGGGCGACTCGATCACGTCGGGCGCCTCGATGTGGGGCGCCGAGGTGGCGGCCGCCGCGAACTTGGACGAGAACTCACCGAAGCTGAGGTGCTGGCTGCGGCGCTCGATCAGGCCGAACGTGGCGGCGTCCCAGAAGGCCGTGGTGCCACCGTTGCCCAACACGACCTCGTAGCCGTCGGGCAACTCGAGCAGCTCGCTGACGCCGTTGCGCAGGGCCGCCACCATGAAGCGGACGGACGCCTGGCGGTGGCTGGTGCCCAGGTAGTCGCGGGCGGAGGCGGCCAGCGCCTCCACGGCCTCGGGACGGACCTTGGACGGCCCGCAGCCGAACCGCCCGTCGCCGGGCAGCAGGTCGGCCGGGATCGAGATCTCCGATGTGGGGGCACTCATCGCGTGCCACTATCGCGCGCCTCTCCCAGCAAGGAGCCAACCGCTTTGCCCTCCACGCGCCGCATCTCCGCCCGTGTCGCCGCCATCGCCGAGTCGGCCACCCTCGCCGTCGACGCCAAGGCCAAGGCGCTCAAGGCGGCCGGTGAGCCCGTCATCGGCTTCGGCGCCGGCGAGCCCGACTTCCCCACGCCGGCCCCCATCGTCGAGGCCGCGATCGAGGCCGCCCGCACGCCGCGCTTCCACAAGTACACCCCCGCCGCCGGACTCCCCGAACTCCGCGAGGCCGTCGCCCTCAAGACCAAGCGCGACTCGGCCTACGACGTGACCGCCTCGCAGGTCCTGATCACCAACGGCGGCAAGCACGCCGTCTACAACGCCTTCACGACGCTGCTCGACCCCGGCGACGAGGTCCTCCTCCCGGCGCCGTACTGGACGACCTACCCCGAGCCGATCCGCCTCGCCGGCGGCGTGCCGGTGGTACTGCCGACCGACGAGTCCACCGGCTTCCGGGTGACGGTCGACCAGCTCGAGGCGGCGCTGACGCCGCAGACCAAGGTCCTCCTGTTCGTGTCGCCGTCCAACCCGACGGGCGCCGTCTACCCCCGCGACGAGGTCGAGGTCATCGGCCGATGGGCCGCCGAGAAGGGCGTCTGGGTCCTCACCGACGAGATCTACGAGCACCTCACCTACGGCGACCACTCCTTCACGTCGATGGCGTCGGTGGTGCCCGAGCTGGCCGACCGCTGCATCGTCGTCAACGGCGTGGCCAAGACCTATGCCATGACCGGCTGGCGGGTCGGCTGGATGATCGGCCCCACAGACGTCGTCAAGGCCGCCGCCAACCTGCAGTCGCACGCCACGTCCAACGTGGCCAACGTGTCGCAGGCGGCGGCGCTGGCCGCGGTCTCGGGCGACCTGTCCGCCGTGGCCGAGATGCGGGCCGCCTTCGAGCGCCGCGGGCGGACGATGTACTCGATGCTCTCGGGCGTCCAGGGCGTCACGCTGCTCGAGCCGCAGGGCGCCTTCTATGCCTTCCCCAACCTCACGAGCCACCTGGGGCGCACGATCCGGGGACGGAAGGTCGAGACCACGCTCGACCTGTGTGCGGTGCTGCTCGACGAGGGCAAGGTGGCGATCGTGCCGGGCGAGGCGTTCGACGCCCCCGGCTACGCCCGGCTGTCGTTCGCCCTCGGCGACGACGACCTGGGCGAGGGCTGCCAGCGCATCGGCGACCTGCTGTCCGAGGGCTGAGCCCGCCGGGCGAACGACCCGCCCCCGGGGCGTTCCCCGGGCCGGCCGGGCGCCGGTACGGTCCGGGGCATGCAGCCCTACGGGTCCTGGCCGACGCCGATCACGTCCGAACTGGTGGTGCGGGCCGCCGCCGGCCTGGGTGGCGTGGCGGTCGACGGTGACGACGTCTGGTGGTCGGAGTCGCGCCCGGACGAGGGCGGGCGCACCCAGCTCGTCCGCTGGCGCCCCGGCGCCGGGGCGCAGGACGTGCTGCCGGACGGCGCCAACGCCCGCACGGCCGTCCACGAGTACGGCGGCGGCGCCTGGCACGTGGCGGGCGGCCGGCTCTGGTACGCAGACTGGTCCGACCAGCGGCTCCACCACATGGCCGCCGCCGGGGACGGCTTCACCGAGCCCACGCCGGTCACGCCGGGGCCCGAGGTGCCCCGGGGGGACCGCTGGGCCGACGCCGACCTCGACCCCGACGGGCGCTGGCTGGTCCTCGTGCGCGAGCACCACGGCCCCGGCGCCACGCCGGCCCAGGTCGTGAACGAGGTCGTCGTGGTGGACACCGCCGGCGAGGTGCCGCCCCGTCCGCTCGTGAGCGGGCCCGACTTCGTGTCCGACCCGCGCCTCTCGCCGGACCGCTCGAAGCTGTGCTGGCTGCAGTGGAACCACCCCGACATGCCGTGGGACGGCACCGAGCTGGTGGTGTCCGACCTGCGCTGGTCGTCGATCGGCCCGGGCCTGATGCACCCGGAGGTCATGGCCGGGCGCCCCACCCACGGCGGGGCGGCGCCGGGCGAGTCGGTGTCCGAGCCCCGCTGGGCCCCCGACGGCTCGCTGTGGTTCATCTCCGACCGGAACGGCTGGTGGAACCTCCACCGCTGGACCGCCGACGGCACCCGGCTGGGCCGGGTGGACGCCGTCGCCCCCATGGAGGCGGAGGTCGGCCTGCCCCAATGGGTGTTCGGCTCGTCCCGCTACGCCTTCCTGCCCGGCGGCCGGGTCGCCTTCGCCTACCAGCGCGACGGCCTCGACCACCTCGCCGTGCGGGCCGCCGACGGCATCGTGTCGGACCTCGACCTGCCGTACACGTCCGTGGCGTCGGTGAAGGCCGCCGGCGAGGACCTGCTGTTCATCGGCGCCACGGCGACGGCCGAGCCGGCCGTGGTGCGGGTGCGGCTGTCGGGCGCGACGGTGGTGGGCGATCCCGAGCTGCTGCGCCCGCCGCGCGACCTGGGGCTGGACCCCTCGTGGTTCTCGGTGCCCGAGGCGATCTCGTTCCCGACCTCCGGCGGGCGGGTCGCCCACGCTCTCGTCTACGCCCCCACGAACCCCGACGTCCCGGCGGAGGCGGAGCTCCTCCCGGACGCGGCGGGCACGGAGGTGGCGGATGCCGCCGATGCGGGTGCCGGCGCTGCTGGTGCCGGCGACGCGGAGATCGCCGACGGGGACGTCGCCGACGCCGAGATCGTGCCCGGCGACGGGCCGTCGGCCCCGGTGGTCCCGGCGGAGCCCGACCTCGAGCGGCCGCCGCTGCTGGTGTTCATCCACGGCGGCCCGACGGCGGCGGCCCGGCCCATGCTCCAGCTCGGCATCCAGTACTGGACCAGCCGCGGCATCACGGTCGTCGACGTGAACTACGGCGGGTCGACCGGCTACGGGCGCGCCTACCGCGACGAGCTGCGCGGGGCCTGGGGCGTCGTCGACCTGGACGACTGCCTCGCCGCCGCCGAGTACCTCGCCGGCCAGGGCCGGGTCGACCGGGACCGCCTGTGGATCCGGGGCGGCTCGGCCGGCGGCTACACCACGCTGGCCGCCCTCGCCTTCCGGGACACGTTCGCCGCCGGCGCCAGCCACTTCGGCGTCGCCGACCTCGCCGCCCTCGCGGCGGACACCCACAAGTTCGAGAGCCGCTACCTCGACGGGCTCATCGGGCCCTATCCGGCCCGGGCCGACCTCTACCGCGAGCGCTCGCCCATCCACCACGTCGAGGGCTTCGACGTGCCGCTCGCGGTGTTCCAGGGGCTCGAGGACGAGGTCGTCCCGCCCGAGCAGTCCGAGATGATCGTCGCAGCGCTCCGCACGCGCGGCGTCCCGGTCGCCTACGTGGCGTTCGAGGGCGAACAGCACGGTTTCCGCCAGGCCGCCAACATTCGCCGGGCCCTCGACGGCGAACTCTCCTTCTACGCCCAGGTCTTCGGGTTCGCGCTGCCGCCGGACGAGGGCATCGAGCCGATCGAGGTCGAGAACCTGGCCTGACGGCGACCGTTCGCAGCGTGGTGTGACGTGTGGCCGGCGGAACGGTGTGGCAGGGGTTCCTCCGGGCCAGCCACACTTTGTGGCAATGGCTCGCATCCTGGTCACCGAGAAGATCGCCGAGAACGGACTCAAGAAGCTCCGTGACGCCGGCCACGTGGTCGACACCCGCGTCGGGCTGTCCCCCGAGGCCCTCGTCGAGGTGGTCCCCGGTGCCGCCGCCCTCATCATCCGTTCCGCCACCCAGGTGACCCGCGAGGTCCTCGAGGCGGGCACCGACCTCGTCGTCGTCGGCCGGGCCGGCATCGGCCTCGACAACGTCGACGTCGCCGCCGCCAC
>DATFOS010000002.1:0-3333 GCA_035265325.1 Acidimicrobiales bacterium
CCGGAGGCCGGGAACGGGGGCCGCACGGTGATCTCCGGGGCGGCCGGAGGCGTCGTGTCCACGACGAAGGCCCGCGTGGCCTGCGCGCTCGGCTGGCCGAACGGAGTCACCTGGCTGACGCGGAAGGTGTAGGGGCCGTCGGCCAGCGACTGGAGCGTGACCTCCTTGGCGAGCCCGCCGCCGCTGCGCACCGGGGCCTCGCGACCGGGGATGGTCAGGTCCCAGAGGTAGGTCTCCTGGGTGCCGGTCCAGCTGAAGGTCGGTGAGGTGAACCTGATCGGCGTGCTCGGGCCGCCCGTGATCACGGGCGCCGGCGGGATGCTCGAGTCGATCGTGAGGCCGCGCGGCGCGGAGTCGCGAGCGTTGCCGGCCTTGTCGATCGTGACCACGCGCCACTGGAGCTGGTCCTGCTGGGGGAGCGGCGCGGCCCGCAGGGCCGGGTCCCGCCGTGCCGAGTAGTCGCCGACCCCGCCCGTGTGGTTCACGACGGCGATGGTCTCGTAGCCCGTGCCCTCGGTGACGTTGCGGAACTGGAGCTGGTAGCGGTCCACGCCCGACACCGCGTCCACGCCCGGGGTCCAGCTGAACTGGGGCTCCGCGGCGACGAGGGCCGCCGGCGCCGGCTGCGACGGCAGGCCGTCGGAGGCGAGGGGCAGCGTGTTGTCGTAGTTGAAGGTCACCGAGTTCGTCCCGACGTTGCCCGCGGCGTCGGTGGCGGTGATCGTGGCGGTGCGGTTGGCGCCGTCGGTGGTCCACGGGATGGCCGTGCAGCCCGCGACGATCGGCGCCAGGTCGCTGCAGGTCGGCGTGATGGTGAGGGGGGAGCGGTACCAGCCGGAGGGGCTCGCCGTGCCCGTCAGGGCGAGGGAGACGGCCGGCGGGGTGACGTCCTTGGTGAAGGCGACCGAGGCGGCGTCCGCGGGGTTCTCGGTCGGGAACGCCGTCAGGGTGCCACCACCCTCGGGGAAGCCCGCCAGGCTCACCGGCCCGCCGCCGACCAGCGTCCCGCCCGCGGCGAAGCCGCCGGGGCCGGTCGCGGCCCAGGTCAGGTTCTCGGCGGCCCCACCGGTGATCTGGTAGGTCGGGTCCGTGTTCCAGTAGGCCCCGGAGCCGGGGTCGATGCCGGGGGCCGCCCAGGCCGGCGATGTGACGGCCAGCGAGCCGGCGACGCCCGCCAGCGCGAAGGCTGCGAACCGGGGACGACGCCGTCGTGGGTGCGCGCGCGACATGCTGCCAATGGAATATCCGGCGATTCCCCCCCTCCGCCCCCACCGTTCGGGGGGTCGTGCGTTCGCCGGACGACCAGAAAGCCCGCTACGAGCGGGAGTTCTCCCTCACCGGGCCCTGGCCGCGCGCCGCTTGGCCTCGGCCTTCTGGCGGAGCACCTTCGCGCTGGCGATGCAGAAGTTGCTCACGCCCAGGGGCTTGCCCGTGAAGCGCGTGCCGACGAAGGGCCAGACCCGCCAGACGTAGCAGGTGCCGGGCTGGATCTTCGCCTTGGGCATCTTGTAGCGGCGCTTGCTCGGGAACACCGAGTAGATCTTCTTCACCGGCGGCGTGGCGCCGGCCGTGCGGGTGCGCAGGACGCGGAAGACCTGGAGGTTGTAGACCGTCGCGTCGGGCCCTCCCCGCCAGCGCAGCACCGGCCGCCTGGTGAGCATCGTCTTGCCGGCGCGGGGACGCAGCCGCCCGGCGTTCTGCTTCGGCAGCGGGAGCGCCCCCGTCCGCCTCGCCGTTGCCGGGCCCACGATGGAGAAGGCCTCCACGGCCGAGGCCGACTCGTTGCCGGCGGCGTCGACCTGGGCCACGCGGAAGTTGTAGGCGCCGGAGCCGAGCGGCCCGACCGTGGTCGAGGCGAGCGGCGTGTCCGAGGTCTGCAGGGCGTTCCCCCCGGGGCCCACCACCCGCCAGCGCGAGTACGAGCCCGGCTCGACGGTCCAGGCGAAGCCAGGGGTCGCGCTCGTCGTCGGGAACGGCGGCCTGGCGGTGATGACCGGCGCCGCCGGCGCGGCGGTGTCGACCTGGAAGAACCGGGTGGCCTCGACGCCCCTGGCGCCGAACGAGGTCACCTGCGAGACGCTGAAGGTGTAGTCGCCGTCCGGCAGGGGCGGGAGCAGGGCCTGGGTCTGCGGGCCGCTGCCGGAGACCACGACGCGCTCCGTCCCGGCGACCGAGACCTCCCAGACGAAGCTGGGGTGGCTGCCGCTCCAGGCGAACGTGGGCCCTGCGACGTTCGTGGGGCCGTTGGGCCCGGCGGTGAAGGCGGGCGGCCCCGGCACGGTGGGATCGATGCGGAAGGCGCGCGACTGGCTCTCGCGGCCGCCGGCGTTGCCCGCACGGTCGTAGGTGCGCACGTACCAGCGCAGCTCCGTGTTGTTGGGGAAGGCCTGGCTGTAGACGCTCGGCTGGCGCGTCGTGCGGTACTCGCCGGCGCCCGTGTGGCTCAGGCGCGCCACGGCCCGGTAGCTCCCGCCGATGCGGACCATGACCTCGTAGCGGTCGAAGCCCGAGGTGTCGCCCCCGGGGGCAGGGCCCCAGACGAAGGTCGGCTCCGGGGCGACGGTCGCGCCCGGCGTCGGCGTGCGCATGGCGCCGCCGTTCGGGGCCACGCTGTCGATCCAGAACGCCGGCGACGTGCGCGACGGGCTGGAGTTGCCTGCCCGGTCCGTGGCCCGCCCGGTCCGCCTCGGACCGGTGCCCTGCGACGAGACGGTCTCGTCCGGTGGACACGACGCGATGCCGGCGCCCCCCGAGTCCGAGCAGGTCCAGTCGATCCGGACAGGGCTGCGGTACCAGCCGTTCGAGCCGTTCGGGCTCGACGGGCTAAGGGCGACCGAGATGGTCGGGTCGGTGCGGTCGACGACCACCGACACCGAGCCGAAGGCCCCGGTGGGCTCCTGGGGGGGGATGACGGGGGCGAGGGGGTCGAGGATGGGCAGCGGCTCCTGGACTGCCCGGACGCGGAAGGTTCGCGTCCCGGCTTCGAGCGATCGCACGGCCGACCCGGCGTCGGGGCCGAGGTCGGCGACCTGTCCGTCGAGCCCCCCCTCGTAGCGCACGATGCGGTAGCCGACGTCGGGCGTCGCCGCGGTCCAGGAGAAGGTCGCCGAGCCGGCCGCGGTCGGGCTCGGCACGTTCGACGCGACGCCCGGCGTCGACGGCGCCGCCGCGGCGACGGGGACGACGACGAGCAGCACGACGGCCGCCAGCCACCCGACGAGGCACGGAGACCGGGGGTGGGATGGAGATCGCGCGCTCACGTCGGTGCGACGATCCTATTCGCCGCTTCCCTGGGAAGGCGCGCGCCGACCCGCCCCCCATTGGTCGAGTCCG
>DATFOS010000003.1:0-24439 GCA_035265325.1 Acidimicrobiales bacterium
GGATACGCCCACCGCTTCGGCCTGGTGCACGTCGACTACGCCACCCAGGCCCGCACGCCCAAGGCCAGCGCCGAGTGGTTCGGCGGCGTCGTGGCCGCCAACGGCCTACCGCCCGCATCCCCCCTCCCGCCCGGCCCCGACGGCGGCGAGCCATGAGCGTCGCCCACGCCACGCTCGAGGACGTGGCCGCCCGCGCCGGCGTGTCCCGCGCCACCGCGTCGCGGGTGGTCAACGGCGTCGGCCGCGTTTCGTCCAGCACCCGCCAGGCCGTCGAGGCGGCCGTCGATGCGCTGGGCTACGTCCCCAACCAAGCCGCGCGCAGCCTGGCCGCCCACCGCACCGACACGGTGGCCCTGGTCGTGTGCGAGCCCAGCGGCCAGCTGTTCGCCGACCCGTACTTCGGGCAGGTGGTGCGGGGCGTGGCCACGGCGCTGACCAGCACCCGCTACCTGCTCTCCCTGCTCATGGCCCGGGGCGAGGCCGAGCGCGCCCGGGTCGACCGGCACCTCCTGCGGGGCAACGCCGACGGCGTGCTGTTGGTGTCGACCCGCAGCGACGACCCGCTGCCCGCCCGCCTGGCCGAGGCCGGCGTGCCCTGCGTCATGGCCGGCCGGCCGGCGCCGGGCGTGCGAGTGGGCTACGTCGACGCGGACAACGAGGGCGGCGCCCGCCTGGCCGTCGGCTACCTGCTGGCCCGGGGCTGCCGGGTGATCGGCACGGTCGCCGGCCCGGCAGGCATGGCCGCCGGCGCCGACCGGCTGGCCGGATGGCGGGCGGCCCTGGCCGACGCCGGCCTGGCGGCCCCCCACGAGCTGTCGGCCACGGCGCCGTTCACCCGGGACGGCGCCGAGCGGGCCACCGCCGAGCTGCTGGCCCGCCGGCCCGACATCGACGGGCTGTTCGTGGCATCCGACCTCATGGCGTTGGGCGCCCTGCCGGTGCTGCGCCGGGCGGGGCGGCGCGTGCCCGAGGACGTGGCGCTGGTCGGCTTCGACGATGGCGAGCTGGCCGCGGCCGCCGACCCGCCGCTGACGACGGTGCGCCAGCCGGTCGAGGGCCTGGGCCTCGAGCTCGTGCGGGCCCTGATGGCCCAGCTCGCCGCCGCGGGCGGCGGCGAGGGTGGCGTCCGCGGCGTCGCCCTTCCCCCCGCCCCGGCCGCCGTCGTGCTGCGCACCGAGCTGGTCGTCCGCGCCTCGGCGTGACCCCGGGGCCGGGCGTCACGCCCCGGCCGCGGCAGCCTCCGCCGACTCGATGGCCGGGTCTGCGTCGTCTGCTCGGTCCGCCCGGGCGGCGGCCGCGCGGTCGGCCCGGCGTTCCGACAGGTGATCGGCGATGCCGAGGGCCGTGAACGGGAAGATGGGCGCCGGCAGCAGCACTAGGGCGCCGGTGAAGGCGACCAGGAACACCGTGTAGACCGACGCCACCAGTACCGCCCACGCCCGGGGCCGCCAGCCGTGGGCGGAGTCCATGCGGAGGGCGGCGATGCCCCCGGCGCCCAGGCCGGCCACCACGCCGGTGACGGCGTCGCCGACCACGGCCGACACGGGGATGCCGATCAGGAGCGCCAGCCCCATGGCCCGCAGCACCGCGCCCGGCGCCCGCGGGTGCTCGGACAGGACGGCGAGCGCCACGAAAACGAACGGCACCAGCGCCAGCCCGAACGCCACCGCCGCCGCCGGGTTTGGTCCGCCACCGCCCTCGGTGGCGCCGGCCACGAGCCCGGCCAGCAGCGCCCAGAACGCCGGGACGAGCAGCACGGTGGCCACGAGGATGGCCCGCCACTTCCGCTCGGGTGGCAACGGCTCGAGCCCGCCGAACCCCGGCCGGGTCGAGGCGGGCCCCTCGCCCGTCGCCCGGCGGCGCCTCATCCCTTCACCGCCCCGGCCGTGAGCCCCCGCACGAAGTAGCGCTGGAGCGCGAAGAACACGGCCAGCGGCAGCGCCATCGAGATGAACGCCGCCGAGGTCAGGAGGTGCCAGTTCTCGCCCCGCGACCCGACCAGGTTGGCCAGCGCGATCGTCAGGACCCGGGTGTCCCTCGTGCCGCCGAGGAAGATGTAGGCGATCAGCAGGTCGTTCCACACCCACAGGAACTGGAAGATGGCGAACGCCGCCAGCGCCGGCACCGACAGCGGCACGACCAGCCGCCAGAAGATGGTGAAATGGTCGGCGCCGTCCATGCGGGCCGACTCGATGATCTCGGACGGCAACGACCCGATGTAGTTGCGCAACAGGTATACGGCCAGCGGGAGCCCGAACGCCGTGTGCGCAAGCCAGACGCCCAGGTAACTGCCGCTGAGGTCGAAGTCGGGGAACAGCGTCCACCCGCCGATGCTGGCGCCGCGGGTGTACAGCCGCAGGATCGGGATGAGTGCCATCTGCAGCGGCACCACCATCAGCCCCACCACGCCGACGAACATCACGTAGCGACCCCGGAAGTCCATCCACGAGAACGCATAGGCCGCGAAGGCCGCGATCGTGATCGGGATGATCGTGGCCGGTACTGCCACCGCCAGGCTGTTGAGGAAGGCGTTCTGGAAGCCGCCGGCGTCGAGCGCGTCGCGGTAGTTCTGCAGCGTCCACTGGCCACCGTCGAACACGTGGCCGAACGCCGTCCACCAGCCCGTCGAGTCCGCCAACTCCTCGGGGCGGAACGACGTGACCAGCACGCCCAGCGTCGGGATGACCCACAACACCACGACCACGAGCACCGCGATGCGGGGGAACCAACCGCCCTTGCGGACGTCGCCCGCGCCCCCCTTGGGCCGGGCCGGTGGGGCGGAACCGACGTCGGTGCCGGTCCCGGCCAGGTTGGCGGGCTCGACGGGGAGGGCCGTCATCTGACCACCTCCTGCTCGCGGAAGCGACGGACGTTCCACACCATCACCGGGATGATGGCCAGGAACAGCACGACGGCGATCGCCCCGCCGCGACCGTCGTTGTTGGATATGAAGAACCACTGGATCATTCGCTCGGCGATGACCTCGGTCTTGTTCGTGCGGGGGTCACCGATGACGAACACGATGTCGAAGACCTTCATGGCGTTGATGATCATGTAGGTCGTCACGACGGCGATCGTCGGGGCGATGCTGGGCACGACGATCCGGCGGAACACCTGGAACTCCGACGCCCCGTCGATGCGGGCCGCCTCGATGATCTCGTCCGGTACCGACTTGATCGCCGCCGACAGGACGACCATGGCGAAGCCGGTCTGCATCCAGATCATGATCACCATGAGCAGCAGGTTGTTCCACGGGTCCTGCTGCAGCCACGGCGTCGGGCTCATGCCCAGGCCGCTCTTGATGCCGTTGAGCAGGCCGATGTTGGTGCCGAAGCCCTCGGGCCGGAAGCTGTAGACCAGCCGCCAGACCACGGCCGCGCCCACGAACGAGATGGCCATGGGCAGGAAGATCAGCGACTTGGCGACGGCCTCGCCGCGGCGGAGCCGGTCGGTCAGCGCGGCGAACGCGAGCCCGACCGACACGCCGACCAGCGGCACGATGATGATCCAGCCGGCCGTGTTGCGAATGGCCCGCAGCATGCTGCTGTCGGTGAACACGAACCGGTAGTTGTCGAGCCCGACGAAGCCCTCGCCCTGGGCGTCCCCCAAGCTGATCAGGATCGTGTTGATCACCGGGTAGACCAGGAACACGGCGAGTATCACCATCGCCGGCCCCACGAACACGTAGGGCCGCACGCCCTCGCGGAACCTCTCGGGCAGGGCGTCGACCGCCCAGTTCATGGCCCAGTACAAGAAGAACACGCCGGCCGCGCCCACCGTGATGGCGACGCCCACCAGCACGAAACGGTTGGCGTCGGCGTCGCGCAGGAAGCCGAAGGTCAACCACAGCAGCGCGACGGCGGCGGCCAGCACCGCCACCACGCCGGCAGCGCGCAGCGCCGGCGGCAGGCCACGCCGTGGCGCCGGCGCCGGCGCCGGCCCCGGTGCGGTAGGCGCCTGTTCCGGCTCCGCCGCCGGTTCATCGATCGCGGTCACGTCACGTCATCCCCTTCCCGGGACACGGTGGGGAGCGGCCGCACGGCCGCTCCCCACCCGCAGATCACGTCGGCCAGCTGGCCTCGATGTCGCCGAGCACGCCCTCCGCGGAGTCGGGCCCCTCCTGCATGTACGTCATCATCCCGGTCCAGAAGCTGCCGGAGCCGACCTCCGGTGGCATCTGGTCCGAGGCGTCGAAGCGTGCGGTGCCGTCCTCCAATGCCGCACTGACGATCTCGGACGAGTCGGCCAGGATCTCGTTGGCGTAGCAGTCGGCTTCGACGTCCAGATTCGGCGACAACCGGGACGAACCCGTCTCGCCGCCCATCCCACACTGGACCTCCTCACCGGCGAACTGCTCCAGGAAGTCGCGGACCTCGGGGGCGTCACGGAACGCCACCGCGAACTCGCCGGCGATCAGCGTGGCCTGCTGATCGATCTCCGGGAACGGGAACCAGTCGTAGTCGACGCCCGCCTCGGCCTCCGCCGGGAAGAAGGCGTTGATGAAGCTCGCCTGACGGTGCAGCCAGCAGTTCGGCGGATCCTCGAACATCGGGCCGGGGGCGTCGCCGAATGCGATCGACGGCGTCTGGTCGGCACCGCCGAGGACGTAGCCGTCCCCGAACATGATCTCCCCGAACCGCTCGGTGGCCGTCAGGACGGCCGGGTCGTTGAACGGGATCTCGTGGTTCACCCACTGGTCGTAGGTGTCGGGCCCGGCGGTACGGAGCATGATGTCCTCCATCCAGTCGGTGGCCGGCCACCCGGTGGCGCCCTCGGACTCGTAGCCCACGCACCAGGGCGTGCTGCCGTCGGCCACGATCTGGTCGCTCAGGGCGAGCAGGTCGTCCCACGTGTCGGGCACCTCGTACCCGGCCGCGTCGAAGTCGTCCTTCGGGTACCAGACCATGCTCTTGAGGTTGACGTTGGTCGGCATGCCGTAGTGCTTGCCGTCCACCTCGACGAGGCTCATCAGGTAGTCGCCGAACTGGTCGGTGAGCTGGTCGACTTCGAAGCCCATGTCCTCGAGCGCCACCGCGCCCTGGTCGACCGCGGCGGCCACCTGCCCAGGCTGGGGCAGCAGCGCGATGTCGAGCGTGCCGCCCTCGGCCCTGATCTCGAACTGCTCCTCGAAGTCACCCGAGGCCTCGATCTCGGCCGTGTAGTCGGCGTCGTCGTTCACCGTGCTGTCGAGGACGCCCTGGACGACCTCGGCTTCCTCGGGCTCGACCGCCGACAGGATGTTCACCGAGCCCGTGTCCTCACCTCCCCCGCTCTCCGTGGCGGCGTTGTCGTCGCCTGCCGCATCATCGTCGTCGTCGTCACCCCCGCACGCGCCGGCCAGCAGCACGACGGCGATCGGAATCGCCATGAACCGGCGAATTCGCATGACTCTCTCCCCCTTCGTTGAAGGATTGTCCCTTGAGGTCTCTCGTGGCCGTGAGGCCGGTCACCCGGTGACGGCCGAGCCGTCGTCCGGGTCGAAGAAGTGCAGGCGGTGCGTGTCGACCACCAGCTCGACCTTTTGCCCGGGCACGATCCGCGCCCGCGGGCTGAGCCTGGCGATGACCCTGGCGCGGCTCGCGTCCCCGATGACCGCCGTGTCGGGTGCCGCCGGGTCGATGTCGATGGCCAGCTCGCGCACGTCCTCGGTGGCGGCCGGCGGGGCGTCGACAGGGAGGTGCACCAACAGGTCCGACCCCAGCGCCTCGACCAGCTCGACCGTGGACGTGAGCCGGTGCCCGGCGGGGGCGTCGGCCACCAGCGTTGCGTCCTCCATGTCCTCCGGGCGGATGCCGAGCACGATCGGCCTGCCCTCGTAGCCACGCAGGGCGGGGCGGGCGGCCAGCACCTCGTCCGGGATGGCCAGGCGCTGGTCGCCGAGCGCGATGGCCAGCGCGCCGCCGTCGCCGGCGGCCACCGTCACCTCGAGCAGGTTCATGGACGGCGAGCCGATGAAGCCGGCAACGAACAGGTTGACCGGGTTCTCGTACAGGGCTTGCGGCGTGTCGACCTGCTGTAGCACGCCCTTGCGCATGACCGCCACCCTGTCCCCCATGGTCATGGCCTCGATCTGGTCGTGGGTCACGTAGATGGTGGTGACGCCCAGCTCGTGCTGCAGCCGGGCGATCTCGGCCCGGGTCTGCACGCGCAGCTTGGCGTCGAGGTTGGACAGCGGCTCGTCCATCAGGAAGGCGTGCGGGTGGCGCACGATGGCCCGCCCCATGGCCACGCGCTGGCGCTGGCCGCCCGAGAGAGCCCTGGGCTTGCGGGCCAGCAGCTCCTCGAGGCCCAGGATGCGGGCCGCATCGCGCACCCTGGTGTCGATCTCGGCCTTGGGGACGTGCGCCAGCTTGAGTCCGAACGCCATGTTGTCGAACACCGACATGTGCGGGTACAGCGCGTAGCTCTGGAACACCATGGCGATGTCGCGGGACTTGGGCGGCACGTCGTTGACCACGCGCTCGCCGATGCGGACCTCCCCCTTCGAGATGGCCTCGAGCCCGGCGACCATGCGCAGGACGGTGGTCTTGCCGCAGCCCGACGGTCCGACGAGGACCATGAACTCGCCGTCGGTGATCTCGAGGCCGAACGACCGGACGGCCTCGGTACCGTCGGCGAACACTTTCCAGACGTCATCGAGAACGATCTGTGCCATCGGTTTCGCTCCCCGGGAGGGTGGAGTCGTCCGGCCCGCCCGCCGCCCTCCCGGCGGCGGGCGGTGATGCCGTCGTCGAGCGCACCACGAGCTCGACGTCAAGTTGGTGGGTGACGGCCGGCGGCGGCTCCTCGGCCGCCAGGGCCTCGAGCAGCAGGCCGGCTGCCCGCCGGCCGCTCTCGAACAGGGGTTGCCGCACGGTAGTCAACCGGGCGTAGCGCGAGACCTCGATGTCGTCGAAGCCGACGACCGACAGGTCCTCGGGCACGCGGCGCCCGGCGGACCGGGCCGCCTCCAGCACCCCGAGCGCCTGGGTGTCCGACGCCGTGAACACCGCGGTCGGCGGGTGGCGCAGGGCCAGCAGGTGCTCGGTGAGCCGCCGGGCCACGCCCCGGACGTGGGGCCCGTGCACGACGTAGTCCGGGTCGACCGTGAGCCCGGCGGCGGCGAGCGACTCGCGGTAGCCCCGCTAGCGCTCGCTGCTGGACACGAAACCGAACGGGTTGGCGGGGTCGTCGCCGACGAAGGCGACGCGCTCGTGGCCCAGCGACAGCAGGTGGCGGGTGGCGATGCGGCCGCCCTCGACGTCGTCGGTGAGCACGGCGGGCACGCCCTCGCCGCGGGCGTCGAGCAGGACCACCGGCACCCCGGCCGAGGCCAGGCGGGCCAGGTCGTCCGCCGGCGGAGGCAGCGACACGATGAGAAGGCCGTCCGCCCGGCTGCGGCGGGTGAGCGAAGCCAGTTGCTCGTCCCGCTGCCGCGGCGACTCGACGTTGTAGAGGACCAGGTCGTACCTGCTGTCTCCCAGGCCGGCCACCACGCCCCGCAGCCGTTCGACGGCCGAGGCGTGGGTGAAGAACGGGACGACGGCGCCCAGCGCATGGCTGCGGCCCCGCGGCAGGCCCTGCGCCAGCGGGCTGGGCCGGTAGTCGAGGGCCACGATGGCGTCGAGGACCCTGACGCGGGTGGCGGCGGAAACCCGGGGATGATCGTTGAGGACGCGCGACACGGTGCTGGCGCCTACGCCGGCGCGCGCGGCCACATCGGCGATGGTCGCCATCATTCCCCTCCCCCGACCTTCCTGGTGGGCGCCTATGGAAGCGCTCCCACTCCCTCCTGCGGGGGGACCATAAGCCCGGACTCTTACAGTGTCAATGGAACCGCTCCCACAACGTTCGGATCACGCGTCCCGTGCCCCGGGCCCGGCGGCCCTCTCCCGGGTGGTCGATGTCAGGCGGTGGGGTCCGTCCGGCCGGGGTCGGCGTGGGTGCCGTGGTCCATGACCTGCGCCTCGGCCCAGCGGTGGAGGGCGTCGACGAGGGTGGCATCGGCGGTCGTGTACGTGATCCGGCCGCCGGCGTCCGCCTCGGCGTAGGCGACGTCGATGCGGTCGGCCCCCGCCTCGAGCTCGGCGAGCCCCGGCATCTCCTCGCCGTGGATGGCGGCGGGGTCGTCGTAGTCGCCGGCGGCGAACCGCTCGGCCTCGTCCGTCAGGTGCTCCCGCACGAGCGACACGTTGGCGGCGTCGGACGGGTCGTCCGCCACCACGGTCTGCACCAGCCCGTCCGCCGTCGGCTCGAACCGGTGGGTCGTGGCCTCCAGGTCGAACGGCATCACGCCCTCGCCCCGCTCGGCCACCTCCTGCTGGCGGTCGGCCAGGCCGTCGTCGCCCGCGTCGCCGCCGCCACCGCAGGCCGCCAGGCCCAGGGCCACGCCCAAGGCCAAGGCCAGCGCGGCGAGCACCACGCCCGCCCGCGCGGCGCCGGGTCGCCGGTCAGTCCTCACGAGCCGCCTCCACGAGCGTGTCGAGGGCGGCGAGGACGGTCGCCCGCTCACCCTCGGGGATCCGGTCCAGCAGGCGCGCCATCCGCTCGGCCCGCCGCCCGGCGACGTCGCCGGCCACGACGGACCCCTTCTCGGTGAGCACGACGGCCCGCCGTCGCCCGTCGCCCGGCAGCGCCCGCCGCTCGACCCAGCCCTTGTCGGCGAGCTGGTCGACGAGCCGCGACACAGTCGACTTGGTCAACCGCAGCCGCCGCGCCAGCTCGCCCTGCCCCACCCCGTCCCGGCCCGCCTCGTCGAGCACGGTCAGCGCATGCGCCTCGGACACCGGGATCGGCGCCCCGCAGGGCGTCTCGTCCCCCCGGTGCAACCCGAACGCCCGCACGAACGCCACGAGGCGCCCCTGCAGGTCGTCGACCCTCTCCCGCGACATGGTTGCACCCTACAACCATCTAGTTCGATGCTGCAACGATATGAGGGACCGCCCTCACACGAGGTTGTCGACGAACTTCTCCAGCTGGCGGAGGTTGCGGCACTCGAAGACGCCGTCGCAGTGGGCGGCGTAGTCGCCGATGATCGAGTCGCCGGTGTCCCAGTAGCTGCGGGGCTCCGGGTTCAGCCAGTAGACGTGGCGGGCGCGGTGGCGCATCTCCTTGACCACCCAGCTCTGGGACGCGTGGTAGTTGTTCCGGGCGTCGCCCAGCAGCAGGACCGTGGTCTTGGGGCCGACCTGCTTGCCCCACTTGTTCCAGAACACCTCGAAGGCGTGGCCGTAGTCGGAGTGCCCGTCGACCCAGATGACGTCGGCCTCGGTGTTGACCCGGTGGACCGCCTCGGCGATGTCCTCGGTGCCCTCGAACAGCCGGGTGACCTCGTCGATGCCGTCGATGAACACGAACGACCGCACCTTCGAGAACTGGTTGCTGATGGCGTACACCAGGTGGAGCGTGAAGCGGGCGAACGCCGCCACCGATCCCGAGATGTCGGCCACCACGAAGATCTCCGGCTTGGCCGGCCGCGGGTAGCGGAAGCGGGGCTCGACCGGCACGCCGCCCGTCGACAGCGAGTGCCGTACGGTCGAGCGGAAGTCGAGCGGGCCCTTGCGCCCGTGGCGCCGCTTGCGGGCGAGGCGCACCGCCAGCTTGCGGGTCAGCGGGTAGATCGCCTTGCGCAGGGCGACCATCTCCTCGCGGCTGGCGTGCATGAAGTCGACGTCTTCCGGCAGCGGCTTGCGCAGCGTGCGCGCCATCGCCTCGACGCCCCGGTCGGCGACGAGGCGCCGGCGGATCTCGGCCTCGATCTCCTTGCGGAGCTGGTCGGCCCGGGCGTCGAACTCGTCGCGCTCCAGCCGCTCCTCGAGCGGGGTGAGCTGCTCGGGGGCCTCCTCGCGGGCCTGCTGCATCAGCTTGTCGAGGACGCCGTCGAGGTCGAGGTTCCGCAGCGTGCGGTACAGGTAGTACGTGCCGCCGACGGGACGGCCCGGCTCCATGCCGGCGTAGCGGCGGACGGCCTGGCGGGCCAGCGCCTTCATCAGCGCCTCGTTGCCCTGCGCCAGCGCCCTGTAGAGCATCTCGGCGAGCTGCTCGGGCGTCATCGGTTCGCCCTGGACGCCGCCGCCCTGCTGCTCGCCCCGCTCGCCCGGCTCGCCGAGCTGCTCCTCGAGCTCGGCCAGCGCCTCGGCCTGCTCGTCGGTGAGGGCGTACTCGCTGCCCCGCAGGGAGAAGAACACCTCGAACACGGTCTCGAACACGCGCCAGTGGGCGGCGTTCTTCACGAGCGTGGCGCCGAGGGCGTACTTGAAGGCCTGGCGGTCCTCGATCGGGATGTGCCGGACGGCCTCCATGGCGTCGAGGTTCTCGGTGAGGCTGACCGGCAGGCCGGCGGTCCGCAGCTCGGCGATGAAGCCGGACATCAGCTCGGTGAGGGCGATGCCGGCCCCCAGCTCGGTCAGCCGGGTGGAGGCGTGCACCACCCCGGCGGCACCGCCGGGCGTGGCCCGGGCGAGCTCGGGCCGGGAGTCGTCGCGGGTGACCTGACCGTTGCCGGCGTCGGGCGAGTCGGCACCGCCCCACCCGCCGGCCGTGCCGTGGCGGCCGGCCGTGATGCCGGCGTCCGCGGCGCCGTTCCCCCCGTTGTCGGTCGGGGAGGGGCCGGCGTCGTCAGGCATTGCGCCAGGGCTTGGCGGCGGCGGCCGGCTCGCCCCCGAGCGTCGAGTCGGACTCGAGCTCCTTGGTGGCCCGGGCGATGTCGGTCTGGTACTTGAGCAGGATGTTGGCCGTGCCCGTGGCCGTGGCGGCGTCGACCTGCTCGACCCCGAGCAGCAGGAGCGTGCGGGCCCAGTCGATCGTCTCGGACACCGACGGCGGCTTCTTCAGCTCGAGCTGGCGGATCGACCGCACGATGCGGGCCACCTGGTCGGCCAGCGCATCGGTGATGCCGGGGACCTTGGTGAGCACGATCTCGCGCTCCCGGTCCAGGTCGGGGTAGTCGACGTGGAGGAAGAGGCAGCGCCGCTTGAGCGCCTCGGACAGCTCGCGGGTGTTGTTCGAGGTCAGGAACACCAGCGGGATCTGGTTCGCCGTGACCGTGCCCAGCTCGGGGATCGACACCTGGTAGTCGGAGAGGATCTCGAGCAGCAGGGCCTCGGTCTCCACCTCGACCCGGTCGACCTCGTCGATGAGCAGCACGACGGGCTCCGGCGAGCGGATCGCCTCGAGCAGCGGCCGGGTGAGGAGGAAGTCGTCGGAGAAGATGTCGTCCTCGACGTCGGACCACGTGGCGCCCTCGTTGCGCTCGGCCTGGATGCGCAGCAGCTGCTTCTTGTAGTTCCACTCGTACAGCGCCTTGGACTCGTCGAGCCCCTCGTAGCACTGCAGGCGGATGAGCCGGGCGCCCGACATCTCCGCCACCGACTTGGCGAGCTGCGTCTTACCCGTGCCCGCCGGGCCTTCGACAAGGACCGGCTTGCCCAGCCGGTCCGCGAGGTAGACGATGCCGGCGATACCGTCGTCGGCCAGGTAGTCGACCTTGCGCAGGGAGTCGCGCACGGCCGGGACGGACTCGAAGCGGTACGCCGGTTCGCTCATCCGGCCAGGCTACAAGCGCGATTGACCGCAGGGTCAATCGGAATCCCGCGAGCCGTGGCCAGGATTTGAACGACGCTCAGGCGGCGAGGGCTTCCGGCAAGGGCGCCACGTGGACGATGGTCAGCTCCTGCACCGCCCGGGTGAGGGCGATGTAGAGGAGGCGGCCGCCGGCGACGCCCCCGGCCGTGAAGCTCGCTGGCTCGGCCACGACGACCGCGTCGAACTCCAGGCCCTTGGCCTCCGGCGGCGCCAGTAGCGTCACCACGGCGTCCTCGGCGGACCGGCCCGTGGCCCCGTACGCGACGTCGCCGTCCTCGAGCGCGGCGGCCACGGCGTCCGACAGCTCGTCGGGGACGACCACGCCCACCGACGCCCACTCCCCCGCCAGCGCGGCGCAGCGGGACGCCACCTCGGCGGCCAGCGCCGCCGCCGTCGGGCAGGCCACGACCTCTGGCGCCCGGCCCACCTCGCGCACGGACGAGACCGGCGTGACGTTCGGCGCCACCTCGGGGAGCAGCCGGTTGGCCAGCTCGATGATCGGCGCCGGCACCCGGTAGCCGACCGCCAGCTCCTCCACCGTGGCCGCGGCGGGCTCGCCCAGGATTGCGACCACGTCGTCCCACGAGGACTGCGCCGCCGGGGCCGTTCCCTGGGCCAAGTCGCCGAGCACGGTCATCGACCGGGAGGGGCAGCGGCGGGCGATGGCCCGGACCTCCATGGCGGACAGGTCCTGCGCCTCGTCCACCACCACGTGGCCGTAGGTGCGGGCCACGCCGTTCAGCACGGCCTCGGCCTCGTCCACCAGGACCAGCTCGGCGAGGCTCCACGTCTCGTCGTCGAGCCGCCTGGCGCCGGCCTTGCGCAGGATCAGCGCCTGCTCCGCCTCGTCGAGGACGCCGTCGGCGGCCCGCTCGAGCGCCGTGCGGCTGGTGAGCAGCTTCTTGACCAACGCCGGCGCCGACAGGGACGGCCAGACCTTGCCGGCCAGGGCGTTCGCCTCCGCGTTCGACCGCCAGGCGGACGCGAAGGCGTCGGCGGGGGCGGCGTCCTCGCCGCGGGCGGCCTCGTGGGACAGGCGGGCCAGGCGGGCCAGGCGGGTGCGGAAGGCGGTGCGCCCGGTGCCGAACGGCACGCCCCGGGCCACGACCTCCTCCACGGCGTCACGGATGGCGGAGGCCGGCAGGCGGACCGGCCCCCACGGCGTCGAGACCCGGGCGTCCTCGGCCGGCGGCCGGAGGTGGTCCTGGGCTCCCTGCGCCAGGACCAGCGCCATCCGGGCGTCGCCCTTGAGCCGGGCCACCTCGGGCGCGTCGAACGCCCGCACCCGCCCGACCGTCCCGCTCACGAGCCGCTCGATGGTCGTCTGCCGGGTGGCGGCCTCGCCCAGCGACGGCAGCACCTGGGCGATGTAGCGCAGGAACAGCGGGTTCGGCCCGACCACGAGCACGCCCTGGCGGTCGAGGCGGGGCCGGTGCTCGTAGAGCAGGAAGGCGGCCCGGTGCAGGCCGACGGCGGTCTTGCCCGTGCCCGGGCCGCCCTGGACGACGAGGCAGGTGTCGAGCGGCGCCCGGATGATCACGTCCTGCTCGGCGGCGATCGTGGCCACGATGTCGCGCATGGCGCCGGTCCGGGACCGCTCGAGCTCGGCCAGGAGCGGGTCGGGGATGCCGCCGTGGTGGGCCGCGTCGACGCTGTCGGGGTCGTCGAAGTCCTCGTCGAAGAGGTCGTCGACCTCGTGGCCGGTCATCAGGAAGCGCCGGCGCAGGCGCAGTCCCAGCGGGTCGGCGGCGGTGGCCCGGTAGAAGGGTGTCGAGATCGGCGCCCGCCAGTCGACCACGACCGGGTCGCCGTGCTGGTCCTCGACGTGGCGGCGTCCGACGTACCAGCGGTCGCCGCCCTCGTCGTCGAGGCGCCCGAAGGCCAGGCCGGGGACGTCGGCGTCGAGGCTGCGTTGGCGGTGGCGGAGGTGGGCGCCGGCGATCTTCGAGTCGACGTCGGACTTGCCGTCGGCCTCGGCGGCGGCCGCGGCGCGGGCGGCCCGGTCGTGCATGGCGGCGAGATGGCGGTAGGCGTCGGCGAGGTAGGCGCGCTCGGCGTCGAGGTCGGGGTGGACGTCGGTCATGGCGGAGCCTCCGGACGCGCGCGTGGGCGCCCCCGCCAGGAAAGGGGGCGGGGGGTCGGCGCACTCGGTCGGATGTCGGGCCGACGACCGTAGTGCGTGACCGCGACGCGCCGGAAGCGGGAATCGCGCCCGTAGCCTTCTCCGGGGCTCGGACTGGCGACGGATCGGCGAGGCGGATGCGGAACTGGCAGCACGACGACGACGTGGTGCACCGGCGACGATGGCTGACGCTGGTGGTGCTGTGCGTCAGCCTCATCGTGATCGTGATCGACAACAGCATCCTCAACGTGGCGCTGCCGACGTTGTCGCGCCCGGAGAGCGCCGGCGGCCTGGGGGCGGCCGACAGTGACCTGCAGTGGATCGTCGACTCGTACGTCCTCGTCTTTGCCGGCCTGCTTCTCACGGCCGGCGCCCTCGGCGACCGCTTCGGCCGCTACAAGGCCCTGGCCGGCGGCCTGGCCGTGTTCGGCGCGGCGTCGGCGCTCGCCGCCTTCTCCGGCTCCTCGGCCGGCCTGATCGCCGCCCGGGCCGTCATGGGCGTCGGGGCGGCGTTCATCATGCCGGCCACCCTGTCCATCATCACGAACGTGTTCCGCGACCCCCGGGAGCGGGGGCGGGCCATCGGCGTCTGGGCCGGCGTATCCGCCCTGGGCCTGGCGGTCGGCCCGGTCACCGGCGGCTTCCTGCTGGAGCACTTCTGGTGGGGCTCGGTCCTGCTGGTCAACGTCCCCGTGGTCGTGCTCGGCCTCGTGGGCGGCTTCCTGCTCGTCCCCGACTCTCGGGACCCGGCCGCGCCCCGGCTCGACGTGCCCGGCGCGGTCCTGTCGATCGCCGGCCTCGCCATCGTGCTGTGGGCGCTGATCGAGGGGCCGACGACGGGCTGGCGGTCCGGCCCGGTGCTGGGGGCGTTCGCCGTCGGGTTCGCCCTACTGGCGGCCTTCCTCGTGTGGGAGCGGAGGACCGACGAGCCGATGCTCGACGTCGCCTTCTTCCGCAACCCGCGGTTCAGCGCGGCCAGCGCCGCCATCACGCTCACCTTCCTGGCCCTGATGGGCATGATCTTCATGCTCACCCAGTACCTGCAGTCGGTGCTCGCCTTCAGCCCGCTGAAGGCCGGGGCGATGCTCATGCCGATGTCGCTGGTGATGGTCGTGCTGGCGCCGAACTCGGCCCGACTGGTCGAGCGGGTGGGCACCAAGCTGGTCCTCGGCACGGGGCTGCTGATCGTGACGCTGGGGCTGGTGCTGCTGTCCTTCGTCGGCGTCGGCACGCCGACGATCGTGGTGATCGGCATCACCATCGTCCTGGGCGCGGGCCTGGCCAACACGATGGCGCCCGCCACCGAGTCGGTCATGGGCTCGCTGCCGCGCGAGAAGGCCGGCGTCGGCTCGGCCGTCAACGACACGACCCGCCAGGTGGGCGGGGCCGTGGGCGTCGCCCTCCTCGGCAGCCTCCTGGCCTCGCGGTACGGCGACCAGGTCGACTCGGCGCTGGCGGGCGCCAACGTGCCCGCCGGGCTGCTGGAGCGGGTCGGCGGGAACGTCCAGGCGGGCGTGGCCGTCGCCAACGAGGCCGGTGGGCCCCTCGGCGACCGCATCCTGGCCGCCTCGCAGGACGCCTTCCTGTCCGGCATGCACCTCGCCGTGCTCGTGGCGGCCGGGATCACCGCCCTGGCCGCCGTGGGCGTGTTGCGGTGGCTCCCGGCCCGGGCCGTCGTCCCGGCCGACGCGGTGGCGCCCCGGACGCCGGAGGACGACGCCGACATCGAGGCCGTCGTCCCCGCCACCGCCGCCGACTGACGGCCCTCGTCCGGGACACATCCGCCACGCGCCCGGGCTGAGGTGGCCGGGAGGCCCGGATAGGGTCCGGCCATGGCGAGGGCCACCGAGGTCGAGATCGTCGAGGCAGCCGGGCGCGAGGTGCGCATCACCAGCCCGCGCAAGGTCATGTTCCCGGAGCGGGGCGAGACCAAGCTCGACCTCGTCCGCTACTACCTGGCGGTCGAGGAGCCGATCATGCGGGCGATGGGCGGCCGGCCCGTCCTGCTCCAGCGGTTCCCGAACGGCGCCGGTGGGCCCGACTTCTTCCAGAAGAGGATCCCGGACAACGCGCCCGACTGGCTGCAGACGACGACCGTCGAGACGATCAACGGCACGCCGTCCAACCCGATGGTGGCCGCCGACGTCGCCCACCTCCTCTGGGCGGTGAACATCGGCTGCCTGGGCTTCCACGTGTGGCCGTTCCACGGCTCGGACGCGGCCCACGCCGACGAGCTCCGCCTCGACCTCGACCCCACGCCGGGCGTGCGGTGGCCGCAGCTCGTCGAGGCGGCGTTCGTCCTCAGGGACCTGCTCGACGAGCAGGGCCTGGCGTCCTTCCCCAAGACGACCGGCAACAAGGGCATCCACGTCTATGTGCGGCTCGAGCCCCGCTGGGACTCCTACCGGGTGCGCCACGCCGCGGTCGCCGTGGGGCGCGAGCTGGAGCGGCGGCGCCCCGACCTCCTCACCGTGGCCTGGTGGAAGGAGGAGCGGGGCACCCGCGTGTTCCTCGACTACAACCAGAACGCCCCGCACAAGACCGTGTTCGGCGCCTGGTCGGCCCGGGCGCGGCCCGGTGGGCAGGTGTCCACGCCGTTGGCGTGGGACGCGCTGCGGCAGGTCCACCCCGACGAGCTGACGCTGGCCAGCGTGCCCGCCCGTGTGGCGGCGGGCGGCGACCCGTGGGCGGCGATGGAGGGCGACCCCCAGTCGCTCGAACCGCTCCTGGCGATGTGGGACGCCGACATGGCGCGGGGCCTGCAGGACGCCCCCTGGCCGCCCGTCTACCCGAAGATGCCCAACGAGCCGCCCCGGGTGGCCCCGAGCCGGGCGCGGGCACCGACGGAGGACTGAACTCCCAGACGTCCGGCGCCTCGCCGACGAGGAGCGCCGGTCGGCCATCACGGCCAAGACGCCGCGGTGAGGGGCGCGGTCAGGTGCGGACCTGGCCGTCCCCCTCGACCACGTACTTCTGGGTCGTGAGCTGACGCAGGCCCATCGGGCCGCGGGCGTGGAGCTTCTGGGTCGAGATGCCGATCTCGGCGCCGAACCCGAACTCCTCGCCGTCGACGAAGCGGGTCGAGGCGTTGACCACGACGGCGGCGGCGTCCACCCGCTGGGTGAAGCCTTCGGCGGCGGCGAGCGAGCGGGTGACGATCGCCTCGCTGTGCCCGCTGCCGTAGCGGGTGATGTGCTCGATCGCCTCGTCGAGGGACGGCACGACACGCACGGCCAGGGCCAGGTCGAGGTACTCGTCGGCCCAGTCGGACTCGGTGGCCTCGCCCACCCGCTCCTCGCCCAGCAGCGCCCGGGTGGCCGGGTCACCGACGAGGGCCACGCCGTCGAGGCGGGCGGCGACGGCCGGGAGGAACTCCGCCGCCACGGCCTCGTGGACCAGGAGCGTCTCGGCCGCGTTGCACACGGACGGCCGCTGGGTCTTGGCGTTGACCACGATCTCGGTCGCCATGGCGAGATCGGCGGCGGCGTCGACGTAGACGTGGCAGTTGCCGTCGCCGTCGATCACGTAGGGGACGGTGGCGTTGTCGAGGATCGAGCGGATCAGCGACGGCCCGCCCCGGGGGATCAGGCAGTCGATCGTGTCGCGCTGCCGCATGAAGTCGACGGCGGCCTCGCGGCTCGTGTCCTCGACCAGGACCAGGGCGTCCTTCGGCAGGCCTGCCTTGGCCAGGCCCTGGCGCAGCACGGCGGCGATCGCCGTGTTCGACCGGATCGCCCCCGACGAGCCCCGCAGGAAGGCGGCGTTCCCGGACTTGAGGCACAGCCCGAAGGCATCGCTGGTCACGTTGGGCCGGTTCTCGTAGATGATCGCAACCACGCCGAGGGGCACCCGGACCGAGCGGATGCGCAGCCCGTTCGGACGCACCCACCCCGCTGTGACCTCACCGACCGGGTCGGACAGGCTCGCCACCTGTGCCAGGCCGCCGGCCATGCCTTCGATGCGCGTCCGCGTGAGGCGCAGGCGGTCGACCACGGTGGCCGGCTGGCCGTCGGCCGCGGCCCGCTCGACGTCGGCGGCGTTGGCCGCCAGGAGGTCGTCGGCGTGCTGCACGAGGAGGTCGGCGCCCGCCAGCAGGGCGGCGTCCCTGGCATCGGTCGGCGCACTGGCGAGGGCCCGGCTCGCCACCTTGGCGCGCCGGCCGAGCTCGGCGATGGTCGGCATGGTGGTCATGGTACGGGGGCCGGGCTGTGGCAGGCTCAGGCCGGCATGGCCGCGGTGCACCAGGCGAACGGCGAGGACATCGGCCCCGTGGCCGACTCGCTCGCCCGCGCCTTCGACGACGACCCCGTCATGGCCTGGCTGTTCGGCGAGGACAGCGACCGCCGCCTCGGGCGCCTGCGGCGGTTCTTCCGCCAGGAGGGCCGCCGCCACGTCGGCCACGACGGGGTGTTCACGAACGACGGGCGCCAGGGCGCCGCCATGTGGGCACCGCCGGACGAGTGGCGCGTCGGCTTCCTCGACATCGTCCGCATGGTCCCGGTGATGCTCCCGGCCCTCGGCCCCCGGCTGCGCCGGGCCCTCGGCGGCCTCGACAAGATGGAGCGGGCCCACCCCCGGGCACCGCACTGGTACCTGGCCTTCCTCGGCACCGACCCCGCCCACCAGGGCCGCGGCGTGGGCCGGTCGCTGGTCGAGCCGGTCCTCGAGCGCTGCGACGCCACCGGCCTCGGGGCCTACCTCGAGTCCTCCAAGCCCCAGAACGTCCCTTACTACGAGCGCTTCGGCTTCGCGGTCACCGGCCAGATCGACCTGCCCGGCGGACCGCCCCTGTGGCCGATGTGGCGCGACCCCCGCTGACGTGGCCGACGCGGGCGGGATGGCGGCGCTCGATGACGCGGTGGAGGCGTTCGTCGAGGGAGTGACGCCGCTGGTCGAGGCGCTGGCGGCCGCGGTCGAGGGCGTCCGCTCCGACCGGCTGCGCGCCGACGTGGTGGTCGAGGCGTTCAACCTGGCCTGCGCCTTCGTCGACGCCGACGGCCTCCACACCGACCCCGAGCTATGGGCGCTGGCCGCCACGTTCGGGCACCGGATGGACACCGAGATCGGCCGGTCCCAGCCGGCCGACATCCGCGACTCCGGCCTGCTCACCGGCCGCAAGGCCTGGCTGGACGAACCGTCGGCCCTCCTGGGCGTCCTGGCGGACGCCGACGCCCGGGAGGGCGGGACCCGCGGCCTGCTCTACGCCCGCCTCGGTTCCCAGGTCGGCCACGTGGTGGCAGCGCTGGACCTGGTCCCGTCCCGGACCGAGCTGCTGGCCGTCGATCGCTTCCGCACCACCGTCCACCAGGCGCTGAGCGGGTCCCGGGAGAAGGTCGGCGCCCCCGCCGGCGGGCCGCCCCCGGGTGGGTGGCCCGCCGCCGCGGTCGGGACGGTGGCGACGGGCGACGCCGCCACCGCCGCGGCCACCGCCGCCGAGAAGGAGCGCCCGCCGCCCCGGCCCATCGAGGAGCTGCTCGCCAAGCTGGACGCCCTGCTCGGATTGGAGGCCGTGAAGCGCGAGGTGCGCCTCGTCGCCAACCTGCTGCGGGTCGAGCAGATCCGGCGCGAGCGCGACCTGCCCGTCCTCGAGCAGAGCCGCCACCTCGTCTTCACCGGCAACCCGGGCACCGGCAAGACCACGGTCGCCCGCCTGCTGGCCGAGATCTACCGCACGTTGGGCGTCGTCTCGCGGGGCCACCTGGTCGAGACCGACCGGTCGGGCCTGGTGGCCGGGTTCGTGGGCCAGACCGCGCCGCGTGTCGTGGCTGCGTTCGACCGCGCCGACGAGGGCGTCCTCCTGGTGGACGAGGCCTACAGCCTGGCCCGGGGGGGCGAGAGCGACTTCGGTCGCGAGGCCATCGACACGATCGTGAAGCTGGTGGAGGACCGCCGCGACCGGCTCGTGGTCATCCTGGCCGGCTACCCGGACGAGATGGCCGGGCTGGTGTCCGCCAACCCGGGCATGAAGTCGCGCTTCCCCCGCACGATCCACTTCCCCGACTACGACGACGACGAGCTGCTCGCCATCCTCCAATCGCTGGGCGAGAAGGGCCGCTACCACCTCGACGACGGCGCCCGCGCCGCCGCCCGGGCGTTCTTCGCCGCCCAGCCCCGCGACCGCGGCTTCGGCAACGGCCGCCTGGCCCGCAACCTGTTCGAGTCCGCCGTGGCCCACCAGGCCAGCCGCCTGGTCGAGGTCGAATCGCCCACCGACGAGCAGCTCACGACGCTCACGGCCTCCGACATCACGGGGCCGGCCGGGCAGGAGGGCCGGGCATGAAGCAGGTCCTGGCCGTGATCGGCGCGGTGGCGCTGATCCTGGTGGCGGTGCTGGTCCGCAACGCCATGGACGGCGACGACGGGTCGGGCGGCGGGGGCGGTGGCGGCTCCGACGTCGCGCTGTTGTGCCCGCCCGAGCTGGCCGACGCCTGCGAAGCCGCCGGCGGCGAGCGGGGCGTCCGCGTCGAGGACGCCGGCACCACGGCCGACACGCTGCGCGGGGCCACCGACCCGGATGCCGTCGAGCCGGCCGTCTGGGTCGTCCCGGCCCCGTGGGTCGAGGCGGTCCGCAGCGGCATCGAGGTCGAGGAGCTGGTGGGCGAGCCGTCGGACGTGATCGCCCGCTCACCGGTGGCGCTGGTGCTGTTCGAGGACCGGGCCGCCGCGCTGGAGTCCGGCCCCTGCGCCGGCGGCATCGAGTGGTCCTGCCTGGGCGACGCGGCCGACCGGCCGTGGAGCCAGGCCGGCGGAGAGGCCGGCTGGGGGCGGGTCAAGGTGGGAGTGACCGACCCGACGTCCGCCGCAGGGCTCCCGGTGCTGGGCGGTGCGGCGGCGGGCTACTTCGGCTCGGCGTCGTTCGCCTCCAACGACTTCTCCGGCGGCTTCTCTGGCTGGTTGGCCGCGCTCGGCGCCGACGCCGGCGAGGCCGCCGAGGGTGACCCGGTGGCCCGCATGGTCACCCGCGGCCCCGGCGCGTTCAGCGCCGCCGGCGCCCTCGAGGTGACGACCCGCGAGGCTGCCGGCCGCGACGGGTTCCGGGTGCTCTACCCTGCGCCCGTGACCACGGCGGACCTGGTGGCGGTGCCGATCGGCGACGCCGGCGACGCCGCTGACGACGTCGCCGGCGACGAGCAGCTGCGCCGGGCGCTGGCCGAAACGGGCTGGCGGGTCGACGACGAGCCGGCGGCCGAGGGCCTCGACGACGGTGTCGAGCTGCCGGACGACGACGGCCTGCCCTCCGGCGGGGTGATGCAGGCCCTGCTCGACCTGTGGGGTTCCGCCACCCGATGAACGGCGACCGATGACGACGCGAGGGTTCCGACCGATGACGCGACACCTCCGCCCACTGGCGGTGCTGCTGTGCGCTGCCGCCGTGGCGGCCGCCTGCTCGGGTGGCGACGAGGACGCCGGAGGGGGCGGGGACGGGGGCGGCACGTTCGGGGACGACTGCCTCGTCGTCGACGTCGCCACCTCGCCCGAGAAGCTCGAGCTGCTCACCGACCTGGCCGACGAGTTCAACGGCAGCGACCGGGCGCAGCTCGGCGACGACTGCGTGGGCATCCGGGTCCAGCGCAAGTCGTCCGGCGCCGCCGCCTCCCTCCTGGCCGACGGGTGGGACGAGGAGGTCGAGGGCCCGCGCCCCGTCCTCTGGTCCCCGGCCGGGTCGTCGTGGGCGTCGGTGCTCGACCTCGAGCTCGAGGAGGCCGGCCAGCCCGCCATCGCCGGCGAGTACACCGAGACGATGCTGAGCCCCCTGGTCATCGCCATGCCGCGGCCGATGGCCGAGGCGCTGGGCTGGCCCGACGAGCCGCTCGGCTTCGGCGACATCCTGGCGCTCGCCCGCGACGGCGCCGGCTGGGGCTCGCAGGGCCATCCGGAGTGGGGGCCGTTCCGCCTGGGCAAGACCAACCCCAACTTCTCGACCAGCGGCCTCTCCGCCCTGGTGGCGCAGGCCTACGCCGGCGCCGGGACCACGAGCGGGCTCTCCCTCGAGGACCTCGAGGACCCGGCCGTCGACGAGTTCGCCCGGGGCGTCGAGTCGGCGGTCGTCCACTACGGCGACACGACGCTCACGTTCCTCAACAACTGGTATCGGGCCGACCAGCGAGGTAACCCCTACAGCTACGTGTCGGCCGTCGCCGTCGAGGAGAAGTCGGTCCTGGACTACAACGCCGGCAACCCCGACGGCATCCTCGCCGAGGGCGAGGAGCCCCGGCCGCCCCGCGTCCCCCTCGTGGCGATCTACCCCGAGGAGGGGACGCTCTACAGCGACAACCCCATGATCACGCTGGACGCCGAGTGGGTCGACGACCGCGAGGCCGAGGCGGCGGGGCTGTTCGTCGACTTCGTGACCGAGCCGGAGAACCAGGAGCGGGTGCTGGAGTACGGGTTCCGCCCGGCCAACCCCGACGTGACGGTGGGTGACCCGATCAGCGAGGGCAACGGCGTGAACCCCGAGCCGCCGCAGACCCTGCTCGACCTGCCCGACGGCGCCGTGCTCACGCAGCTGCTCGACGACTGGGCCGACCAGCGCAAGTCGGCGCGGGTGCTGCTCGTCATCGACGTGTCCGGGTCCATGGGCGACCTCGGCGACCCCGAGACCGGCGAGACCAAGCTCGACCTGGCCAAGACGGCCGCCGCCGAGGCGCTCGAACAGTTCAACGACGACGACGAGGTCGGGCTCTGGGTCTTCTCGACCGAGCTGGGGGACGCCGGCGACCAGCAGGTGTTGGAGTTGGTGTCGCCGACCAGGGTCGGCGACGTCCGGGAGGACCTGGCCAACCGCATCCGCGACCTCGTCCCCGTGAACGGCACGCCGCTCTACGAGGTGACCCAGCGGGCCTACGAGGATGCCGTCGCCGGGTACGACCCGGCGCGCATCAACGCCGTGGTCCTGCTGTCGGACGGCTTCAACGACGACGGCGACACCTCCGACGACCGCGACCAGCTCAGCGAGCTGCTGGCCACGCTGGAGGCGGGGAGCGAGGGCCAGGACAGCCGGCCCGTACGTGTGTTCCCCATCGGCTATGGTTCGGACGCCGACCTGCCGACGCTGCGGCAGATCGCCGACGCCACGTCGGCGGCCGTCTACGACTCGTCCGACCCGCAGACGATCGATCGCGTCTTCGACGCCGTGATCAGTAACTTCTGACCCTCCGTGGCGCGGTGATCGGCCGGCGGCCACTGGCCGTCCACGCGATGTCCACCGCAGGGTCACCGAACGTGCCTAGGTTTGCGGCGCCCGTGAGGGTCCGCGGGTGGGACAGGAGGCAAGCGTGGCCAGCGTCACCTTCGACAGGGTCTCCAAGCGCTTCGACGACGTGGTGGCCGTCGACCAACTCGACCTCGCCATCGGCGACGGCGAGTTCATGGTGCTGCTCGGCCCATCGGGCTGCGGCAAGACGACCGCCCTGCGCATGATCGCCGGGCTCGAGGCCATCAGCGACGGGACGCTCTCGATCGGCGACCGGGTCGTCAACGACGTCGAGCCGGCCCGGCGCGACGTCTCGATGGTGTTCCAGAGCTACGCGCTCTACCCGCACATGAGCGTGGCGCGGAACATCGAGTCACCGCTGATCGTGCGGAAGTACCACGTCGACGGCCCCGACGGGCCCGAGCGCAAGCTCACCAAGGCCGAGCGGCGGGCGCGCGTCGACGAGGCGGCCCGGGTCCTCGACCTGACGCCCTACCTCGACCGCAAGCCGGCGGCCCTGTCCGGCGGCCAGCGCCAGCGGGTGGCGCTCGCCCGGGCGTTCGTGGGCCGCCCGCAGGCCTTCCTGATGGACGAGCCACTCTCCAACCTCGACGCCAAGCTGCGGGCGCAGACCCGCATCGAGCTGGTCGACCTCCACCGGCGGGTCGAGACGACGGTCATCTACGTGACCCACGACCAGGTCGAGGCCATGACCATGGCCACCCGCATGGCGGTGATGTCGATGGGCCGCCTCCAGCAGGTGGGCACGCCGCACGAGGTCTACGAGGCGCCGGCCAACCTTTTCGTCGCCCAGTTCGTCGGCACACCGCCGATGAACACGCTGGCCGGCACGGTGACGACCGCCGGCGGCGGGCCGGCCGTGCTCGTGGGCGAGAGCCGGTTCCCCGTCCCGCCGGGGCTCGTCACCCGCCTCGAGGAGGGGCGCCCGGTCGTGGTCGGCGCCCGGCCCGAGCACCTGACGCTCGCCGACGGCGGGCCGATCGTGGCCAAGGTGCGGGCTGTCGAGTGGCTGGGCCACGAGCGCCTCGTGGCGGCGACGGTGGGCGACGCCGCGATCGTGGTCCGCCAGCCCGGCACCGGCCCCGAGGCGTCGGGCGCCACCGTCGGGCTCACGGTCGACCCGGCGCACGTGCACGTGTTCGACCCCGACACCACCGCGCGGCTGCCGTGAGGCGCCTCTTGGGGCCGGTCAACGGGCGCGAGACGGCGCTCGCCGCCCTGTTCCTGCTGCCGTCGATCGTCGTCTTCGTCATCTTCGCCTACCGGCCGTTCCTCAACATCGTCTACTGGGGCACGTTCGAGTCCCGGCGCAACGGCAGCTACCACGAGTCGGTGGGGCTGGCGCAGTACCGCGAGCAGCTGGCCAGCGAGGACTTCCGCGAGGGGCTGTGGCACAGCCTCCAGTTCGTGCTGTTGACGGTGCCGACGGGCGTCGTGTTCGGCGTGCTGCTCGCCGTCGTGGCGCACCGCCGCCTCAAGGGCATCAAGGTGTTCCAGGCCATCTTCAGCTCGACGCTGGCCAGCTCGGTGGCGGTCACCTC
>DATFOS010000004.1:0-8051 GCA_035265325.1 Acidimicrobiales bacterium
GGTGGGCCGCCTGTCGGTGGTCATCTCGTGGGAGGTCTTCTTCGGGGACCGGGTGCGCGAGGGCGTCGTGGAGGAGGCCGAGGTCGTGCTCAACCCGACGAACGGCTCGTCCTTCACGGGGACGCTCGTGCAGACCCAGCAGATCGCCTCCTCCCGGATGCGGGCCATCGAGTCCGGCCGGTGGGTGCTGCAGGCGGCGCCGACCGGGTTCTCGGCGATCATCGGCCCTGACGGGACCGTCCACCAGCGGACGGCCGTGTCCGAGCAGGCCGTGCTGCAGGGCACGGTCGGCCGGCGGGAGGGCACCACGCTCTACACCGGCCTGGGCCTGCTCCCCGGCGTGCTGGTGGCCGTGGTCAGCCTGGTACTGGCGGCAGTGCTGGTCCCCCGGGGCGCCCGCCGCCGGGGCGCCGGACCGGTGGCGACGGAGGACGCCAAGTCGGGCGGGGGCGACCTCGTCGCCGTCGACGGGCCCGACCCCGGGCCCGCCCCGCGGCCGGAGCGCCGGCCCGTCGCCGAGGCCGACGGGGAGCCCTCGGAGGACTGACGCCCCCCGGGGCTCAGACGTCGAGGATCATCGTGACCGGGCCGTCGTTGACGAGGTCGACGGCCATGTCGGCCCCGAACCGGCCGGTGGCGACGGTGGCGCCCAGCTCGCGCAGCTCGGCCACGACCCGGTCGACCAGCGGCTCGGCCTGCTCCGGGCGGGCCGCGCCCACGAACGACGGCCGGCGGCCCTTGCGGGTGTCGCCGTAGAGCGTGAACTGGCTGATGACGAGCACGGCGCCGCTCGTCTCGGCCACCGAGCGGTTCATGGCGCCGCCGTCGTCCTCGAACACCCGCAGGTGCCACAGCTTGCGGGCCAGGGCGGCCGCCTGGTCGGGACCGTCGTCGTGGGTCACGCCCACGAGCGCGCAGAGGCCGGGGCCGATCGCCCCGACCTCCTCCCCGTCGACCGTCACGCTGGCTCGGGACACCCGCTGCACCACGCTGCGCACGACCCCACGGATAGCACGTCGCCCGCCCTCACCCGGCCACCGTCGCCCCCCTCGACCGGCGCCCCGGCCTCCACCTCACCGCCCCCCACCGGCCCGGCGTCGGCCCCTGCCCCGACCGCCCCACCCACGAGCCTGGCGCCCACGACGACCCGCCCGCCGACCCCGGTGCCGGCGACTCCGCCCGCCCCGGCGCCCACCCGGTAGCGCGACCCTCAGAGCTTCCTCGAGTCGCTGCTGGACCCGGTGGGCTGAGCCGGCGGCGCCGGATCCGGCGCGCCCCGGACCTGTTCACACAAGGTTCTCCGGACGTGACACGCGGCGGTGTCGGGGCAACGCGCAGGGTGCCGGGCGGTCACAGTCCGCCTGCAAACGTCCGCTAGCCTGCCGCCGGACTGCGGCACCGCCCTCCCGCCGCGTCCACACCAGGAACTTGACCGGCCGGTCAGTTGAGCGGAAAGGTTGCGGCTCATGCATGCCGAGGATCGCCCCTTGCGCATCGCCCTGCTCGCCTACCGGGGGAAACCACACGTGGGTGGCCAGGGCGTCTACGTCCGGCACCTCGCCAAGGCGCTGACGGACCTCGGTCACCACGTCGAGGTCCTGGGCGGCCAGCCCTACCCGGTCCTCGACGAGCGGGTGCGCCTCGTCGAGCTGCCCAGCCTGGACATCTACAACGACCACTTCCCGATGCGCATGCCGGGTATCTGGGAGCTCAAGTCCTGGCACGACTACGTCGAGGTCACGTCGTTCTCGGCAGGGCAGTTCCCCGAGCCGCTGGCCTTCAGCCTGCGGGCCTGGTCGCATCTGAAGAACCGCACGGACCAGTTCGACCTGGTCCACGACAACCAGTCGCTCGGCTACGGCCTGCTCGGCATCAAGCGCCTCGGGCTGCCGGTGCTCTCGACCGTGCACCACCCGATCACCGTCGACCGGCGGCTCGAGATCGAGCACGCCTACGGCTGGTACCTGAAGCTGACGCTGCGCCGCTGGTACTCGTTCACGAAGATGCAGTCGCGGGTGGCGCAGCGACTCGACCGCCTCGTGACGGTGTCCGAGAACTCGTTCGGCGACATCGTCGCCGACCACGGCGTCGACCCGTCGAAGATGGCGATCGTGGCGGTCGGCGTCGACGTCGACCTGTTCAAGCCCAAGCCCGAGGTCCGGCCGGTGCCCGGGCGGCTCATCACCACCGCCAGCGCCGACGTGACGATGAAGGGCCTCCGCTACCTGCTGGAGGCGCTGGCCAAGGTCCGCACCGAGCGCGACGACGCCCACCTGGTCGTCATCGGCAAGCGCAAGCCGGACGGGCAGGCCGACCGCACGATCCGCAAGCTGGGCCTGGAGGACCACGTCGAGTTCATCACCGGCGTCCCCGACGAGCGGATCATCGAGCTGTATGCCGAGGCCGAGCTGGCCGTCGTGCCGTCGCTGTACGAGGGCTTCTCCCTGCCCGCCATCGAGGCGATGTCGTGCGGGACGCCGCTCGTGGCGACCTCCGGCGGCGCCCTGCCCGAGGTGGTCGGGACGGACGGCGAGACCGCGCTCGTGGTGCCCCCCGGCGACAGCGAGGCACTGGCCGCCAAGCTGCGCTGGGCGCTCGACCAGGACGACCTGCGCGCCACCGTGGGTGCCGCCGGCCGCCAGCGCGTCGTGGACCAGTGGTCCTGGCGGCACACGGCCGGGAAGACGGTCGAGCAGTACCGCATCCTGCTGGACGGCCACGCCGACCGCCCGTGCTGACGGTCGACTACGGCCGGCTCGGACTCGGCCCCGGCGACCGCCTCCTCGACCTCGGCTGCGGGGCGGGGCGGCACGCCTTCGAGGCACTGCGCCGCGGCGCCCGGGTGACCGCGTTCGACTACGACGAGGGCGAGCTCAAGGACGTCGCCGGCATGGCCCGGGCGATGGCCGACTCGGGCGAGGTCGCGGCCGGGGGCGCGTGCACGCCCACCCGGGGCGATGCCACGGCGCTGCCGTTCCCCGACGCCTCGTTCGACCGGATCATCGCCGCGGAGGTCCTCGAGCACATCGTCGACGACGAGGCCGCCATCGCCGAGCTGGCCCGGGTGCTGCGGCCCGGCGGCACCATGGCCGTCACCGTCCCCGCCTACCTGGCCGAGCGCATCTGCTGGGCCCTGTCGGACGAGTACCACGCCCCCTTCGTCGAGGGCGGCCACGTGCGCATCTACCGCGAGTCCGGTCTTCGGGCGAAGTTGCGGACCGCGGGGCTGGCCCCCCGGGGCGCCCATCATGCCCACGGCATCCACGCCCCCTACTGGTGGCTGCGCTGCGCCGTCGGCCCGACCGACGACCGGCACCCGCTGGTGCGCGCCTACCACCAGGTCCTGGTGTGGGACATCTCGGGCACCCAGCCCTGGCACCGCCTCACCCGCCTCGCCGACCGCCTGCTGTCGCCGGTGGTCGGCAAGAGCATCGTCGTGTACGCCCGCAAGCCCGAGGACCCTCCCGCATGACCCTGGTCGACGTCCCCGGCATCGTGGCCGCCAACGACCTCCAGCAGACCGTCGACGCCATCGCCGAGTGGCAGCTGCCCTCGGGGATGATCCCGTGGTTCCCCGGCGGGCACGCCGACCCGTGGAACCACGTCGAGGCCGCCATGGCCCTCACGCTGGGCGGGCGCCACGCCGAGGCGGAGCGGGCCTTCACCTGGCTCGCGGACATGCAGCGCCCCGACGGCTCGTGGCACCAGTACTACCTGGCCGACCGCGTCGAGCAGGACAAGCTGGACGCCAACGTCTGCGCCTACGTCGCCGCCGGTGTCTGGCACCGCTGGCTCTGCACGCAGGACCGGGGTTTCGCCGAGGCCCTGTGGCCGGTCGTCGAGGCGGCGATCGACTTCGTCCTCGGGCTGCAGACGCCCCGCGGCGAGATCCTGTGGGCGCGGCACGCCGACGGCACGCCGTGGTCGTTCGCCCTGCTCACCGGCTCGTCCTCGATTTGTCACAGCCTGCGCTGCGCCATCGCCCTGGCCGAACTGCTCGGCCACGAGCGGCCCGACTGGGAGCTGTCGGCGGCCCGCCTGTCCCACGTCATCCGCCACGTGCCCGAGGCCTTCTCCCCCAAGCACCGCTGGGCGATGGACTGGTATTACCCGGTCCTCGCCGGGGTGATCGACGGGGAGGACGGCCGCACCCGGATGGCGTCCCGGTACGAGGGCTTCGTGATGGAGGGCCGCGGCGTGCGCTGCGTGTCCGACCGGCCGTGGGTCACGGCCGCCGAGACGTGCGAGTGCGCCCTGGCGCAGCTGGCCGTGGGCAACCGTGCCGAGGCCGAGGCCCTCTTCGCCTGGGCGCAGCAGTACCGCACCGACGACGGCCGCTACTGGACCGGGACCGTGTTCCCCGGCGAGGCCCGCTTCCCCGCCGGTGAGCGCTCGACCTACACGGCCTCGGCCGTGGTGCTGGCGGCCGACGGGCTGGCCGGCGGCTCGCCCGCCAGTGGCCTGTTCACCCGGCACGACGAGCTGCTGCCGGTCGTGTTCGACGCCGAGGAGGACACCCCGGCCGGCGACCGCTCCGGCGACTGACCGCCTGACCGCGGCTCCCCGGCGGCGGGGCCGCTACCTCGACGCGGCGGATGCCCGCAGGCGCTAGGCGGTCCGCTCGAGGACCCGGAGCGAACCGGTCGCCGACGTCTCGCGGAAGCGGCCCGAGCGCACGGCCGGGAGGTAGATGTCCTCGTACGGCGGGCGGCCGCCGTCGGCCGGATCGGGGAACACGTCGTGGATGACCAGGCGGCCGCCGGGTGACACGTGCGGCGTCCAGCCGGCGTAGTCGAGGCGGGCGGGCTCGACGCCGTGGCCCCCGTCGATGAACAGCAGGCCGAGCGGGACGCCCCAGTAGGCCGCCACGAGCGGCGAGTCGCCCACGACCGCGATGACGTCGGACTCCAGGCCGGCCTCGGCGACCGTACGGCGGAACATCGGCAGCGTGTCCATGCGGCCGGCGACGGGGTCGACCAGGTCGGGCTCGTGGTGCGCCCACCCGGCCTGGTTCTCCTCGGAGCCGCGGTGGTGGTCGACCGAGAACAGCACCCGCCCCAGCTCGCGGGCGGCGGCGCCCAGGTAGATCGCGGACTTGCCGCAGTAGCTGCCCACCTCGAGGAACGGCCCGGCCACCGCCGTCGTCACCGCCGCCTGGTAGAGCGCCTCCCCCTCGTCGGGGGGCATGAAGCCGCGGGCCTTCTCGGCGAACGCCCGGAGGTGGGGATCCATGGTCACGGAGGGCGACGGTACCGGGTCGGCCCCGCCGGTCATCCCTCGGGCCAGGCGATGGCGGCGAAGGCCGCCTCCAGCTTGGGCGCCCGGTCGGGGTTGGCGGCCGCGACCCAGGCGATGCGCCCCCGCAGGTGGGACCGGAAGTCCGGGTGGCCCTCCCGGTTGGCCGCCTCGGGGCCGGACCGGGCGGCGTCGTGCAGCACCGCCCGCAGCCGGTCGACCTCGCGGCGGGCCACGTTGGGGCGGGCGTTGACGACCAGCCCGGTGACGACCTGGCGCTGGGCGGCCGTGCGGACGCGGGTCTTGGCGGGGTGGAGGCGGAAGCCCTCGTCGGCCACGATCTCGGCGACCGTGTGCGCGAGCCCGTCCGCCCGCCGGGCCAGGGCCGGGCCACCGGAGACCACCAGGTCGTCTGCGTAGCGGGTGTAGGTGCCGCCCAGGCGGCGGGCGAGGGCGGCGAGGCGGCGGTCGAGGTTGTGGGCGACCAGGTTGGCGAGCGCCGGCGACGTGGGCGACCCCTGAGCCAGGTGCGGGACCGCCAGGGCGGCGAGCAGCCGGCGCCGCCGCTCGACGCCGGCGGCGCGTGCCGCCTGCGGGGCCGGCGGGGCCTCGCGGCGGGCGGCGAGCGGCGTCACGGTCGTGCACAGGCCGGCGAGGGTATGAGCGACGGGCTCGGGGTAGCCCAGCAGGCGGAACAGCCCGTACACCCGCCCGACGGCCACGTGGGCGAAGAACGCCTCCATGTCGAGCCGGACCACGACCGTCCGGCCGACGTGCGGCGCGGCGGCGGTGAGCGCCGAGCGCCCGGGCCGGAACCCGTGGGCCGCCGGGTGCGCCGGCACCCGGTCGAGCACGTGGTGCAGGACCTGGCGCTGCAGGTCCTTGAGCTCGCGCTTCGGCGCCTCGAGCAGGCGGGCCGACCCGTCGGGCTTCGTCACCCAGCACCGCCGGTAGTGGCGGAGGGGCTCGTCGGGAGCCGTCCGCTCATAGGACCGGACATCCGCGAACCATGCCAGGTGCCCCGGAGTCACGCCGAGCCAGGACGCCAGGGCGACCAGGTCGGGCAGGTGCGGCACGGGCCAGCGGGCCGGCGCCATGGCCGTGGGCGTCCCGGACCAGCGCCGGGCGCGCGGCCAGGCGGACCGGTCCCTCGCGGCGAAGGCCCCGGCGAAGGCGTCCCCGGCGGCGAGCAGCTCGGCGAGGGCGCGGGGCGCGTCCGACGGGCGGTCGGGGAAGGCCCGGACGGCCATCTCGGCCAGCTCGCGGACCCAGCGCTGACCGCCCCTCGGCCGGTCGGGCGGCGGGGCGAGGGCGCGCCGGCCGCGTCGGGCCATGGCCGCTGGCTCCCAGGCGCCGTCGAGGAACGCGCCGGCGAGGGCGACGGCGACGGGCCGCCGCTGGTTGGTCCGGCGGGTCACGGGCCGGGCCCACCGGAGGTCGGGTGCGGTGGCGGGACCCGACCTCTCTCGTCGTGCGTGCGCTCCCGTGCATCTCCGTGCGCCGTTGCGCATGCGCTGCGTTGCCGTACCACTGCTGTCACCCCCGGGGGACCCCCGGAGGGGCCGTCCGGCGCCCGGAGGCACCGACTCGACCGACCCTCTCGGGACACCGCCACCGCACGGCCGGCACCCTACGCCGGGAGTGTGACGGGGGGTGGCGACGGAAGCGGTGTGGCCGGGAGGGGTTCGGTAGCGTGCCGGCGTGTCACAGGAGGCCGTCGACGACCTGATCCAGCTGCTCGACCTCGAACCGATCGAGGTCAACATCTTCCGGGGTATCTCGCCCAAGGAGGACCGGCAGCGCATGTTCGGCGGCCAGGTGGCGGGCCAGGCCCTCGTGGCGGCCGCCCGGACGGCCGGCGAGGACCGGTCCGTCCACTCGCTGCACTCGTACTTCCTGCGGCCGGGCGACCCCACCGTGCCCGTGCTGTACCAGGTCGACCGCATCCGGGACGGCAAGTCGTTCACCACCCGCCGGGTCGTCGCCATCCAGCACGGCCGGGCCATCTTCAACCTCTCGGCCAGCTTCCAGGTCCCGGAGGAGGGCTTCGAGCACGCCGCCGAGATGCCCGACACGCCGCCGCCCGACGAGATCCCCCGGTGGGACGAGCGCATGGCCGCCCTCGCCGACCGCTTCCCCGAGGTGACGCGGCCCCGGCCCATCGAGATCCGCCATGTCGACCATGGGCCGCTCGAGCGGTCCCCCGGCCTGCCGCCCAACCAGCGGGTGTGGCTTCGGGCGACCGGGCGGCTGCCGGACGACCCGGTCCTCCACACGATCGTGCTCACCTACGCCTCGGACATGACCCTGCTCGACACCTCGCTGCTCCCGCACGGGAGCGGCTGGTTCCAGGGCGGGCTGTTCATGGCCAGCCTCGACCACGCGGTCTGGTTCCACCGGCCGTTCCGGGCCGACGACTGGCTGCTCTACGTGCAGGACTCGCCGAGCGCCTCCGGCGGTCGCGGCCTGTCCCGCGGCATGGTCTTCACGCAGGACGGGCGGCTGGTCGCCTCGGTCATGCAAGAGGGCGTCATCCGGAAGCTGCGGTCGTGAGCCGCGCGACCCCCGTGGCCCGCCGGTCCCGCGCCCGCCGGGCGACCGCCGCCCTGGCCACCGGTGCGCTCCTGGCCGCCGCCTGCAGCGGGGACGACTCCTCCGACAACGCCGGCGACGGCGAGGGCGCCGCCGGCGGCGGCCTGTCCGCCGCCACGTCGACCGGGGCCACGTCGGCGGACAGCGCCGCTGCGGATCCCGGTCCCGGCGCCCTGGCGGAGGTCGAGGTCGCGCTCACCCCCGTGGCCGAGGCGGACAGCCCG
>DATFOS010000005.1:0-8489 GCA_035265325.1 Acidimicrobiales bacterium
AGACGTACTGAAGTCGGTGAAGTGTGCGGCCGGTAGCGCTGCCCAAGGGCGAAGCCTGTAACCCCCTGACCAGGGCACGGACAGCGCTGGCGGCTGGACACCGCGACGTGGGCGAGCCGGCGGCGACCCCTGCACCGCGGGACGCCCCCTCCGGCACAGCGCAGCGGGTCCGCATCCTCTACTCTGTGTGGCTGTCACCACGCTGGGCGCGTTACTGTGCTACCCAGGCACCGTGCGGGATGGGATCGTCACTCTCGTGACGACCCGTCGCAACGACGCAACGAGGACGGGCGCGGATGCCACCGACGAAGGCGAACGAAGTCCCCCGGCACTGGCGGCGAACCGATGTGCCGCACCGGCACGCCGGTCGCAGCCTGGGCACCGTCGTCACCGCCGCCGCCGGCCTGGCGCTGGGGGGCATCGTGAGCTGGGCGGTCACCGGCGGCAAAGCGTACGACGGTGCCACCGTCTCGCTCGGTGAGCGCCGGGCCGTCACCGCAGAGGGCATCGGCGACGACTGGCCGTCGAACGAGGCCGTCGTCCCGGTGCCGTTCTCGGGCCTCATCGGCGACGACCGGCCGTCGAGCGAGGCCGCCGTCCCGGTGCCGTTCTCGCGCGGTGGCCTCGTCGGCGACGACCGGCCGTCGAGCGCGACCGCCGCCACCTCCGGGGCGGCCGCCGACCTCGCCAGCACCGGGCCCGGGGCCGGTGGCGCAGCGTCCTCGCCGGGGGCCACGACCCCCGTAAGCGTCAGCGGCTGGTGGCTGCCGTTCTTCGCTGGCGCGGTCGGCCCGACCGTGACATCGGTGGGCGACGCCTCGACGACGACGTCGGCGCCGTCCACGACCCGCCCCCCGGCCACCCCGCCGACGACGACCGGGCCCACCCCCACGACGACGACCGGGCCCACCCCCACGACGACGTCATCGACGACGACCTCGTCCACCACCTCCACGACGGCGCCGCCGACCACGGACACGACGACCGGGGAGGACCCCACCAGCACGACGACCGAGGTCGATCCCACCAGCACGACCGACCCCGGCGACCCAGGCGAGGACGGCTAGCCCGGCGGGGTGGCGTCGGCGCAGCCGGTCACCTGCGCCGTTCGCCCGGGTGGGATGCTCAGGCGCCGGAGAGCCCGTCGACACCGGCGGCGTACGGCGCGGCCCACACGGTCCTTGAGTGCGTTACCGAACTGGCCGCGGGGCCGGTGACCACGTAATGGGCCTTTATCCCCACGAATTCGACAGGGTTAGCTTCACGGTCGACGGACCGATCCCCGGGTTCGTGATCCGGCTCCATGGGCCCGCCCCGACCGAGGACCCGTGGGACGACGACGTGGCGTGGGGCGGCAGCGAGGACGGCCGGACCCAAGTGCGGGTCGAGTACGAGGCCACCCCCGTCCGGGGCTGAGCAGGTGGTTGCACCGTGCCTACGATCGCCAGCGTCTACGTCCGCTGGTTGCGGGGGGAGGAGGACGTGCCGGCGGCCGTGCTCGATCGGGCGCTGGCTCCCCGGGAACGTCCTTCCCTCGCAAGCGGTCACCGGTAACCCCTCGGCCCAACGGGGCGAGGGGGCCGAAGGCCGGCCCCTAGATTGCCGTCTCTCGTCCTCCGTGGCCTCCGGATGAACGACAGGTGCCGAGGATTCGAGCGGGCGGAGCCATGACCAACCACACACACGACGACGACGAGGACGACGACATGGCTGACTCTGACTCCCACGCGTTACCACCGCGCCACGGGGCCGGGGGCGGGGGACCTGACAGGTATGTAACCCCTGGTCACGTGGTACATGATGCGTGAAGACGTACTGAAGTCGGTGTTGAGCGAGCTCAACGGCACGTCCGCCGACATCGAGGCGTCGGCGGTCATCTCGACCGACGGCCTGATGATCGCCTCGATGCTGCCGACCGACCTCGACCCCGACCGGGTGGGTGCCATGTCGGCCGCCATCCTCATGCTGGGCGACCGCACCGCCCAGGAGCTGAGCCGGGGCCGGCTGGAACAGGTCCTGATCAAGGGCGAGGACGGCTACGTGCTCCTGACCCACGCCGGCCCGCAGGCGGTCGTCACCGTCATCGCCACGTCCGACGCCAAGCTCGGTCTGATCTTCCTCGACGTCAAGCGGGCCGCGGCGGACATCGCCAAGGTCATCTGACGCCGGTCGGTGGCGTCCGGGGCGCGGCCGGCCAGGCGTCGATGAGTGTGGTGATCACCGCGTCGGCCGTGTCGGCCCCGCACGGTACGACGTGGGACGGCGCCCCGGCCGCCCGCCGGCAAGCGCTCAGGCGCTGCGGCGCAGGCGGCGGCGCAGGAGGCCGGCGCGTTCGCCGATCACGATCAGCACGACCGACGCGGCGATCGCCACCACCGCGCCGAGGAAGTTGAGCTCGAGGATGTCGCCGGTGCCGAGGGCGTTGGCCACGACGCCGCCCACCACCGAGCCGATCACGCCGAGCAGGATCGTCATGACGATGCCCATTTCCTGGCGGCCCGGCACGAGCAGCCGCGCCGCTATGCCGACCACCAGCCCGAAGACGATGAAACCGATCACCTGAGACCTCCCGGTTGAGTACGGCGGACCCGTACCCGATGGAGGAGTGACTCAAGTGCGGGCGGATCGGTTACCTCGCGGCCGTCGGGGGTGGTTGCCAGTCCGGCCGGCGGCCCACGGCGGCGACGAGCCGGTCGGTGACCGTGGCACCGGGCGGCGGGGCCACCCGGTGGGCGAAGAAGCGGGGGTCGCCCCAGGTCTCGGCCGGGTAGGCGGTGATCGTGTCGAGGGCGGCGCCTGCCAGGTCGGCGTCCAGGGTGCGGTCCAGCCCGCAGGCGGCCGCCAGGTCCCAGCCGTGGACGAGCACGTCCACGAAGTGGACCGGGATCGCCCACGCCGGCGGCAGGGCGCCGAACGGCAGGGCGATCGGCGTCCCGACCCCGCCGGCGACCGCGAACGCCGCCGTCACCGCCTCGCGCGACCGGGCGTAGGCGGCCCGATGGTCGTCGCCGAGGTGGTCGTCGGACCGGGTGCCCCAGTCGGCCTCCTCGCCGAAGGCGGCCCGGGCGTACAGGACGTTGCCGCCGACGACGTGGTCGAGCAGGGCGTGGACGTCCCAGCCGGCGCACGGGGTCGGGCGGGCGAGGTCGTCCGCGGTGACCCGGTCGACCAGCCCGGCCAGGTGGGCCAGCGCCGCCCGGTCGAGGTCGAGCGCGCGGCCGAGGGCGGGGTCGACGGCGGTCACCGGACGACCCCCGCCCGCCACTGGGGGGCCAGGGCGGGGCTGGCGGCGACCCGCGCCACGACGGCCGGCCCGGCCCGGCCGATGGCGGCGGCGAACGCCTCGGCCACGGTCGGCTGGTCGGGGTCGGAGGCCTCCCGCACCAGGTCACCGGCCGTCGGGGCGTCGCCGGGCGTCAGCACGCGCAGGTACCAGCCGCAGTGGCCGGAGCGGACCATCTCGGCCCCGGCGCCGCGCCTCCCCACGTGGATGGCCAGCTTGAAGCAGGGCGAGCGGGGCTGGCTCACCTGGAGGACGGCGTCGCCCCACCGCCACACGTCGCCGATGCGGACGTCGTCCTCGGTGACGCCGTCCAGTGCCAGGTTCTCGCCGACCCCGCCCGGCGCCAGGTCGAAGCCGGCCGCCCGCCAGGCGGCGTAGTGACCGGCCGGGTAGGCGTAGACGGCCTTGTCGGGGCCGCCGTGCACCGAGAGGTCGGCCTGGGCGTCGCCCGCCAGGTTGAGCTCGCCGACGGCGATGGTCGTCCCCGCCACCGGCCCCTTGGCGATGGCGGAGGTCACCGGGGCGCCCCGGCGGTCGGCGCCGATCACCGCCGGCCGGCCGACGTACACGCCCACGACCGTGGCGCGCTCCGCCCGGCGCGTCCGATCGCTGGCGCCCGTGGTCGCGCCCGGCGGCGTCACGCCGCCGCCGCCAGCGCCGCCTGGGCCTGGGCGTGGTCGACGAACGTGTCCTTCCGGGTGACGAGGCCGTCGGCGTCGACCGTCACCACGTCGAGGCAGTCGAAGCGGACGGGCACCGGGGTGCCGTCGGGCCGGGTCAGCTCGGCGGTGGCGGCCCAGTCGAGCACCCAGTGGTCGGCGCCGACGAGCACCCGGTGCACCTCGAACCCGAACCGCGGCCAGGTGGCGAAGAAGCCGGCGAACGTCTCGGCGACCGCGGCGCGGCCCCGGGCGGGCTCCCCGTCGAGGCGCAGGCGGAACTCGGTGTCCTCGGCGTGCAGGGCCGTGATGGCCTCGACGTCATGGGTGGCGAACGTGGCGGCATAGCGCTCGAACAGGGCGCGGACGTCCTGGTCGGTGGGGGTGGCGGTGCTCATCGCGATCCTCCAGGCTCGGCGACTCAGTCAACGACGAACAGCTGATAACGGATGTGACGCAGCGACAGTGCGACGACCCGCCCGACGGCGAGGACGCCGTTGAGCCAGCGGTACGGCTCGGCGGCCGTCTCGAACAGCGGGGCGGCCCGGCCGTGCACCTCGTCGCCGTGCACGGTCTCGCCGGCGAGGAACCGCTGTCGGGCGTCGTCGCCCAGCGAGATGCGGCCGGTGCTCGTGTAGTGGAGGACGGCCCCGTCGGGCGTGCGGAACGTGGCCCGGACGTCCATCCGGGCGATGCCGTCCGGCGGCACGGTCAGCCAGTCGCCGCCCCCGGCGAGGACCTCGGCGTCGAGGCGCGGCCCCCGCACGGTCCCGCCGGAGGCGATGGCGTCGATGCGCAGGCCGCCGGGCGTCTCGTACACGAGCATCGCCGGGTCGAACGCCACACGGATCTCGCACAGGGGGCTCACGGGAAGCAGGTCGACCGCGGGGAGGGCAGCGATCGGGTCCGTCGTCGTCATACCGGCACCGTACGCCCGTTCACTTGGAAAAACCAAGTGACAATTCCGGCCAGCTAGCGTGCGACGCATGGCACCCCGCCGTTACGACCAGTTCTGTGGCCTGGCCCGCGCGCTCGAGATCGTGGGGGAGCGCTGGACCCTGCTCGTCGTACGCGAGCTGCTCGACGGCCCGCAGCGCTACGGCGACCTGTTGGACGGCCTGGCCCCGATCGCCACGGACGTCCTGGCCGGGCGCCTGCGCGAGTTGGAGGCGGCCGGTCTCGTGACCCGGGTACCGGGGCGGGTGTACGCCCTGACCCAGGATGGCGCCGAGCTGGCGCCGGCGCTCGACGCTCTGGCCCGCTGGGGCGTCCGGCGGCTGGAGCGGCGCCCGGACGACGTCGTCCGTCCCCGCTGGCTGGGCCTGGCGGTGCGCTCGCTCGTGCGCCCGGACCGGCCCGGAGTCGACCTCGTCCTGCGCCTCGACGCCCCCGAGGGCAGCGCCACACTGCGGATCACCGAGTCCGAGGTCGCCGACGTCACGGACGCGGCCGACCGGGATGCCGACGTGGTGCTGGGGGGCGAGGCCGAGGCGCTCGCCGCCGCCCTCGACCCCGGCCGACGGCCCGAGTTGCTGGCGGCCGGTGCGCTGAGGGTCGAGGGCTCGCCGGCGGCGGTGCGCACGCTCGCCACGCTGTTCGAGGGGGGCGGGCGGTAGCGGGTGGCGCTGAGTACCATCCGTGGGCTGATGCGTACCCGGCGTGGGATGCGGGTGGAGGCGGCGTCGATGCCAGGGTCGGGAAGGGCACACGACGGATGACGACCGCGCGGGCGGCGGTGCCGGAGCGGGACGGGCACGACGGCGAGCCGGCGAACGCCGCCTCGCCGGGCGAGCCCGCCGGCCCGGGATGGGACGGCGACGACGGCGGGCGCGCCTGGATGGCGTTCGTGCCCCGGCTGGCGGCCTGGGCGCTGATGCTCGTGCTGCTCGGGGCGTTCGACCTCGACCCCAGCCTCGAGCTCATGCTCGTGGCCCTCGTCGGCGTGGTCACGATCGTGAGCGACAGCCGGTTCGGCTGGGAACGCCGGCTGGAGGCCCTCGGCGCGCCGAGCCGGGAGGCCTGGGTCCCCCTGCTCATGCTGGTCGTGCTGGCGCAGCACGGGCTGATCGACGGCGACAACGTCCGGCACGTGATCGAGGACGACGGCCCGGTCGTCGCGTTCATCCTCGCCTTCGCCCTGGTCGCCATCGGCCTGCGCCGCTCGGGCTACATCCACTTCCTGGCGTTCCGCCTCAGCGAGAAGGGCGGCGGCAACACCACCCGCCTCACGCTCTACCTGTTCATCCTGTCGTCGCTGCTCACGTACGTGACCTCGAACGACATCGTGGTGCTCACGATGACGCCGATCGTCATCTCGGTGGCGGTCCAGGCGGGCATGCGCAACGTCAAGCTGCTGCTGCTCAGCCAGTTCGTGGCGGCCAACACGGTGTCGATGGGGCTGCTCATCGGCTCGCCGACGAACCTCATCATCGGCCGCGCCCTCGACATCGACTTCCCCACGTACCTGTTCCTGATGCTGGCCCCGTCGGTGGTCGCGCTGATGGCCACGTTCGTCTTCGTGACGTGGGTGAACAACCGGGTCGAGGCGCGTGGGTTCGTGGCGCGGCTGGTGCCGTCGTCGTGGGCGTTCGACTCGTCGTACACGCCGCCCCGCTTCTCGAAGTACCGGGCGCGCACGCCCCGCATGGCGCGCTCCCGCCGGGTGTTCCTGGCGGCCGTGCTGCTCCTTGCGGCCGGGACGTTCTTCGAGTTCGGGCTCCTGGTCGCCGCCGTGCTGATCGCCGCCGTCGGCGGCTACTCCCTCTGGCTCGACGCCCAGGACGCCCGCCTCGCCCAGGAGGGCAAGGAGGGCAAGGAGGCCTGGGAGGAGGACCACGGCCACCCGCTGAGGGAGATCCCCTGGGGGATCGTCTTCTTCGGCCTCGCCTACTTCGTGATCGCCGACGCCATGGCGGGCACGACGTTCGTCCAGGACACGGTGACCCCGACGGTGGTCGAGGAGGCCTCCGAGCACTCGCCGGTGGCGTCCTGGGAGGCGATCCTCACCACGGGCGCCCTCGTCAACCTCATCAACGACCTGCCGGCGGCGGCGCTGAGCGGGGAGGTCCTCGAGTCCGTCGACGACGCCACCGGCGTGACCGAGGCGCCCGACGCCGGCGAGGCCGGGGACGACGCGGACGACGCCCCCGTCGGCGAGCCGCGGTCCGATGCGGCGTTCACGCCGTTCGACCGGGTGCTCCTGATCCAGGGCGTGCTGGTCGGGCTGAACATCGCCACCTACGTCACGCCGGTCGGCGCCCTGGCCGGGATCATCTGGTTCAAGACCATGCAGACCGAGCGCGAGGCGCAGCGCCGCGAGGCCCGGGCGCGGGCGGCGGCGCACGCGGGCGACCCCGGTCCGCCGCTCGTCGACCTCCCGCGCCGGCGCGACCTGCTCGTCTACGGCACCCTCACGTTCCTGGCCATGGCGCTCGTGCTGGGGGCGGTGAACTTCGCCGCGGTGTCGGTGGCCGACTTCCTGCTCGGCCCGCCCCAGGGCAGCACGACGTTCGGCGGCGGGGGTGCCACCCACTTCTGGGTGACGCTGGCCTGCGCCGCCGTGGCCGTGGCGGTCGCCGTCGCCTTCCGCCTCGCGCTGCGCCGGGCCGGCGTGGCGCTCACCCACCTGCGCGACCTGCTGTCGGCCGTCACGGTCCTGCGCATCTGGTCCGCCCGCCACCGGGTCCTCGTGGCGGTGCTCGCCACGCTGGTCGTCTTCGTGGGCAGCGGGCGGTTCCTCCAGTGGGCGGAGTCCTTTCACCGGACCCACTACCACGTCCCCGAGGAGGAGTCCCTCGACGGCGTCCTCAACTTCATGACGTGGTTCGTGGTCTTCGTGGCCAGCGGGTCGGAGGACCGCGACCTCTTCCCCCACAGCGTGGTCGGCAAGTCACTCGTCGCCCTGCTGGCGCTGGGGTCGATCGGTGCGCTGCTGCTCATCTTCCGGCTGTCGACGTCGTCCAACGAGATGGCCCTGGGCCGGCGCATCGGGACCGGGGCCGTCCCCGGGAACCGGCTCGTCGTGATCAACCCCGACCCCGACGACGAGGCGGCTCTGCGGACCCTCATCGCCGTGGCGGGGCCGCAGCGCTTCGTCACGCTCGCGACCCGCCGCCCCGAGCTGGGCGGCCTCATGCGCCTGCGCAACGACAAGGGCACGGTCATCCCCTACGAGCGCGGCGGCGCCGCCCTGGTGGCCGACCTCCGCCTCGACCAGGCGCGCGAGGTCATCCTGCTCAGCCGGTCGGTGGCCGACGACTTCGACAACCTGGCGCTGCTCGCCGCCCTGGAACAGGCGCTGCTCGCCGGGGCGGCCCCCGTGACCGAGCAGGACCTCCCGGTCGTCGTGTTGCAGGCGCACGGCGAGGAGATGGGCGCTCTGGTGCGGAGCCGCCTGCGCGGTGGCGACACGCCGCCGGGGGACGCCCTGCGCAACGTCATCGCCTGGCCGCCGTTCGAGCCCGTCCTGCGCCGGCTGCTGGTGGCCGAGGCCGCCGCCGCCGTCGACAGCATCCAGGAGATCTACGACGCCCCGCTGGCCACCCGGC
>DATFOS010000006.1:0-43098 GCA_035265325.1 Acidimicrobiales bacterium
TCGTCCCCGGGCGGGTGGTTCGTCGGACCGGCCACGGCGCCCAGGCTACGCGTACCGTTGGCAATCCCCATGGTTACCCCTACCGTTGGACCGACCAACCTTGGTTATGCCAACAAAGGGGAGCGACCGCATGAGCGAGAACCCGCTGCGGGTGGCCGTGATCGTGGGGAGCACGAGGGAGGGGCGCTTCGGCGAGGGCGTCGCCCGCTGGTTCGTGAGCCGCGCCGCCCGCCGCCGCGACCTCGAGCTCGACGTCGTCGACCTGGCCGCCCTCGACCTGCCGTTCGTGTACCCCGCCGAGCCCGACGAGAGCGTCCGCCGCTTCGTCGAGCGCATCGACCGGGCCGACGCGTTCGTCGTGGTCACGCCCGAGTACAACCACGGCTACCCGGCCTCGCTGAAGCAGGCCATCGACCTGCCCCGGCACGAGTGGCGGCGCAAGCCCGTGGCGTTCGTGTCGTACGGCGGCCTCGGGGGCGGCCTGCGGGCCGTCGAGCAGCTGCGCCAGGTGTTCCCCGAGCTGCACGCCATGACGATCCGGGACGTCGTGAGCTTCCACGGGGCCTGGGGCCGCTTCGGCGAGCCGGAGGCCGACGTCGAGCCCACCGAGGGATGCGACACCGCCCTCGACGTCATGCTCGACGACCTGGCGTGGTGGGGGCGGGCGCTGCGCCGGGCCCGCAAGGAGCAGGGCTGATGGCCGTCGCCGCCCCCGCCGCTCTCACCCGGCGGGACCGGCGTCTGCGGTGACGAGCGTGGCGTCCGGGCTCACGGGGAGGCCCGCCGCCGACCGGCCGGCCGCCTCGTTGCGGGCCAGCGCCTCGGCGCCCTCGGGCGTCCCGACCGGGAAGAAGCAGGCGTGCTCGTGGCCCGGTTCCGCAACCAGCAGCGGCGGCTGCTCCTCGAGGCAGCGGGCCTGAGCGTGGCGGCAGCGGGGGGCGAAGGCGCACCCGGCCGGTCGGTCCACCAACTCGGGCGGCCTCCCGGGGATGACCTGGAGCCGGGTGTGGCTCGGGTCGGACAGGCGGGGGATCGACTTGAGCAGGCCCTCGGTGTACGGGTGGCGCCGGCGGGCGAACAGCACCGGCGTCGGCGCCCGCTCGACCACCCGGCCGGCGTACATGACCGCGATGTGGTCGGTCCGCCCGGCCACGACGCCCAGGTCGTGGGTGATGAGGATCAGGCCCATGGCCCGGTCGCGGCGGGCCCGGTCGAGCAGGTCGAGGATCTGGCGCTGGATCGTCACGTCCAGCGCGGTCGTGGGCTCGTCGGCCACCAGCAGCTTCGGCCCGCAGGCCAGCGCGATGGCGATCGTGACCCGCTGGCGCATGCCGCCGGAGAGCTGGTGCGGGTAGGCCCTGACCCGGCGCTCGGCCTCGGGGATGCCCACCGACTTGAGCAGCGCCACCGCCGTGTCCTGCGCCTCGCCCCGCCCCATGTCGAGGTGGTGGCGCAGCGACTCGGTGATCTGGTCGCCGACCCGCATGGTGGCGTTGAGGGCGGTCATCGGGTCCTGGAAGATCATCGCCGCCTCGGGGCCCCACACGTCGCGCATCTTGCGGGGCGACAGCGTGAGCAGGTCGCGGCCGCGCAGGCGGACGGACCCCGTCGTCTCCGCGTTGCGGGCGGCGACCAGGTTGAGCATCGACCGGGCCAGCACGGTCTTGCCGGAGCCGGACTCGCCCACGATGCCGTAGGCCTCGCCCCGCCCGAGCTGGAGGGACACGCCGTCGACCGCGACCAGCGGGCCGTGGGGCGTCGAGAAGGTCGTCCGCAGGTCGCGGACGTCGAGCAGCGGCTCGTCGGTCGCGTCGGTCCCGTTCCGATGGGCCGAGGCGCCGTTGCCCGGCAGCGACGTCCCGTTCACGATGGCGCTCACAGCCCGGCGTCCCTGGTGTCGACCCGGCGGCGCAGGCTGTCGCCGACGAAGTTGAGCGAGAGCACGGTGAGGAACATGGCCCCCGCCGGCACGAGCGCCGTGTGGGGGGCGTCGCTCATGTGGCGGCGGGACTCGGCGATCATGCCGCCCCACGTGGGGTCGGGTGGTTCGACGCTGAGCCCGAGCACGGCCAGGGAGCCCTCCAGGACGATCACCACGCCCATCGCGACCAGCCCGAAGGCCGCCAGCGACAGCACGACGTTGGGGATGATCTCGCGCCACAGGATCCGCCGTCTCGTGGCCCCGAGGACCACGGCGGCCTGGACGAACTCGCGCTGGGCGACGGCCAGCGTGTTCGCCCGCGCGACGCGGGTGTAGACGGGGATGGACAGGAAGCCGATGAGCACGGAGATCACCGTGAGGCTGCGGCCCACGTAGGCCAGCACGACCAGCAGCAGCACGAGGGCCGGGAAGGCCAGGAGCACGTCGATGGCGGCCATGACGACGGTCTCGGCGCGGCCGCGGACGTAGCCGACCGCGGTGCCGAGGGCGCCGCCGACGATGCCGCCGATGGCGACGGCCGAGAGCGACACGGTCAGCGACACGCTGGCGGCATGGGCGAGGCGGGACAGCTGGTCCCGGCCGAGGCCGTCCGCCCCCAGCCAGTGGTCGGCGCTGGGGCCGTCGAGGCGGGACGAGACGTCGGGCGGGATCGGGTCCTGCAGCGGCAGGTACTTCGCGAAGAGCGCGCAGAAGGCCACGACCGCCAGCCAGCCGACGGCGAGCCAGAAGGCGATGCCGAGGCCGCCCGGCCCCCGCCACCCGAGCCGGCGCCGGGCGCGGGGCCCGGCGCCGGCGGGGGAGAGGCCCGGCACGGAACCGGGCACGGCGGCGGCCATCGCCTCGTCGAAGAGGGACGCCGGCCCGCCGCCTGGGGGACCGGCCAGGCCTCCGGAGCCCACCGAGGAGTCAAGCGGTCGCGTGTCCATGGCGGATCCTCGGGTCGAGCAGCGTGTAGAGCAGGTCGACGACCACGTTGACGACGACGAACGAGGCGGCGATCACCACGGCGATCCCCTGCACCATCACCAGGTCCCGCTGGAGGATCGAGTCGACCAGGAGCCGGCCGAGGCCAGGCACGGCGAACAGCGTCTCGACCAGCACCGCGCCGCTGAGGATCGCCCCGATCTGCAGGCCGACGACCGTGAGCAGCGAGAACGAGCTGGGCCGCAGGGCGTGGCGGAAGAGGATCCGGGCGGGCGACAGGCCCTTGGCCCGCGCCATCGTGATCGAGTCCTGCTGAAGGGTGGTGACCATGTCGGCGCGGAGCAGGCGGGTGTAGACGGCCAACTCGCCGACGGCCAGGGCCAGCGCCGGCAGGATCGCCGAGCGGAAGTTCTCGACCGGGTCGGCGGTCAGCCGCGTCCACCCGGTCGCCGGAGCCCATCCCAGCGTCTCCGCGAACACCAGGATGAGCAGGATCGCCATCATGAAGCTGGGCACGGCCAGGAGGCCGAAGCTGACCCCGGTCACGGCCCGGTCGGCGAGCCCGCCGGCCTTGTAGGCCGACAGCGTGCCGAGCGGGATGGCGACCAGCAGGGCGATGCCGATCGCCATCGCCCCGATCTGGATGGTGACCGGCATCCGCTCGGTGATGGCCTCGGCCACCGGCTGGTTGGTGCGGTACGAGCGCCCGAGGTCACCGGTGACGGCGTCCCCCACCCACCCGACGAAGCGGGTGGGCAGGGGTTCGTCGAGGCGCAGGTCCTCGCGTACGGCGGCCACGTCCTCCGGGTCGGCCTCGGGGCCGGCGATCGTCTGCGCCGGGTCGCCCGGCAGCAGGCTGGTCAGCATCATCGTCAGGAACGCGACGGCCACCAGCGTGGCGATCGCCGGCAAGGCCCGCCGGAGGACGAGGCGCACGGCGGCTCAGCCCTCCGTCGTCCAGACGTTGGCCCAGACGACGGTGCCCTGGGTGGCGGTACCCCCCTCGGACCCGTCGGGGTACGTCCAGCCGTCGATGTTCTTCACGTGGTCCTGGACCGCCACCAAGCCGAGCGTCCCACCCGAGTACGTCTGCACGACGTTCTCGTTGACGATCGACATGGCCTCGGCGGCCAGGCGCTGCCGCTCCGCGACGTCGGTCGTGGCCTTCATGGCCTCGATGTTCTCGGTGACCTGCGGGTCCGTGAAGCGGGTGAAGTTCTGCGGGCTGCCCTCGAGGTAGTAGGCGTCCATCACGGCGGCGGGGTCGCCGTCGATGCCGAGGCGCCAGCACTTGACCTGGTAGTCGCCCTGGATGGCCTCGTTGATGTGGGTCGCCTGCTCGACCTGCCGCAGCTCGACCTCGACGCCGATCGTGCTCCAGAGCGCCTGGAAGAGCTGGGCGACCTCGACGAGGCTGGCGTCGGGCAGGCAGTCGTAGCGGACGGCCACCGGGTCGCCCGGCGCCTTGCCGTCCGACCGCTCGGGGTCGTCGACGTAGGCCTGCAGTTCCTCCTGGGCGGATTCGGGGTCGTAGTCGACCCAGTCCTCGGCGACCTGCTCGGAGTAGTAGGGGTCGTCCGGGCCGAAGATCTGGGTGGCGGGTGGCACCACGCCGCCGCCCCCGAGGACCTCGATGACCTGCTCCTGGTCGGTAGCCATCGCCAGTGCCCGCCGCACCCGGATGTCGTCGAGCGGCGGCTCGGCGGTGTTGAAGATGTTCGAGCCGGTGCTGTTGCCGATCTGCTCGTAGTTGTCGATGCCGTCGGCCTCGCGCAGCTCGATGATGTTGCTCTGGCGGAGGGACATCATCCCGTCGATGTCGCCCGAGGTCAGGCTGGACATGCGGGTGTCCTCGTCGGGGATCGGCCGGAACACGATCTCGTCGAGGTACGGCAGGCCCTCCTGCCAGTAGTTGTCGTTGCGGCGGAGGACCAGGCGGTTGTCCCGCTCCCAGCTCTCGAACACGAACGGGCCGGTGCCCACCGGGTTGGCGCCGGCGTCGGCGCCGTTGGCCGCGGCCGCGGTGGGGGAGTAGGGCCAGCCCGGGGACAGCGTCAGCACGGCCGGGAACGCCGAGTCGGGCGCCGGCAGCGTGTAGCGCACGCTCAGGTCGTCGACGACCTCCATCGTCACGCCGTCGTAGGCGCTGGCGGTCTGGGTCCCGTCGGCCCTGAGCTGCTCGAAGTTGCTCATCAGCGCGGCGGCGTCGAGCGGGGTGCCGTCGTGGAACTGGATGTCCGGGCGGAGCGTGAGGGTCCACTCGGTCAGGTCCTCGTTCGGCTCCATCGACTCGGCCAGGTACGGCTTGAGCTCGCCGTCGGCGCTCCGCTTGATCAGCGGGTCGTACAGCGCGTAGGCGACCGACACGCCCGAGTTGGCGAACTGGCCCTCGCCGGGCAGCCAGCTCGTGGTCTCGGCCTCCAGCCCGAACGTGATCGAGCCTCCGGTCACAGGTTCGCCCTGCTCGGACACGTCACGGATGGCGCCCGTGGCGCCCTCGACGCCCTCCTCGACCGAGGCGGCCTCGTCGTCGCCGCCGTCGTCGCTCCCGCCACACGCCGCCGCGACCAGCGCCGCGGCCACACCGAACGCCACCAGCCGCACGCGGCCCCGTCGGACGCGCAAGCTCCAGTCCTCTGGCTTCACCCGTTCTCCCCCTCGTGCCTCGCGTCTTAGCAAAACGCTAAAGACGCCGTGGTCAGCACGGTATCCTGGGTCCGGAGCGTCGACAAGGCAGACGCCCGAGGAAATCCGAACCGGATTCAGTCGCGGTGTGACCGCGACGAATACCGCCCGGGTCAGGCGGTGGGGGCGGGCTGGGAGGCGAGGCCCGCGATCAACCGGTCGACGGTGGCGAGCACCCTCTCGTCGAGCTCGTCCGGGTCGAGCCCCAGTTCCTCGGCGAAGCGCGTCCGGAAGATGCCGTACCCGTAGATCAGCGACGAGGTCGCCACCCAGTAGGCGTCGCCGTCGAGTCCCTCGGGCGCCTCACCGCGCTCGATCGACAGGGCGAAGCGCCGGCGCCGGCGGGTGGCGTCGACGTCGAAGCGGACGTCCCGGTCGCCGTCGAGGACCAGCAGGGCGGACAGAACGACCGCCCGCCGGTGGCCCAGCATCGTCCGGAAGAAGTTGGCGAAGCGGTTACGCAGGCCGCCGTGCGTGGCCTGGGCCAGGTCGTGCATGCGCTCGCGCACGTCCGAGCCGAGCGCCGCCCGCAGCAGGTCGCGCCGGGAGCCGAAGTAGTGGTACACGAGCCCGCGGTTCACGCCCGCCTCGGCGGCCACCTCGCGCAGGTTGAGACCGGCCAGCACGCCGTTGCGATCGAGCAACTCGAGGGCCGCCCGCTCGAGCGCGGCCTCGGTGGCCGCGCGATCGGGGGCCCGGCCTTCCCGGGACAGTCGAGCCATGGCGCCATGGTGGCAGACCGCCCGCGAACGTCCACCACGGCATGCGCCGCCGCCGGTGGTGGTGTCCCGGCAGGGGATTGCTACTATCGGCGTAGGAGAAATCCCCGGCGCGAGCCGGGGCCCGACCCTACGGAGAGGGACCTGCAGATGGCCGTCGCCGATCTCGACCTGGGCCGCTACAAGCTCGGGTGGTCCGACGAGGAGAACTACGTCTTCAAGCCCAAGAAGGGCCTGAACGAGAGCATCGTCCGCGAGATGTCGTGGATGAAGGGCGAGCCCGACTGGATGCTGCGGCAGCGGCTCGCCGCGCTCCGGCACTTCGAGCGTCGCCCGATGCCGGCGTGGGGCGGCGACATGTCCGAGATCTACCTCGACGACATCTACTACTACATCAAGCCCACGAACGCCCAGGTCGATGAGTGGGACGAGCTTCCCGACTCGATCAAGAACACCTACGAGAAGCTGGGCATCCCCCAGGCCGAGCGGAAGTACCTGGCCGGCGTGACGGCGCAGTACGAGTCCGAGGTCGTCTTCCACCGCAACCGCGAGGACCTCGAGCGCCAGGGCGTCGTGTTCTGCGACATGGACACGGCCCTCCGCGAGTACCCCGAGGTCGTCAAGCCCTACTTCGGCAAGATCATCCCCAAGAACGACAACAAGTTCGCCGCCCTCAACTCGGCCGTGTGGTCGGGCGGGTCGTTCATCTACGTGCCGCCGGGCGTCGAGGTCTCGATGCCGCTGCAGGCCTACTTCCGCATCAACGCGGAGAACATGGGCCAGTTCGAGCGCACGCTGATCATCGCCGACGAGGGCTCGAAGGTGCACTACATCGAGGGTTGCTCGGCCCCGACGTACACCACCGACTCGCTGCACTCCGCCGTGGTCGAGATCGTGGTCAAGCCCAGCGCCCGGGTCACGTACACGACCATCCAGAACTGGTCGAACAACGTGTTCAACCTGGTCACGAAGCGGGCACGGGTCGAGGCCGAGGGCCACATGGAGTGGATCGACGGCAACATCGGGTCGCGCCTGACCATGAAGTACCCGGCCGTGTACATGGTCGGCCCCAAGGCCACGGGTGAGGTCCTCTCGGTCGCCTATGCCGGCCCGGGCCAGCATCAGGACGCCGGGGCGAAGATGGTCCACGCCGCCCCCGAGACCACGTCGAAGATCGTCTCCAAGTCGATCTCCAAGGACGGCGGCCGCACGTCGTATCGCGGCCTCGTCCGGGTCGAGGACGACGCCTATGGCTGCAAGAGCCACGTGCAGTGCGACGCCCTGATCCTCGACGACGAGTCGACCAGCGACACCTTCCCCTACATGGAGGTCGGTGCCCGCGACGCCCAGGTCGGCCACGAGGCCACGGTGTCCAAGGTCGCCGACGAGCAGCTCTTCTACCTGATGAGCCGCGGCCTCTCCGAGGAGCAGGCCATGTCGATGGTGGTGAACGGCTTCATCGAGCCGGTCACCCGCACCCTCCCGATGGAGTACGCGGTCGAGTGGAGCCGCCTGATCGAGCTGCAGATGGAGGGCTCGGTCGGCTGACCGATCGCAGGGAATCCCCAGGCCGGGCCCAGCATGTTGCAACACGGCTCGACCACCGGGAGCCCCAGCCCAGCCGTACACTTCGTGCCGTGCCCATGCGCCAGGACTGCAAGCATTTCGAGAGCCGCACCTACCGCAACGGCGAGACCGTGCGGAAGTGCGACCTCGACCTTGCGCCCGAGGCACCCTGGCGGTGCCCGGCCGACTGCGCTCGCTTCGAGCCGCGGATGGCCGACGTCAACTGGGCCCACGGCACGCTCGTCACGCCCCGCACCCCGGACGAGCCCCTCGACGCCCTCGATCGCGAGGACGACTCGGTGGCCCGCCTCCTCGACGAGGCGGAGGACATCGTGAACCTCGCCGGCCCGTCCATCCGGGCCGAGGTCGAGCTCGATAGGGCCCGCGGTGGGCAGCGGAACTGGCGTTTCTGGCGGCGCCGGTCCTGAGGGGCCCGTGCCCGTGGGGCCCGGCCCCGCACCGCAGGAAGGACAGACACTGACATCGTTCACGACCGAACAGGCCGGCGCGCTCGGGGGCCCCGAGTGGCTGCGCGCCCGGCGGGCGGCCGCCGCCGGGGCCTTCGCCGGCGCCACCCTGCCGTCGGCCAACGACGAGGAATGGCGCTACGGCCGCGTCGACGAGCTCGATCTGACCGCCTACGTGCCCGCCGGCGTCGGCCCGGCCGGTGCCGGCCAGGTCGCGGGTGACGGTCCGGCCGGCGTCGCCCTGCCGCCCGACGTCGCCGACCTGGTGGGGCGCATCCCCGACCCGGCCGCCGTGGTGGTCGTGCGCAACGGACGCGTCGCCGCCGTGACGCTCGACGAGGCGATGGCGGCCAAGGGCGTCCGCGTGGGTGCCGCCACCGACGACGACGCCGACGTGGTGGGCTCCGTCGTGGGGGCGACCGATGAGGCTCCCGACGCCTTCGTGACGCTCAACGACGCCTTCGCGGTCGAGCCCGTCGTGGTGCGGGTCCCGGCCGGGGTCGACGTGGCCCGCCCGATCGTGGTGGTGCACCGCACCGAGTCGGGCGACGGGGCGCCGGTCGCCACGTTCCCCCACCTCGTCGTGGCCGCCGGGGACGACAGTCACCTCAACGTGGTCGAGGTCCAGTCCTCCGCCCCGGGTGACGCCCTGGTCGTGCCGGTGACCGAGCTGGCCGTCGGCCGCGCCGCCCGGGTCGGGCACGTGACGGTCCAGCAGCTCGGCTTCGCCACCTGGCAGCTGGGCCTGCAGGTCTCGCAGCTGGGGGCCGAGTCCACCCTGCGCTCGACGAGCGTGGCGTTCGGCGGCGACTACGCGCGCCTCCGCACCGACTGCCGCATGGTGGGCCGGGGCGCCACGGGCGAGCTCGACGCCGTGTACTTCGGCGAAGCCACCCAGACCCTCGACTTCCGCACCTTCCAGACCCACGTCGCGCCCGACTGCACGTCGAACCTGCTGTTCAAGGGCGCCGGCGGGGGGGCGTCGCGGTCCGTCTACACCGGCCTGATCCGGGTCGGGAAGGACGCCCGCGGCACGAACGCCTTCCAGACCAACCGCAACATCAAGCTGTCCGAGGGGGCGTGGGCCGAGTCGGTCCCCAACCTGGTGATCGAGAACAACGACGTGCACTGCAGCCACGCCTCGGCCGTCGGGCCGATCGACGAGGAGCAGCGGTTCTACCTCGAGTCCCGCGGCGTACCGACCGAGGTGGCCGAGCGGCTGGTCGTGACCGGGTTCTTCGACGAGGTGCTGGGCCGGCTGCCGGTCCCCGAGATCGCGCCGGCGTTGCGCGAGGTCGTGGCGGCCAAGTTCGCCCGCCGGGCCGAGATCGAGGCCGCCGTCGGGAGCGTGGTGTGATGGCCGGCAAGGAGGTCCTCGGGCCCCTCGCCGAGCTGCCGCCCGGCGGCGTCCGGCGCTACGACGTGGGTGACCTGCGCATCGCCGTCGTCCGCATCGACGACGACGTGTACGCCATCGGCGACACGTGCTCGCACCAGGAGGTGTCCCTCGCCGAGGGCGAGGTCGACGAGTACGAGAAGACGCTGGAGTGCTGGAAGCACGGGTCGTCCTTCTCGCTGGAGACCGGAGAGGCCCTCACCCTGCCGGCCACGCGGCCGGTGCCGACCTACGAGGTCCGGGTCGAGGGAGACGAGATCGTGGTGGTGATCGAGTGAGCGGTGTCCGAACGCCCGGGTCGTCCGGGCACGTGCTGGATGTCCGCGGCCTGCGGGCCGGCGTGGCGGGACGCGAGATCCTGCGTGGCGTCGACCTGACGCTGCACTCGGGCGAGGTCCACGCCGTGATGGGGCCGAACGGGTCCGGCAAGTCGACCCTGGCGCACGTGATCATGGGTCGTCCGGGCTACGAGGTCCTGGGCGGGTCGGTGACCCTCGACGGCGCCGACGTGCTGGCCATGACGCCCTGGCAACGGGCGCACGCCGGGCTGTTCCTGGCGCTGCAGTACCCGACCGAGGTCCCGGGGGTGTCGCTGCAGGACCTGCTCGAGTCGGCCGTCCGCGCCACCGGCCACGACGCCGGCGACGTCACGGCCGCCATCAGGGCCGAGGCCGAGCGGCTGGCGCTCGACCCCCAGCTGCTCGACCGGCCTGTGAACGTCGACCTGTCCGGTGGCGAGAAGAAGAAGAACGAGACACTGCAGCTCGGCGTGCTGCGCCCGGCGTTCGCCTTGCTCGACGAGCTGGATTCCGGGCTCGACATCGACGCGCTCCGGGCCTGCGCCCGCCGGGTGGAGGCGGCCACCGAGGAGTCCGGCCTGGGCGTCCTCGCGATTACGCACTACCCGCGCCTGCTGCACGAGCTGCGGGCCGACCACGTGCACGTGCTCGCGAAGGGCGCGATCGTCCGCTCCGGCGGCCCCGACCTGGCCCGCGAGCTGGACGAGAACGGCTACGTCGGCCTGCTGGGCCCCGACCTGGCGGGCGAGTCGGAGACGGCGGCCGTCGGCGCGGGCCCGGCGCGGCCGACGATCGACGACCCGTTCGGCGGCCCCGGGACCAGCCCGGGTGGCGGCGACCCCTTCGCCGACCCGCTGGCCGGCCTGTAGCCGGCCGGCACCCGCCGGCGCCTCCCGGGTCCCGTCCCTCCCGCCGCCGGCGCGCCCTAGTGGTCCGTCGCCGAATTGAGCGGGCGGTCTCGCCGGCCAGGAACGCCGCTGGCTGCGTCCTCGTCGTCACCGCACCGCACGGTGTGCGCCGTCCTCCTGCGTCCTTGCCAGCGACGCCCCTGACTCGCCGAGACCGCGCCGTCATTTCGGCGACAGACCACTAGCGGCGGGGGCGGCGGCCCAGGGGACGCATGTGGAGTCGGGCCGCCGTGCGGCTCGCCTCCTCCTCCAGCATCCGGACGTCGTCCCGGTCGCCGTACAGGTTGCGGCGGTCGAGGACGCCGGCCAGCGCGTGCTGCGCCAGCGCCACCCAGGCGATCGCCCCCAGGTCGGCGTGGAGGCGCATGGCGGCGTTGAGGTGGCGGGCCGCCGTGCCCCAGTGGCGGCCCACGGCGGCCAGGCAGCCGAGGTGGTACGTGGCGGCGCCGACGAACGTCTCGTAGCCCCGGCCGCACACGAGGTCGCGGTGCGGCGCGAGCAGGTCGCCGACGCGCTCCGCCAGCTCGGGTTCCTCAAGGTGGGCGGTGGCCAGGGCGGCCACGCCGGCGGCGTGGAGCCAGGCGTCGCCGTCGGGCAGCCGGTCGACCCCGAGGACGATGCCGCGCAGCAGCAGGCGGGCCCGGTCGGACTCGCCCCGCACCGCCGCCACCAGCGCCTGCTCGGCCGGGTCGCGCGCCGCGCCCGCCGCCCCGGGGTCGTCCGCCAGCGTGCCGCGCATCCAGGCGACGACCAGGCGCTGGCCGGGGTCGGCCTCGCCGGCGGCGTCGACGGCGGGGAAGTCCCCGGCGCGGGACGCCACCGCGCTGCTCCGCAGGGCCAACCGCCCGACCGCCTGCCGCCGCCGCTCCTCGTCGAGCCGCCGGTGGTCGGGCGCCGTCGCCTCCGCCGCGGGCCCTCCGGCTCCGGCGGGCGGGAGGTCGGTGAGGGCCGCCAGGGCGGCGAGCTGGGCCAGGGCGGCGTCGACCTCCTTCTCGTCGGCGCGTAGGGCCGCCACCGTGGCCCGGGCGTGTGCGGCGACGGCGCGGCCGGTGGCGTCGTCGCCGGCGGCGGCCAGGGCGGCGAGGTCGTCGGCCATGGCGCAGCGCTCGTCCAGCCGGGACAGCCCGTCGGTGGCCTCCACCACGCGGGACAAGGCCGTCACCGCGCCCGCCGGCGGGGCGGCCAGCGGCTCGCCGGTGAGCTGCGCCCTGCGGACCAGGAGGCGCGCGGCGGTCGGGTCGTCCGGGGCCGGGGTGTCCAGGATCAGGTCGACGAGCGCCAGCGCTCGCTCGCTGGTGCCGGGGGCGGCGACGGCGCGGTCGGCCAGCGCCAGGGCGGCCCGGGCGGCGGTGCCGAGCCGGCGGGCGCCGCGGGCGCGGGTGGCGCCCTCGACCAGCGCGGCCTCGCCCTCGGCGGCGTCGCCCTCGGCGGCGTCGGCCGCATCGCCCCGCAGCAGCGCCACGCCCAGTTCGACCAGGACCTCGGCAGCCAGGGCCTCGTCGTCCGGCGGCAGGTGGGCGCGGGCCTGGCGCAGCAGGCGCGCGGCCTCGGCGTCGGCGCCCACGGTCATCGCCTGCCGGGCGGCCCGCCGGGCCAACAGCACGGCCCGCGGGTCGCCGCCGGGCGTGGCGCCGAGGTCGGCGTGGTGGGCCAGGGCGCCGAGCTGGGCGTCGGTGTGGCCGTAGCGGGCCTCGATGGCCTCGGCGGCCCGGCGGTGCAGGGCCTGGCGGCGGGCGATGGTGAGCCGCTCCTCCAGCGCCCGCCGGGTGATGTCGTGGCCGAAGCGGTAGCGGTCGCCCGCCTCGACGACCAGGCCGGATGCCAGAGCGGCATCAACGGCGTCGAGGGCGACGTCCTCGTCGAGGCCGGCGACCGCGGCGGCCACCCCCAGCTCGAACGACGTCCCGATCACCGCACCGGCCCGCAGGAGCTTGACCGTGTCGTCGTCGAGGCGCGCCAGCCGCTCGGCGAGCAGGTCGTGGACGCTGTCGGGCACGGGCTGGTCGGCCGGCCGGTCGGGGTCGAGCAGGTGGACCAGGAAGAACGGGTTGCCGCCCGTGTCCGTCGCCACCCGGCGGGCCACAGCGGGCGCCCCGCCGGCCACGCCGGCCCCGGCGCCCATGGCGTGGGCGAGGTCCACGACCTCGTCCTCGTCGAGGCCCCCGAGCGGGAGCCGCCGGGCCCAACCCTCGTTCAGCAGCGGCCGCAGGACCGTGTCGAGCGGGTGGCCCGGCGGCAGGTCGTGATCGCGAACGGTCGCGATCACCAGGACCGGCGCCCGCCGGGCCGTCCGCACGACGTGGCGCACCAGCACGAGCGTGTCGCGGTCGGCCCACTGGAGGTCGTCGAGGACGAGGACCAGCGGCTGGTTGTCCGCCAGCGTCGCGACCACGCCGGCCACGGTGTCGAACAGGCGGGCCTGCTCGACCGGGCCGGAGGGGCCGGAGTCGTCGAGCCCCGGCACGACGGCGGCCAACTCGGCCCGCCGGGCCCCGGTCAGGCCCAGCTCGTCGGCCGGGGCGGTGCTCACGACCGGCCCCAGCGCTTCGGCCAGGGGCTGGTAGCGGACCGTGCGCTCCCGGTCGCAGCGGCCGAACAGACGCCGGCCTCCCCGCTCGGCGATGCGGAAGGACGCCTCCAGGGCGAGGCGGGTCTTGCCGATGCCGGCCTCGCCGGTCACGAGGACGAGGTGGCACCCGCTGCGCATGGCGTGCTCCCACGCCTCGTCCAGGACATCCATCTCGTCGGCCCGCCCCACGAACGGCGTCGCCGGCCGGGTCGCGGAGCCGCCGCCGCGGTCCCCGCCGTCGCGTCCCGGGCGGGGCCGGGCGCCCTCGGCGGGGTAGAGGGCGTGGTAGGCCGCCACGGTCTCGGGCGACATCCGGTGGCCCTGCTGCGTGAGCGCCCAGCTCAGCCGCGAGTAGGCGGTCTCGGCCGCGGCCCGGTTCCCCGCCCGTGCGTGGGCGGCGATGAGCGTGCGGTAGGCGGCCTCGTCGGTGGGGTCGCGGGCGATGGCCTCCGTGGCGGCGTCGATGGCGGCGGCGACCTCGCCTGCGTCGAGGGCGGCGGCCGCTCGGACCTCGTGGGCCGCGGCCACCGCCCGGGCGTGCCGCTCGCGCCGGGCCGCGGCCCACTCCCCGTCGATCCCGGTGAGGAAGGCCCCGGTGGCGGTGCTCAACGCCGCCTCGGCGGCGGCCCGGGCGCCGGCGGCGTCGCCCTCGTCGAGCAGGCGGCGACCGCGGGCGGCCTCGGCGCCGACCCGTTCGACGTCGACCGTGACGCCCGGCGGGAGGCGCAGGACCCAGCGGCCGCCCGTGGCGTTGCGGTCGGGCAGGACGTGCTCGCCGAAGGCCTCGACCAGCGGCCGCCGGGCGCGGGACACGAGGGTCCGCACGTGGCTCAGGCTGCTCGGGGTGGGCTCCCGGCCGGGCCAGAGCTCCTCGGCCAGGTCGGCCGGCGACACCCCACGGGCCCGTTCGAGGACCAACATGGCGATCGTGAGCGCCGTCTGGGCCCCGCCCGAGCGGGGGACGAAGGCCTGGTGGCCGGACCGCACGGCGATGCCGCCGGCCAGGAGGACCTCACCGTCGTGGGGAGCGGGGGCGGCGGCGCCGCCCGAGTCAAGGCTGTCCACGGGCCTCCTCGGCTCGCTGACCACGGGACGGTTCAGTGTTACACCATGTCGCGTTCCGTGCCGTCGGTCGGCGGTCGCGGGGCGTTTGCGCCCCGTTTGCGCGCCCTGTGCGAAGGTTCGTCACGTCAGCAGGACGAGCCGCCGGCGGAGGCGGCACGGATGACGAAAGCCTCGGTGGCGGGAACCACGTGGCAGGAATCGTCCAGCGTCCTGGCGAGGGGAGGGCCGGCCTGCGGCGGGGCCGGCCCCTCTTCGCGAACTCCCTTCTTCCGCCACTTCAGTTCAGCTCGTTCGAGGACCTCGGAGGCTCGGGGCCATGATCTCCCACACCTGGGCCATGCGGACCACACACCTGGCCGGGACGATGAAGACCGGTTCCCCCACGCCCGTGCCCGCTGACGACGCCGTCCCGGCACGTCCGGCGACGCAGGACCGAAGGCTCGCCTCGCCGCTCGAGGAGCTGGGCGAGCGCTACGACGTGGTCGTGGTGGGCTCCGGCTACGGCGGGGCCATCGCCGCGGCGCGCCTGGCGCGGGCCGGCCGATCGGTGGCCGTGCTGGAGCGGGGCCGCGAGCGCCACGCCGGCGAGTTCCCCTCGACGCTGGCCCAGGCGGCCCGCGAGGTCCAGGTACGCGCCGGCGCCCGGCGGGTCGGCAAGGCCTCCAAGCTCTACGAGCTGATCGCCGACCGCGAGGTCTCCGTCGTCGTCGGCTCCGGGTTGGGCGGCACCTCCCTGATCAACGCCGGGGTCGCCCTGCGGGCGCCGGCCGAGGTGTTCGACGACGATCGCTGGCCGACCGAACTGCGCACCGACGGCCGCCAGGTCCTCGACGAGTACTACGACGCGGCCGAGCGGATGCTCGGCACGACCACGGTCCCCGAGACGGTGGTGCTGCGGAAGTACTCGGCGCTCGGGCGGGCCGCCGAGGCGCTCGGCGGGGTCGTGCAGCCGGTCCCCGTCAACGTGGCCTTCGAGGCCCACGAGAACGAGGCCGGCGTCTGGATGGAGAAGTGCAGCCTCTGCGGCGACTGCGTGGCGGGGTGCAACCACGGCGCCAAGAGCACGGTCCTGCAGAACTACCTGCCCGACGCCGTCGCCCACGGGGCGAAGCTGTTCGTCGAGACCGACGTGCGGGCGGTCGTGCCGGCCGAGGGCGGCGGGTGGACAGTCACGTTCGCGGCCGAGGCCGACGGCCGGCACCGGTTCGGGGCGCCCGACCTGTTCGTCAACGCCGACGTGGTCGTGCTGGCGGCGGGGACGCTCGGCTCGACCGGCATCCTCCACCGCTCCCGCCAGGCCGGGCTGGCCGTGTCGTCGCGGCTCGGCGAGCGGTTCAGCGGCAACGGTGACGCCCTGGCCTGGGCCTACGGCGCCAAGGACGCGGTGGGCGGCGTGGGCCGCGGCCGGCTCCCGCTCACCGACGACACGACGGTCGGCCCCTCGATCACCGGCATGATCGACCTGACGGGGCGGCCCGGCCCCGGGCGCAACGTGCTCATCGAGGACGGCATCGTCCCCGGCCCGCTGGCCTCGATCATGCCGGCCGCGCTCGCCCTGGCCGCCGGCGCCGACACCCCGGAAGGGAAGGGTTTGGCGGGCTTCGGCCGGCGGCTGTGGCGCTCGGCCCGCACCCTGGCGGCCTCCGCGGCCGGCCGGCGCGACGTCCGCACCGACGCCACGCTGACCTACCTGGTCATGAGCGACGACGCCGGCGACGGCACGCTGCGCCCGCAGGGCGACACGGTCGTGGTCGACTGGGCCGGGGCCGGCGAGCTGCCGGTGTTCGACGCCGCCGACGGCCTGCTGCGCCAGGCCACCGCCGGGCTCGGCGCCGTCCACGTGCGCAACCCGCTGTGGACGCCGATCCTGCGCGAGCCGCTCGTCACCGTCCACCCGCTGGGTGGGTGCGCGATGGGCGACGACGGGTCCACCGGCGTGGTCGACCACGCCGGGCGGGTGTTCGTCGGCGACGGCGACGAGGTCCACGACGGCCTGCTGGTGGTCGACGGGTCGATCATCCCGCGGCCCCTGGCGGTGAACCCGCTCCTCACGATCGCCGCCCTCGCCGAGCGGGCCTCGGCCCTGCTCGCGGCCGACCCGCGCTGGCCGGCCGCCGAACCCACGCCGCGGCTCGCGGTGGGCGACCCGGTGACCGCGGTACCCGGCCTGCGATTCACCGAGCGCATGTCCGGCCCCGTGGGGGGCATCGGCGGCGCCGCCGTCGACCCCGCCGACGCCGAGCCGCAGGCCGGCGCCGACCGCGGCCGGGCCGACGGCACCGCGCTCGAGATGGTCGTCACGATCGGCATCGACGACCTGCCCGCCCTGCTGCAGGACACCGCCCGCGCCGGCCGCCTGTCCGGCACGGTGACCTGCCCGGTCCTGTCGCCGCGGCGCCTGCGGGTGCTCGACGGCGCGTTCCGCCTGCTCGAGAGCGACGCCACCCGGGTCGAGACGTGGACGATGACCTACTCGATGCTGCTGGTGGCCGACGACGGCCGGCGGTTCTGCTTCGAGGGCGTGAAGTACCTGCACGACCGGGCCGGGCTCGACGCCTGGTCCGACACCACGACGCTGCACGTCACCATCGCCGACGACGCCACCGGGGCGGCCGTCGCCGCCGGCGTGCTCCGGCTCGGGGTGGGCGACTTCGCCCGCCAGCTGACGACCATGCGGGTCACGGGCGTGGCCAGCCGGTCCGAGCGCCTGCTGTGGACGGCGCGATTCGACGCCAAGTTCCTGTGGGGCCTACGGCGGATCTACGCCGGGTCGCTCGACGACGTGGGCCGCTTCCCCGAGCAGCCGGCGCAGCCCGTGCCGCTCACCGGCGGGGGCGCCCGGGTGCTCGACGTGCCCTGCCCCGAGCCCCGCTGGTGCGACGGTCGCGGCCACTGGCACGAGGGCAACGCCATCGGCCCCGACGCGTGGCTGCGCCTGATCCGCTACGAGGGCGGGCGGCGGGGGCCGGTGCTCCTGGCGGGCGGGTTCAGCATGTCGGCGACCTCGTTCCTGGGCGACACCGTGCGCCAGAACCTGGTCGAGCACCTCACCGGCAAGGGCTACGACGTCTGGCTGTTCGACTACCGGGCCAGCATCGACCTGCCGTCCGCCTACACCAGCTTCACGGTCGACGACATCGCCTGCGAGGACTGGCCGGCGGCGGTGGCCGAGGTCCTGCGGGTCACCGGCGCCGGCAGCGTCCAGATGGTCGGCCATTGCGTCGGCTCGGTCAGCGGGATGATGGCACTCGGCGCCGGTCTGGCGGGCGTCCGCTCGGCGGTGTTCATGCAGTTCGGGCTGCACCCCGCGGTCTCGACGTTCAACCAGCTCAAGGCCCAGGCCCGCGTGGGCGAGCGGCTGAAGTCCCTCGGCTTCGGCGAGGTGGCCCCCCTCGTGGGGACATCGGTCCGCAACACGCTGCTCGACATGGGCCTGCGGGCGCTGCCGCTCTCGACCGGCGAGCGTTGCGGCAAGGCGGTGTGCCGGTGGATCAACGCCATCTACGGCTGCACCCACGCCCACGACCAGCTCGACGAGGCCACGCACGACCGGCTCGAGGACATGTTCGGGGTGGGGAACCTGGCCTCGCTCAACCACCTCTCCGCCATCGCCCGCCGCGGCGTGGCCGTCGACGTCCACGGCGACGAGGTGTACACGGCCAACCCGGAGCGCTTCCGGCTGCCGATCCTGCTGGTGTCGGGCGCCCGCAACCGCATCTTCCGGCCCGAGGGCATGCTGCGCACGCAGCGGTGGCTGTCCCGCCACAACGACCCCGAGCTCTACACCCGCCACGTGCTGCCGGGCTACGCCCACCTCGACGCCCTGATCGGGCGCAACGCCTCCGAGGACGTCTTCCCCGTCGTCAGCACCCACCTGGACCGCTTCAACCCCTGACCGCACCGGCCTCGGCCGCCCCCCGGCCGACGACCCCCGGTCCCGCCTCCCCCCGGCGGGGCCGGGCAGGTCGGCCCCCGGGGCCGGCCGCCTCGGGTTCAGGCGAACGGCGCGGCGAAGGACGGGCCGCCGAGCCCGTGGGCGCGGATCACCGGCTCGCTGGCAGCCACCAGGCTGCGCGCCTGGTCGCCGTCGCCCGGTTCCGCCCGGGCCGCCAGCGCTCGGGCGAGCGCCCGCTGGGCCAGCGCCACGAACGGCGGCGAGCCCAGCTCGTCATGCTTGGTGACGGCCAGCTCGAGGTGCCGGACCGCCTCGTCGTGCCGCCCGGCGGTCGTCGCCAGCGCGCCCAGGTGGTAGCGCGTGTGGCCCATGAAGCAGGCGTAGCCCATGACGCAGTGCCGCTCGGCGTACGGCGCCAGCAGGGACGCCACGTGGTCGGCCCAGTCGACGTCGCCCAGCAGGCTGGCGGCGATGGCGGCGGCGGCCGTCATCGGGACCCACAGGAAGCTGCGCTCCACCTCGTCGAGGCGGCCGAGCTCGCCGCCGTCGACCATGCGGGCCACGCCGGCCAGGTCGCCGCACGAGGCGTCGATGGCGGCCAGCAGGGCCTGGGCGATCGGGAGGTTGGGCACCGCCTCGTTGATGGCGGCGATCTGCGGGCGACCCTCGTCGAGGCGCCCCCGGACCCACCGGACCGGGAACCACTGGCTCCACACGATGAACGGGCCCTGGTCGTGGCCGGCCTTGATGAGCTGGGCCTCGAGGGCGGCGGCGCCGGACTCGAAGTCGTCCCACCGGCCCTCGATGGCCGCCAGCATGTTGCACCACATGTCGCGGATGCGCAGGTGCTCGGGGTGCTGGTTGGCGGTGGCCAGCTCGACGAACCGGGCGCCCAGGTCGCGGGCGCTCTCGACTGCGCCGGTGGCGAGCAGGGCGGTGAGCCGGGCCTTCGCCCCCTGCAGCTCCATGTCGACGTCGCCGATGCGGGCGCCGGTCCGCATGACCTCCCGGCCCGTCTCGAGCCCGGTGTCGACGTCGTCGGGCCCCTCCAGGGCCTGGACGCGGGTGAGCATGGTCGACAGCAGCACGCTCGGGACCTTCAGCCGGCGGGCGATGGCCACCGCCTCGTCGCTCATGCGGCGCCGGTCCTGGTGGGGCACCACGTTGTGCTGGACCGAGGCCAGGCGGGCGAGGGCCAGCGCCCGGTTCCGGGTGTCCTCCGGGCCGAGGCGGTCGAGCGCCTCGGTGAGCAGGCGCACCGCCTCGGGGTTGTGGATCGGCGAGGAGGGCAGGCGCCCGCCGTAGCCGAGGGCGGCGCGGGCGTACAGGTCGTCGCGGTCGAGCCGGTCGGCCAGCTCGGCCGCCTCGCGGAAGCGCTGGTCGCGGGCGGTGAACTCCCCGGCGCGGTCGTGCGCCTCGGCCAGCTCCAGGCGGAGGGCGCACGACAGGGCGAGGTCGTCGCCGTGGCGGGCGTCCAGCTCGACGGCCCGGGACAGCAGGTCGACGGCGCTCTCGAACGCGGTCTCGCGCCGGGCCTCCTCGGCCGCCTCACGGGCCCAGCGGACGGCCTGGGCGTGGTCGCGTTCGCCACGCAGCAGGTGGCGGGCCACCTCGGCGGCCGGCGCCCCGAGCTCCTGCGCCCGCTCCGCCAGCGTCAGGCCGACCCGGGCGTGGAGGTCGCGCGCCCGGTCGGGGGCGATGCCGTCGCCCAGCACCCGGCGCACGATCCCGTGGGAGAAGCCGAGGCGGTGGACGGGGCCCGGCACCTCGTGGACCACGCTGGCCCGGCGCGCCAGGTCGAGGTCCCGGCGCAACGCCAGCGGGTCGCGCCCGACCACGGCGGCGACGACCTCGGTCCGGAAGCGCTCGCCGACCAGGGCGGCGACCTCCAAGGCCTCGACGGCGGCGGCGGGCAGCGTCTCCAGCCGCCAGCGGACCACGTCCTGCACGCGGTCGGGCAGGGCGACGGCCAGCGAGCCCAGGTCGGTGTCGGGCTCGTCGGCGAGGTGGCGCAGCACCTCGGTCAGGTAGAGCGGGTTGCCGGAGGTCTCCTCGCTGAGCCGGGCCAGGCTCGCCGCCTCGTCGACGGCCACCGGGCGGCCCAGGTTGGCCCGGACCAGCTCCTCCACCTCGGCGGTCTCGAGCCCGTCGATGACGAGGTGGGCGCTCTTGGCCACCTGCGTCAGCTCGTGCAGCGGTCCCATGTCGTCGGCCTCGTCGGACCGGACCGTCGCCAGCAGGACGACGGGCGCCCGGAGGTGCGTGAGCACGTGGCGGAGCAGGGCAAGCGACGACCGCTCAGCCCAGTGCAGGTCGTCGAGGACAACGAGCACCGGGTGGCGGGCGGCCATGCGGGCGAGCCAGGTCGTGACGGCGTCGAACAGCCGGCGCCGCTCGGAGTCGGGATCGGCGGGCAGCGGCGCCCGCACTCCGCCCAGCCGCGGCCCGACGCCCGGCAGCAGGCGGGCGATCTCGCCCACGTGGTCGGCCAGGTCGCGCTTCAGGACCGGGACCGGGCAGCTGTCGGCGTAGGACCACAGCGCCTCGCGGATGCCGGCGTAGTCCTCGACGGCGTCGCCGTCCCACCGGCCGTACAGGACGCCGGCGCCCTCGGCGTGGACCTGCAGGGCGAACTCGACCGCCAGCGTGGTCTTGCCGATGCCCGCCTCGCCGGACAGGACCGCCAGGCGGCACCGCGCCTCCTCGCCGGCCGCTTCCCACTCGAGGCGGAGGGCGGCGAGGGTGTCGTCGCGGCCCACCAGCGAGGGCGGCGCCCATCGCCAGGGCCAGGACAGGTGGCCGCCCGGGGTGGCGGCGTCGGTGCCTCCGGCCTCGGAGCTGGGCGGACAGACGGCGAAGGCCCGCTCGGGCCCCCGGCCGGTGAGGGCGTGCGAGCCCAGGTCGTCCAGCCGCCCCTGGGCCGGCAGCAGCGAGCCGACGGCCCCGGCCACGCCGGCCGGTAATGCCACGCCCTCGGTCCCCAGGGCGTGCAGCGCTCGGGCGGCGTCGACCGCCGGGCCCTCGTAGCGCCCGGCGCGGCCCGTGGCGTCGCCCCGGTACAGGCCGACCCGGCAGCCGGCCTGCGCCAGCCCGAGCGCCACCCGCGCGGCCTCGAACACGCCGTCGAACACGGCCTCGTGCGTGCCCGGCGGGGCGCCGACGGTGACCTCGCCGCCCTGGCGGCGGACCACGGTGGCGAACGTGGCCGCCTCGGAGGCGGTGCGGGCCCGCTCGGGAGGGACGGGCAGGGACGCGACCAGGACGGTCAGGTGCTCGGACAAGGCCTGTGGCTCATGACGTGAGTGGTGGGACCGGCCCAGCGGCCCTGGCCCCACTCGGGGTCACCGTGACGGAGAAGCACGGGAGTGCTACACGGCGTACGCAGCCTAGTCAGAGGTACCGGGCCACAGGGCGTGGATCGCGTGCTCGTTCCACCACGCGGCGTGCCCCGATCGGGTCACATGAGCGACGGGACCATCGCCTCGATCACGCTCGGCCCGGGCGTGGCCAGGGACCGTCCGAGCTGGTCGGCGAACTCCTCGGCCGTCGTCGCACGGCTGGCCGGGACGCCGAGGCCCTGCGAGATGGCCACGAAGTCCATGTCGGGACGCCGCAGGTCGAGCAGCTCGCGGGCCTTCGGGCCGCCGGCGCCGGCGCCGACCCGGCTCAGCTCGAGGTTGAGGATGGCGTAGGACCGGTTGTTGAAGATCACCGTGGTGACGTCGAGGCCCTCGCGGGCCTGGGTCCACAGCGCCTGGATCGTGTAGAGGGCGCTCCCGTCGGCCTGCAGGCTCAGCACCCGCCGGCCGGGCGCCGCCACCGCCGCCCCGGTCGCCACCGGCAGGCCCTGGCCGATGGCCCCGCCCGTGAGGCAGAGCCAGTCGTGCCGGGGGGCGCCGGCCGTCATGCCGGGGACGGACAGCCCCGAGGTGTTGGCCTCGTCCGAGACGATGGCGCCCTCGGGGAGGAGCGCGCCCACCGCCTGCGCCACCGCCTCGGCGGTCAGGGCGCCGGTGGGCACGTCCGGCCGGGTCGCGTCCCGGCGGTCGGCGCCGCCGGCCGGGGCTCCGAGCACTTCGGCCAGCGCCTCCAGGGCGACCGGGACGTCGTGGCTGCCGTCCGCCAGTACGTGGACCTCGCACCCCTCCGGCACCAGCCAGCTCGCCTTGCCGGGATAGGCGAAGAAGCTGACCGGCGCCTTGGCGTCCACCAGGACCAGGTGCTTCAGCCCGGCCAGCTGGGCCTCGGCGAACTCGGCCAGGTAGGCGAGGCGGCTGACGTCGGGGATGCCGGCGCCGCGCTCGTGGCGGGTCGGGAACGTCTCGCACAGCAGCCGGGCACCGGTGGCCCCGGCCACCCGGGAGGCGGCGACCAGCCCCCGCTCCCGCAGCGCGCCGCCGCCGAGGAACACGCCGACCGGCTCGCCGGAGCGCAGCGCCTTGGCCGCGGCCTCGACGGCTCCGGCGTCCGGCGGAGCGGGCGCGGCGGCGGGGAGGGGCTCGGCCACCACGCCGCCGTCCGACCAGCTCACGTCCGCCGGCAGGACCAGCGTCGCCACCTGCCCGGGCGGTCCGGACGCGACGGCCACGGCCTCGGCCGCGTCGCGCCCGACGTCCGCCGGGCCGGACGACCAGCGCACCCACGGCGACACGTTGCGCGCCACGGTCTCGATGTCGGACTCCAGCTGGGCGTCGTACTGCTTGTGGTACGTGGCGTGGTCGCCGACGACGTTGACGACCGGCGTCCGCCCCTTGCGGGCGTTGTGCAGGTTCGCCAGGCCGTTGCCGAGCCCCGGGCCGAGGTGGAGGAGCGTGGCGGCCGGGCGTCCCGCCATGCGGGCGTACCCGTCGGCCGCGCCGGTCACGACGCCCTCGAACAGGCCCAGCACGGCCCGCATGCCGGCCACGTCGTCGAGGGCGGCCACGAAGTGCATCTCGGAGGTGCCCGGGTTGGTGAAGCACACGTCCACACCCGCCGCCACCAGCGTGCGGATGAGGGCCTGGGCGCCGTTCGTGCCGGTCGTGGTCGGCTCGTCGCTCATGCGGACGGACCCTAGTCAGGGACGGATGCGACGGTCCTGACCAGGGTCGCGGTATCGCTAGCCTGGCTCGATGGGCGAGCAGGTATCGCTGGACGAGGTGGTCCAGGCGAGCAAGGTCAACGGCGACACCTCCGACGGGGGTGACACGGGCGCCTGGCGTGCGTCCGACGGCCGGGTGCCGGGGCGGCGCGGGCGGGCGACCCGCCGGCGGCTCCTCGACCAGACGGCCGCCATGCTGCGGGGGCGGTCGTACCGGGACGTCACGGTCATCGAGATCGCCCGGGCCGCCGGCACCTCGCCGGCCACCTTCTACCAGTACTTCGCCGACGTCGAGGCGGCCGTGCTGGTGCTGGCCGACGGCCTGGTGGCCGACGCCGAGGCGCTGGCCAAGACGGTGGGCGAGGCCTGGGCCGGGCGGTCCGACTACGAGGCGGCGCTCGACGTCGTCGACGCCTTCGTGGCGTTCTGGGACCGGCACCGGCCCGTGCTGCGGGTGGTCGAGCTGGCCGCCGCCGAGGGCGACCACCGGTTCCGTCGGGCCCGGGCCCGGGTGCTCGACGGGGTGGCGGCCGAGTTGGCGGCCGTGACGCGCTCCGAGCAGGGCGTCGACGCCGCCACCGGTGCCGGGGTCCTGGTGACGATGCTGGCCAACGTGGCGGCGCAGGGCGACGACCCCGACGTCCGCACCGCGCTGGGCCGCCACGTCTACTGGGGCGTCACGGGCGAGACGCCGCCGGTCCCTGCCTGACCGCTACGCCCCCGGGACGCACGCGGTCCGGCACGGCGGCGTTGGCATGGCGGCGGCGACCGACGGCATCCGCCTCGTGCCGCCGGGTTAGCCGCCGTGGGTGCGACTGGGAATGACGTCCACTTCACGGACCTGGCTACGCTGGCGTCGCGTTTGTGAGGGTGGTTGACACATCGGGGTGTCACCCGTGGCAGGGCAACCGAAGAGCCACCGTGACCGGGGAGGCAGCGTGGTTCGGGTCGTGCCAGAGGGCCGTGTCGCATTCGGCATCCAGCTGCCCGTGCAGGCGCCCTCGGCCGACGCCGGGGCGTGGGAGGCCGATGCCGGCCCGGGCGACGTGGTCGACGTGGCCCGCGTGGCCGAGCACGCCGGCTTCACCTACGTCGCGGCCTGCGACCACGTGGCCGTGCCCAAGTCCGACGCCGGCGCCCTCGGCGTCACGTGGTGGGACACGGTGGCGACGCTGTCGTACGTCGCCGCCGTCACGTCGCGCATCCGCCTGTTGAGCCACGTACTGGTCCTGCCGGCCACGCACCCGCTGCGGGTGGCCAAGCAGTGGGCCACGCTCGACAGGCTGTCCGGCGGGCGCGTCGTGCTGGGCGTCGGGGCCGGCGAGGTGCGGGGCGAGCTCGAGGCCTTGGGCGTCGACCCCACCCGGCGGGGCGCCCTGCTCGACGAGGCGATCGACGCCGTCCGGGCCGCCTTCGCCGACGAGTACTCCACCCACGAGGGCGAGGCCTGGGCGTACCGCGAGATGGGCGTGTCGCCGCGCCCGGTCCAACGCGAGGTGCCGATCTGGGTGGGCGGGTCCTCGGCGGCCGCCGTCGCCCGCGCCGCCGAGCGGGGCGACGGGTGGCTGAGCCACGGCGCCCCGGAGGGCGGGCTGTCGGCGGCGATCGCCCGCATCCGGGCGCTGCGGGCCGCCGCCGGCCGGGCCGACCGCCCGTTCACGATCGGCGCCGCCTCGTGCCCGCTCTACGTGGGCGAGCCGACATGGGACATCGGCCGGGCCGTCACCGGCTCACCCGAGCAGGTGGCCGGCTTCCTGCGGGCCATGGCCGGCCTCGGCGTGGACCAGATCCAGGTGGCGTTCCGCTCGCGCGACGTCCACGAGCTCTACGACCAGCTCCGGGTGTTCGGCGCCGAGGTGGCCCCGCTCGTCCAGCCCTGAGCCGGCAGGCGGCTCAGATCAGGCTGAGCCCGCCGTCGACGGCGAGCGTCTGGCCGGTGACGTAGGCGGCGTCGTCGGACAGGAGGAACACGGTGGCCGACGCCACCTCCCACGCCGTGCCCTGGCGCCCGAGGGGGACCGGCGTGCGGCCCCGGGACGGGCGGCCGCGGGTGGCGTTGCGCCCCAGCGGCGTGTCGATGAGCCCGGGCGCGATGACGTTGGACCGCAGGCCCCGGCGGGCGCCCTCCAGCGCCACGTGGCGGGACAGCCCGATCAGCCCGGCCTTCGAGGCGTCGTAGGCCGGGAGGCGGCTGCCCGGCTGCAGCCCGGCCAGAGACCCCACGAACACGAACGAGGCACCCTCGGCCAGGTGCTCGAACGCCGCCTGCGCCACCAGGAAATGCCCGCGCAGGTTGACCGCGAACGTGGCGTCCCAGTCCTCGGGCGTGGTGTGGAGCAGGCCGCCGCCCCGCCCGATGCCCACGTTGACGACCACCCCGCCGAGCGGACCATTTGCGGCGGCGACCGACTCCTCCACCATCCGCCGGCAGGCGTCGGGCTCGCGCACGTCGGCCACGACCACGTGGGCGGTCGCGCCCTCGGCGGCGACGAGGGCGGCGGTCTCGCGGGCGGCGGCCTCGTCGCGGTCGGCGCACACGACGGCGGCGCCGGAGCGGGCGGACGCCACCGCGATGGCCCGCCCGTTGCCGATCGGGGCGTCCGGCTCGTCGGAGGGCTGGGTGCCGGCGCCGACGACCAGGACGGTCCGCCCGGCGAGCCGGTCGTCGCTCACGCGTCGCCCCCGGCATCGGTGTCGGCGGTGGCCTCGATCGGGGTCCCCAGGCTGTTCAGCGTGAAGGCCACCATGTGGTAGTGCCCGACCAGCATCGGGACCTCGATGAGCTGCTTCTCGTCGTAGCGGGCGGCGAGCGAGGCCCAGGTGGCGTCGCCGATCACGCCGTCGTCGTGCAGCTCGTCGGCCGCCCGCAGCAGGGCGGCGTCGTCCTCGGACCAGGAGGGGTCGTCCGGCCCCACGACGACGGCCTCCACCTCCTCCGGCGTCACCCCGGACCGCTCGGCGATCGGCACGTGCTGGGCCCACTCGTAGGCGGCCTCGCACAGCCAGCCGGTCCGCAGGATCAGCAGCTCGCGGTCGCGGTCCGGCAGCTTGCCGCCGGCCAGCAGCTTCCCGCCGAACGGCAGCCACCTGCGGAACAGGCCCGGGTGCCGAACCAGCGTCGCGAAGATGTTGACCGTCGCGTTGCCCGGCACCTGCACCCCGCCGAGCAGCTCGCGCTGCTCGTCGGTCAGCTCGTCGTCGGCCAGCGGCCCGATGCGCACGTCGGGCAGCGGTCGAATCGAACGTCGTTCACCCTCCATGCGGAGGGACCCTAGGCGCTCAGCGGACGACGGGGACGACCGACTCCGCCACCAGCCGGAGCGTGGTGGCGTCCGGGTAGTCGACGGCCGACCTCGTCGCAGTGCCGGCGGAGCACGTCGCACTTGTGGCGGAACTCCTCGGGGTTGCCGCCGAAGTTGGCCCGGCCGACCTACGCCGTCCCGGGCGTTCCTACGCCGGGAGGTGGGCCGGTTGAGGACGTCGTACGCGGTGCGGCTGCGCTCGTCCTCAGCCGCCCGGGGCCGGGGCCGTGGTGGCGGTCGGCGACTCGCCGGACGAGGGGTCCACGCAGGCGTCGACCGGCGGGACGGTGGCGCTCGGGTCGGGCGACAGGCCGCCCAGGCACTCGAGGACCGCGGCCTCGGCCCGCTGCTCGGCGTCGAGCGTGGAGGGCGCCATCTCGGCGGGGACGGGACGGTGCTCGTCCTCGCCGCCGTCGCCCCCGCCGACCCCGTCGGCCAGGAGCCAGGCCCCGACCGCCAGCACGACGACGACCACGATCGCCGCCGCCACCAGCGGCCGGCGGTCGGGCCGCGTGCGCGTGTCGTAGTCGTACATCCGGTGGTCCCTCGCATGTTCCCAGCGGCGCCGGCCCCCACAGCCGGCGTCGTTCGACGCTACTCGCCGTTACCCTCGCCGGCGATGCTGGACGTCGCCACGGCCGCCGTCGAGGCCGCCCTCGCCGCCGGTGCCCGCTACGCCGATGCCCGGGTCATGGTGGTGCGCCACGAGGCGATGGAGGCCCGGAATCGCCGGGTCGAGGGCCTCACGCAGGTCGAGGACGCCGGCGTCGGCGTCCGGGCCCTGATCGGCTCGTCGTGGGGGTTCCAGGCCACCCCGCACCTGACCGTCGCCGCCGCCACGGCGGCGGGACGGGGGGCGGTGGCCGTGGCCCAAGCGTCCGCCCGCGTCCCGGGGCCGGCGCTCGACCTGGCCCCGGCGCCGGTCGTCGAGGCGGACTGGTCCTCCACCTGGGCCGAGCACCCGCTCGACGACGTGAGCCTGGCCGAGAAGGGTGACCTGCTGGTCGACGCCACCGGGGCCGCCCTCGACGCCGGCGCCCCGCTCGCCCACGCCGCCCACCGGGCGTGGGACACCGAGAAGTGGTTCGCCTCCAGCGAGGGCAGCCGCATCCATCAGCGCATCGTCGAGTGCGGGGCCTGGGTGGAGGCGACCGCCATCGGCGACGGGGAGACCCAGCGCCGATCGTACCCCGGGGTGCGGGGCCAGTACGGCACGCAGGGGTGGGAGCTCGTGCGGGGCCTCGACCTGGTCGGCAACGCCTCCCGGTGCGGCGACGAGGCGCAGGCCCTGATGGCGGCGCCGCAGTGCCCGGCGGGGACGACGACGCTCGTCCTGGGGTCCGACCAGGTGGCGCTCCAGGTCCACGAGTCGATCGGGCACGCGGTCGAGCTCGACCGGATCCTCGGGTGGGAGGCCGCCTTCGCCGGCACCTCTTGGTTGACGCCCGACGGGATGGGGTCGGTGCGGTTCGGCAGCGAGCTGCTCCAGGTCACGGCGGACGCCACGCTGCCGGGCGCCATGGGCAGCTTCGGCTACGACGACGAGGGCGTGGCGGCGCAGGCCGTCGACATCGTGCGCGACGGCACGTGGGTCGGCGTCCTCTCGGGCCGCGACTCCGCGCCGCTGGTCGGGCGGGCGTCCGGCGGGATGGTTCGGGCGGACGGCCCCGCCCGCCTGCCGATGGTCCGCATGACCAACATCGGCCTGGCCCCGGGCGACTCCTCGCTGGAGGAGATGATCGCCGGCACCGACGACGGCATCTACATGTCCACCAACCGGTCGTGGTCGATCGACGACCAGCGGCTCAACTTCCAGTTCGGCTGCGAGGTGGGATACGAGGTCAAGGACGGTGAGCTGGGCCGCCTGTTCAAGAACCCCACCTACACGGGCATCGGCCCCCGGTTCTGGGCGTCGCTGGACGCCGTCGGCGGGCCCGACGAGCTGACCGTGTGGGGCGTCGCCAACTGCGGGAAGGGCCAGCCGCTGCAGGTGGGCCACACCGGCCACCAGGCGGTCCCGTGCCGGTTCCGGGACGTGCGGGTGGGCGTCCGGTGAGCCTTGGGGCCGTCAGCCTGCGCCGTCGCCCAGGGACTCGATGAGCGGGGGCAGGTCCCGGATGGACGACAGCTCGTGGTAGCCGCCGTTGACGGGGTCGACGCCGAGGACCTGCTCGTGCGCCCACGTGTAGGCATAGGGCAGGTGGACGGCTCGCCCGCCCAGCTGGATGACGGGCAGCACGTCGGAGCGAACCGAGTTGCCGATCATCAAGAAGCGCGCCGGGTCGACGCCCAGCTCCTGCATGATGCGGCGGTAGGTGGCGACGTCCTTCTCGGAGACGATGTCGACCCGCGCGAAGCGGTCGGCCAGGCCGGAGCCGGCGACCTTGGCCTCCTGGTGGAACAGGTCCCCCTTGGTGATGACGATCATGCGGCGGCCGGTGGCGGCGATGGCCTCGATCGTCTCGGGGACGCCGTCGAGCAGCTCGACCGGATGGGTCATCAGGCCCTTGCCCAGGTCGAGGATGGCGCTCACCTCCTTGGAGGTGACGCGGCCCTCGGTGACCTCGATGGCGGTCTCGATCAGCGAGAGCGTGAACGCCTTCACCCCGTAGCCGTAGGTGGCGAGGTTCGCCCCCTCGGTGGCGATCACCTGCTGGTCCAGCCAGGCCAGGTCGTCGACGTAGGGGGCGAGCAGGGCGCAGTACCGCTCGTGGGCGTCCACGAAGTGGCTCTCGCTGTGCCACAGGGTGTCGTCGCCGTCGAAGGCGACGACGTCGATGCTGCACTGGCTGTCCGTCACCGGTACAGGTTGGCGTACGGACGGCCGTTCGCCGCATCCCCCCAGTGATCCCGTTCGCCACCAGGAGGCCACGGTGAGTGACTACTTCGACGGGACGTGGGGGACCGACGTGGCCGACCATGTGCTGGCGCTGGTCGGGTCGCGGGCGTCCGCCGTCGTGTCGGCGGTGGCCGGGATCTCGTCGCTGACCCGCTTCGCCAACAGCCGCATCCACCAGAACGTCACGGAGGACCGGGCGTTCGTCACGCTCGCGGTGGCGCTGGACGGCGGCCGGATGGCCCGGGCCGTCACCACCCGGGCCGACCCCGCCGGGCTGGCGGCGCTGGTCGAGCGGGCGCTGGCGGCCGCCGCCCTCCGCCCGCCGGACCCCGAGTTCGCCGGCTTCGCTCCCATGTCCCCCGCCCCCGCCATCGACCACTGGGACGACGCCACCTCCAATCCCACCCCGGCCCGACGCGCCGAGGTGGTCGCCGCCTTCGTCGACGCCGTCCGCTCGTCGGCGGCGGCCTCGGGGTCGTCCGGCGGCGGGAAGGGCCGGGCGCCGGAGGCCGCCGGGTACTGCGCGACGAAGGCGACGACGCTGGTGCTGGCGTCGTCGACCGGGCAGCGGGCGATCGGGCGGGTGACGGCGGCCGAGGTGGACGGGATCGCCCGGGCCGCCACCGACGGGCCGCCGGCCGACGGCCTGGGCCATGCCACCTCGTTCCGCCTGGCCGACCTCGACGGGGCGGCGTGCGGCCGGGTCGCCGGGGCCAAGGCCGTGGCGGGGCTCACGGCCGTGTCGGTCCCGCCCGGGGCGTGGGAGGTCGTCCTCGAGCCCAAGGCCGTGGCCGAGGCGCTGCTCTTCCCCGCCTACCTGGGGTTCAACGGCAAGCAGCACGCGGAGGGCACGTCGTTCGTCCACCTGGGCGAGGCCCAGTGGGACGCCGGCATCGACCTGTGGGACGACGCCACCGATGCTCGGGCGCTCGGGATGCCCGTCGACCACGAAGGCACGCCCACCGCCCGGCTGGACCTGGTCCGGGCCGGCGTGTCGGTCGGTCTCGCCCACGACCGGCGGACGGCGGCCCTGGCCGGCGCAGAGCCCACCGGCCACTCCGTCGGCGCGGAGGCGATGGGCGCCATCCCGACGGACCTGTTCCTCGGCCCCGCCGCAGGGGCCTCGCCGCCCCCGTCCTCGCCCTCCGGCGACGTGCTGGCGGGCGTGGAGCGGGGACTGCTGGTGTCCGACCTCTGGTACAACCGCATCCTCGATCCCAAGAGCCAGGTGGTCACCGGGCTCACCCGGAACGGCCTGTTCCTCGTGGAGGGCGGCCAGGTGGTCGGAGCGGTCCGCAACCTGCGGTACACGCAGTCGATCGCCGGCGCCTTCGGTCCCGGGCGGGTGCTCGCCCTCGGCGACGACGCCCGGCTCGTCGGTCAGGACGGCGTGCGGGTGTTCACGCCGAGCGTGCGCTTGGCGCGGTGGGCGTTCACCGGGGACGCCACCGGGTGAAAACCGAGAAATGACCGGCTGGTAGGTCAACAAAGGGGTTGACCCCCCCTGGATACGTCAAGATAATCAAGGCCGCTGGGGTAATCCGACAGGCCCTGGTGGTTCCCGGTGGTCCGGTCGCCGGGAGCTACCAGGGCTTTGTCGTCTTTTCCCCCGTCCGGCGTGCGTGCCGGCTTCGTTGTCACACCCCGCCGTTACGGTCGGGCGGCATGGCGAATGTCGATGTGGGTGACGTGGGGGATGGTGCCGATGGCGCCGTCCCGCCCGCCGTGGAGGCGGGGACGGGCTTCGGGCGGCTGGGCGCCGACCTCGTGGTCGGGGACGACGGGCTGGCCCGCTGCGGGTGGGCGGGCGGCGACCCGCTGTACCGCTCGTACCACGACGACGAGTGGGGCCGGCCGCTGCGCGACGAGCGCAAGCTGTTCGAGCTGCTGACGCTCGAGGCGTTCCAGTCGGGGCTGTCGTGGCTGACGATCCTGCGCAAGCGCGACGGCTTCCGGGCGGCCTTCGACGGTTTCGACGCCGAGCGGGTGGCGGCCTACGGCGACACCGACGTCGAGCGGCTGATGACCGACGCCGCCATCGTCCGCAACCGCGCCAAGGTCGAGGCGACGCTTGCCAACGCCCGGGCGGTCGTGGCCCTCCACGAGGCGGGCGAGACCTTCACCGACCTGGTGTGGTCGCACGCCCCGGCCCCCGGTGAGCCCGAGCGCCCGCCGGCCGGCGAGCGCTTCGCCTCGCTGAGCGAGGTCCCCAGTGCCACGGCGGCGTCCAAGGCGATGGCCAAGGACTTGCGCTCCCGCGGCTTCCGCTTCGTCGGTCCGACGGTCGCCTACGCCTACATGCAGTCGGCGGGCCTGGTCGACGACCACCTCACCGGCTGCCACGTCGATCCCTGATCCTCGCCGCGTCACGCCCCCGGTCGCCGGGCCGATCGGCCCGTGCGAGGCCCGCCCGCGGTCGGCGGGCGGGCCTCACACGCCGAGGGAGGGGCCGGTCAGCTCGGCCGGTAGCAGGCGGCGCGCCACTCGCCGGTCCGGGGCCACGAGCACAGCGTGGCGGTGGCCCGGAGCAGCCAGCCGAGGACGTGGTCGAGCTGGTCCTGCGTCGTGGGCGGGGGCACGGCGACGACCAGGCCGCGCTTGGGGTGGTCCTGCAGGACCCGCCAGCCGTCCGGCACCGGCGAGCCGAGCTCGGCCAGCCGGTCGGCGGCCTTTGGCCCCTCGCCGTGCTCGATGCCGACGGTGGAGGGGTCCCGCTTCCCGGCGGGAGTCCAGGTGCCCAAAGGGACGGTCGGCCCCCGGCTCCCCAGCAACCGGCTCAGGCCGGACTGCGGCGGCGGGGCCTCGTCCATGTCGAGCCCGGGCGACACGTTGAGCCAGCCGGAGCCGGCGGCGGCCATGGCCTCCATCTCCTCGACCACGGCGATGCGCCGGTTCTCGCGGAACTCGATCACGAGCGGTTCGGCCATGGGCCCATCCTCGCCGGTCGTCTGCCCCCCGACGAACGCACCTCGACACGCGGGCCCGCGAGCCGCCCGGGGCGGGTGGTGCCCCGAGGAGGGGACGCCGGGTGTGGCGTTCCTCGGTGTGCCGTACGCCGCCTGGTGGCGTCCCGGACGTCGGGCTGGCGGGGGAGCTGGGGGGCGGGGCGGCAGCGGCCGCGGGCGCCTGGTTCCGTCGCGACGGCGCTCGGGTGCGATGCTTTCCCGATGCCGAGCAAGGGGAGCTTGCGCAGCGACGTCGCCGCCTCGCGGGACGACGCCACGCCGGACGCTGCGACCACGGAGGATGCCGACCCGTCGGGCGGCCGCGCCACCGCCCCCGACGACGGCGGGGGCGGTGAGGGGCGCCGCACCGCCGACGGCACGCGGTCGTCCGCTTCCGTCGATGGCCGGCCCCTGTTCTCGCGCCGGACGACCTGGCTGGTGCTGACGGTGACGGCGCTGCCGTTCCTGGTCTCCGCCATCGCGGTCTTCGCCGGGGTCGGTGGCACGTACCGGCCCTACGCCGACGTCGCCCAGACCGAACTGTTCTTGCGGGACGTGGGCCGGTACGAGGTGCTGGTCGGGCCGTACTCGCGCGAGGGGTGGCATCATCCCGGGCCGGCGCTGTACTACCTGCTGGCCATCCCGTACCGGTTGTTGGGGAGCTCGTCGGCGGCGATGTCCTTCGGGGCGCTGGTGGTCAACGGCGGCTCGATCGTCGGCATGGGCGCGATCGCCAAGCGGCGGGGCGGAACGGCGTTGATGCTGTGCATGCTCGTGACGCTGGCGTTGATGGTCCGCTCCCTCGGCTTCGAATTCCTGGCCATGGCGTGGAACCCCTACATCACGGCCCTGCCCTACGGGTTCCTCGTCATGCTCGTGTGGGCGATGGCGTGCGGGGAGCGGTGGGCGCTGCCCGTCGGCGTGGTGGTCGCCACGTTCGTCGTCCAGACCCACGTGGGCTACGTGGCGCTCGCCCTGCCGCTCCTCGGCCTCGGCGCCGCCTGGCTCGTCGCCGACACCCTCTGGCGCGCCCGGCGCCTGCGTACCGCCGCCTCGGCGGACGCTCCCGCCGACGCGACAGCCGATGCCACCCGGCGGGACACCGAGGCAGCGAGCACCGATGCCCCCGCGCCGCACGACGTCGGCGCAGCGTCGGTCCCGGCCGCCGGCCCCGACGCCGCCTCGACGCCCGATCCGGGCACGCCGAGTGCCGATCCGGCCTCGGCCGGACACGCAGGCGCACGGCCCGCCTCGGACGGTGGCCCGGCAGGCCTCACCGGCGGTGCCGGCTCCGGAGGCCTGCGACGGTGGGCCCGGCGCGGGTGGTGGGGCACCGCCGTCGGACGGCTGGCCGCGGCGGGGGCCCTGGCCGGTGTGCTGGGGGCCGTGGGGTGGGCCCTTCCCGTCCTCGACCAGCTGCGCCCCGGCCGGGGGAACATGTCGCTCATCGCCGGGTGGTTCCGGGACCACGAGGGCGAGGCCCGCACGCTCACCGCTGGATGGCGGGTCGTGTCGGCGCAGTACGCGCTCTCGGCCGAGTGGCTGGTCGGCTGGGCCGACCGCAACATGGTCGAGGAACCGGTGTACGTGGACGAACCGCTGGTCCCGTTGCTGCTGCTCGTGGTGGCCGGAGCCGTCGTGCTCGGCTGGCGCCGGCTCGGCACCGACGCCCGCAAGCTCGTCGCGGTGTGGGCCGTCGCCTCGGCGATCGGCGTGGTCGCCACCGCCCGTACCATCGGCGCCCTCTACGCCTATCGGCTCGCCTGGACCTGGACGCTCGGGGCGATCGCCGGCGCCTACGTCCTGTGGGTGGCGTGGACGTTCGCGGCCGCTCGTTGGCCGCTCGCCGAGCGGCGGGTGCTGGTGCCGGTCGCCGTCGCCGCCGTGGCGACGCTGGCCGTCGTCGACGGCGTGGTGGCGGCGCAGGCAGGGACGCCGGAGCAGGAGGTGTCCGCATCGCTGGCCGACCTGCGGTCACAGGCGCACAACGTGCTGCCTGAGGGCGACGGCGAGGTGGTGGTCTCGCCGACGTCCTTCCTCACGCTCGGCTACGCGGTCGGCCTCGCCGACCAGTTGGAGGCGGACGGCATCGACATCGGCTTCCAGCTCGGCGGCCGGCTGAGCGCCCACCGGGCGCCGGGCGGGGCGCCGCTGCGGGCGGAGCTGGTCATGGCGGCGGACGGCGACATCGTCACGCAGCTGGAAGCGCGTCCCGAGCTCGAGGTCGTGGCCGAGGTGGGCGATCTCTCCTTCGAGGAGCTGGAGGCCGAACTGGCCGAGCGCGCCGAGATCGAGGCGCGGGTCATGGCGGAGGGCCCCAACGCCCTCGCCGACCCCAGCCCGCAGATGGCCCGTGACATCGAGCGCCTCGGGGAGCTCTCCCCGCCCGGCTCGCTCATCGCCCTCCTCATGGCCGCACCCGGGGCGACGGCCCCCACGCCAGCGCCTTCCGCGTAGGCGTGGGCGGGGGTCGGGATCGGACCTGCGGAGCGGGGCGGGGTCGTAGCCTGGGTCGCCATGGAGTTGGCCCCCGTCATCCGTGAGGCGCTCGAGGCGCAGGTGTTCGAGCACGAGCCGGGCGAGGCGGCCCTGGCGCTGCGGCGAGGCGTCAACGTCTCCGGGCCGGAGGCGGTCGCCGGCGCCCTGCTGGACACGGCCGCCATCGCCCTGCGGCGGATGGTGGCCGAGACCGACGAGGCCTACGACCAGGACGAACTGCTCGAGCGCCTGGCGTTCGACGGGGCCGTGCCGGTCGACAACATCGAGGTCCTCGGCCGCATGCTGTCGCTCGCCGCCGCGACCGCCGGCGGGATCCGCCCGGCGATCGACCCGGTCGTCGCCGACCTGGGCGCCGAGAAGGCGATGTTCGGCGCCTGGCTGGCCACGCTCACGGCCGTGCGCGTCGTGGCCATCAGCCTCGAGAGGACCGAGGCCGACATCGTCGACGAGGTCCTCAACGCGCTCGACCTCGCCTGAGCGACCGGCCGCCGGCCGGATGACGACCGGCGGCTGTCGGCCTGGACGCGACGGAGGGGCGACGCCGGTGGCGTCGCCCCTCCTCGTGTGCTCCGTCAGGTGTGGCCGACGCTCAGATGAGGCCGAGCTCGGCGCTGCATGCCGGCCACGCACCCCAGCCCTGTGCGGCCTGGAGGCGCTGGCCCATGGTGATCTGCGTCTCGCGTGAGGCCTCGTGGGGGTAGCCGGAGCCCCCGACCGCCTGCCAGGAGCTGAGCGAGAACTGCAGGCCGCCGTAGTACCCGTTGCCCGTGTTGATGGCCCAGTTGCCACTGGCCTCGCACTCGGCGAGTGCGTCCCAGGTGGCGTAGTCACCGGGGTCGCCGAACCCGCCACCGGTCGACGGAGGTGCGGGCTCCTCGGCGGGCGGCGGCGGCGCCTCGGTGGTCGGCGGCGCGGTGGTCGTGGTGGTGGGCGGGGCGGTCGTCGTGGTCGTCGGCGGCACCGTGGTGGTCGTCGTCGGCGGCGCCGTGGTCGTCGTCGTCTCGATCGACTGGAGGGCGCCGATGCGGGCGGCGTCGGCCTGGGCGGCCTGGTCGGTCCGCAACCGCATGTTGATCAATGAGGTCTGCCGCTCACCGGCAGCGGCCTCGAGGCGATTGGAAGCGTCGGCGTCGTCGGTCGGGACGATGACGTTGGCCAGGGCCACGGGGCCGACGAGGAGGGCCACGCCGGCCGCGCCACCGATCACCGCTCGACGCGCCGTCTGACTTCGCGCCGAGGCCTCGGTACTCGGGGGATGATCCGTACGACCACGCATGTGCGCGGGCGCTCCTTCCGTCAGAGCGCGCGGCGGAGCCTCTAAGTACGTGTGCTGCAACGACGCGAACGGGTGCTGCAACGGGGGACGCCCCAGCGCGTGCTGTCCTGTGCGGTAGCGAAAGGAGTCTGTCACGATCGAAATGAATCCGCAATGTGACGTGCCCTCGCAGGGCACTTCGGCCGTCCTGAGTGCGCGTTGTGTAACGGGGGTGACCGTCGGTTGCGTCGGTTACCCACCCCACCGCCCAACCCCATGCCCATGGGTGGTGGAGTTCCCGTTCGCGTATGGCGTCGGACACCGTAGACGCTCCGAGCGCGCAGGTGTCGAACCCTCGCCCAACGAAGTGGCCTCACGCTGGGTGCGCGTGATTCGGAATGGTCGTCTCGGTACCGTCGTGATCGATGCGTCGTCGTCATGTGGTCGTCGGCGGCGTGGCTGCGGTCCTGCTGCTCGCCGGGGCGCAGCTCGTGGCTCTCGTCAGCTCGCTGGGCTCGCCGGAGGAGGCGGGGCCGGGCGAGGACGTCGACGACGTGGCCATGGGCCTGGCCGTCGGGCACGACCAGGGCGCCCGCAGCGTCGTCGCCTACGGCGGTCACGCGGCCTGGGTCGACGCCTACGACTACGACCCCTCCCTGGCGGAACGGGGGCGCTCCCCGGCCATCGGGGCCCACGACATCGGGGCGATGGCGGACCACGGCGTCCGGACGCTGTACCTGCAGGGCGCCATGGACCGGGGCCAACCCGAGGTCGGGCCGACCTCGCCCGAGCTGCTCGGGGAGTTGCTCCGCCGGGCCCACGACGAGGGCCTGCGCGTCGTGGCCTGGTACCTGCCCCGGCTCGGCGACCTCGACCGCGACGTCGCCTTCGTCCGGGCGCTGGACGAGTTCGCCGACGAGGGCCACCGCTTCGACGGGCTCGCCATCGACATCGAGTGGCGGGAGGCCGTGCCCGACCACGAGGACCGATCGGCACGCGTCGTCGAGCTGTCGCAGCGCCTGCGCACGCTCGTGGGGGCGGACGCCCTCGCCGCCACCGACGCCGCCGGTGGCTCGGTGTACGACTGGGCGACGCTGGCCGAGCCGGCCCGGGCGCAGCTCGGCGAGGCGTTGGGCGACGCCCTGGAGGGCGACGAGGGCACGGCGGGCGACCCCGGCGACTGAGCGGGGCCCGACCGGGCGGGTCACGCCGGGGAGGGCCACGACACGGGCGGTCACGACAGGTCCGCCTGGGGGCCGGCGTCGACCTCGGGCGCGTCGTCCCGCGGGTCGTCGGCGGCCGGCGCCGGAACCGTGGCGGCCGCCGCCGTCACGGCGGTCACGGCGGTCGTGGCTGCCGTGGCGGTCGTGGCCTCGTCCGGGAGGGTGAGGGCGACGGTGGTGCGGACACGGTCGGCCAGGGCGTCGGGGAGGAGCTGGTCGCAGGCGTCGAGCAGGTCGGCGACGGCCGGGAACGAGCCGAGCAGCCAGCGGGCGTACATGCCGTCGTCCATCCAGTCGGCGATGTCCTGCGGCGGGAGGTCGGGGAGCGTGGCGACGTCGCCGTCGGCGCCGCCCACCACGAACGTCACGCGCATGCGCGGGTCGGTGCGCAGCCGGCACCATGGCCAGCGCCGGGCCAGGTCGCGGGTGGCGGCGGCCAGCGTCGCCGGGCGCGGGCCCCGCCCCGGCGGGGCGAACGGGCAGGCCGGGTGGCGCCCGGCCACCGCCGCCCAGCCGGCCGGCGAACCCGGGAGTCGTCCCGGCACGGGCCACCGTGCCGACGGGGGCGACGCCATCGCCGCCTCGACGATGCGGTCGAGCCACCACGCCACCCACAGCCCCGCCGACGAGGCCGGGGGTGGCGCCGTGGGGAGCTCGAGCGCCCGCCGCAGCGCGTCGCCGAGGGCGCCGCCGGGAACCTCGGTGATGTGGCGGGCCCCACCCGGTTCTCGCAGGACTGTCGTCGCCTTCCCGCCACGAGTCAGCAGCGTCGTCACGCGCACCGGCAGGTCGCCCGCCGGGTCGGTCGGCTCGGAAAGCGCCTGCCCGCAGCACACGAGCCCGAGGGCCTGCCACTCCGGCGGGACGACCATGCCGAGCACGGCCTCCAGCGGGTGGGCGTCGCCGAGCGGCATCCACCCCACGTCGCCCGGCAGGCGGTCGTGGCCAGGAGGGAGGCGGTGACCGGCCGGCCGACCGCCCCCTGTCGGGTCGACGTGCTCGGGCGGCCCTGCGGTGGGGGGTGGGCCGGTGAGGGCCAGGAGGACGGCCTCGCCGGGTGGGGCGTCGGCCAGGGAGGCGTCGATGCCCTCGACCAGGCGGCGCATCAGGTCGTCGGTTCGGCAGGAGCAGGGCCGTGGGGCCGGGTGGCTGCCCCGGGCCGGGGCCGCGGCGGGGGCGGCCTCCGGTGGGCCCGCCAGGGCGGATGGCCGGTCGGTGCCGCTCGGCGGTGACGCAGGCGGGACGGGCGGCCGGAGCGGGTGGTGTGGGGTGGACGTGGGGTCGGGCATGGACGCGCCTCGGGAGCAGAAGCCGTACGGGGACGAACGGCGATCGCTGCCCGGCGCGCACGCCGGCGGGGGACCACGAACCCAGTGGCCCAGAGGCTACCCGGAGGGTGTGACAGGAACGGGCGGCGGCGGGTCGACCCAGCGGGCGGCGCCCGGCCAGCGGCGCTCGGCCAGCACCCGGGTGAGGCGGGCGTCGCTGGCCACGTAGGCCGCCAGCGCTTCGCCGGACAGCTCATGGATGCGGGCGCGGTCCACCTCGACCGGCGTCAGGCCCACGAGGCGGGCGATGGCCTTCAGCGAGCACGACACGCCCAGCACCGGGCCGACGTCGGACCGGTAGAGCCGGTAGGCGTCCAGGTGCCCGTGGCCGTACCACCGGCCCCGGTAGGCCCCCGGGTGGCCGGGCAGGGGGTTGCGGCGCAGGTCGATCGTCCGGTCGACCCGCAGGCGGAGCCCGCCGACGAGGCCCAGGCGCGCCGCCCGGTCGGCGATGAAGGGTAGGTCGAACACCGCCCCGTTCCAGGTGGCGATCACGCCCGGGGGCAGGGCGTGGAGGCGGGCGTCCAGGTTCAGGAAGATCGAGCGCTCGCTGCCGGTGAGCACGGCGTCGCCCGCCGGCGTCGACAGCGCCGCGGCCACGATCGGCGCCACGGCCGGGTCGAGCCCGTCGATCGTCGTGTCGGTCTCGATGTCCAGCCCGTAGACGGGCGGCCGCCCGCCGCGCCCCGGGCAGCCCCCGTCCGGCCCGGCGACCAGCGGCCCGAGTCGCCCGTCCGCCCCGCGCCCGGCTCCGCCTGGTGGCCCCGGGCAGGCCCGGGGCGGGGCGGGGTCGGGGACGGGGGGCACCGCCGGGGTCAGACGAGGGCCAGGGTGACGGCGGCGTGGTGGGCGGCGAACCCGACGATCGTGCCCACGTGGACGATCTCGTGGTACCCGAAGACGGCGGGGACCGGGTCGGGGCGCCGGCGGGCGTGGACCACGGCGCCGACGGTGTAGCCGACGCCGCCGGCGATGATCAGCCATACGATCGCCGGCCCGCCCTCGCGCCACAGCTGGGGCAGCACGGCCACCGCCACCCAGCCCAGCGCCAAGTAGAACGCCACGAGGTGGAAGAGCCCCCGCAGCCTGGGCTTGCGTGCCAGGTGGGCGGGCGGGGCCCCGATCGGCTCGGCGATCGCCATCGCCGAGAACCTAGTGGTCGGGCCCCTCACCCCCGGGGAGCCGGACGCCCGGGCCGCGGGCCGGGGGTCGGGGGTCGAGGACCAGGTGACGGCCGGCGGCCGCGGGCTAGAGGATCTGGCTGAGGAAGGTGCGGGTGCGTTCCTCGGTCGGGGCCGTGAAGAAGTGCTCGGGCGTGCCGAGCTCGACCACCTCGCCGTCGGCCATGAACACGACGCGGTCCGCCACCTCGCGGACGAAGCCCATCTCGTGGGACACGCACACCATCGTCATGCCCGACTGTGCCAGCTCGCGCATGACGTCGAGCACCTCGGCGATCATCTCGGGGTCGAGGGCGGAGGTCGGCTCGTCGAACAGCATGATCTTCGGCTGCATGGCCAGCGCCCGGGCGATGGCCACCCGCTGCTGCTGGCCGCCGGAGAGCTGGCCCGGGTACTTGCTGGCCTGCTCGGGGATCTGGACCCGCTCGAGCACCCCGCGGGCCACCGACTCGGCCTTCTCCTTGGGCCACCGCCGGACCTTGCGGGGGCCGAGCGTGACGTTCTCCAACACCGTGAGGTGGGGGAACAGGTTGAAGGACTGGAACACCATGCCCACCTCGCGGCGGACCTCGGCGATGTTGCGCACGTCGTTGGACAGTTCGGTGCCGTCGACGACGATGCGGCCCCGGTCGTGGGCCTCGAGGTGGTTCAAGCAGCGGATCAGCGTCGACTTGCCCGAGCCCGACGGCCCGATGACGACGACGACCTCGCGGGCGGCGACGGTCAGGTCGATGCCCTTGAGCGCCTGGAACTTGCCGAACCACTTCTCGACGCCCTCGCAGACGATCATCGGCCCGGCGTCGGCCGCCGGCGTGTCGTCCTGGATGACCAGGGCGTCGTCCGCAGCTACAGGAGTGTCGCTCATCGTTCCCCCACGCCGAGGCGGCGCTCGAGCCGCCGGCTCTCTCGTGCCATGGTCGAACACCCCGCCCAGAACAGCAGGCCCACGAAGACCAGCGTGACGACCTGGCCTCCCTGGCCCCGGAAGCGGTCCTGCTCGGTCGCCACCTCGGCCACCGCCAACATCTCGAAGAAGCTGATGATGCTGAGCAGCGACGTGTCCTTGAACAGGCTGATGAACTGCCCGACCATCGCCGGGATCACGGCACGCAGCGCCTGGGGCAGGACCACCAGGCGCATGACCCGCGTCGGCGACAGGCCGATGGCCTGGGCGGCCTCGACCTGGCCCTTCGGGACCGCCTGGAGGCCACCGCGCACGATCTCGGCGATGTAGGCGGCCTCGAACAGCGTGATGACGATCACCGCCCGGACCAGGTAGCTGGGCGGCTCGACCTGGGTCGGGAAAAGGAAGCCGATCATGTACCGGCTCACGAAGAGCAGCGCCACCAGGGGCACCGCCCGGAACAGCTCGATGTAGCCGACCGACAGCACGCGCAGGCCGGGCAGGTTCGAGCGGCGTCCCAGTGCCAGGAGCAGCCCGAGCGGGAAGGCGAGGGCGATGCCGGCCACGGAGGCGGCGACGTTGAGGTGGAGCCCGCCCCAGTCCTCCCAGCCGATGCCGCCGAAGCCGGTGACGATGACGAGCGAGGCGACGAGGCCGGCGACGACGATGAGCCAGGTCCAGCGGCGGACGCCCCGGGGCAGCCGGGCGCCGAGCACGCGGGCGCCGACGAACACCGCCACCAGCACGATCGTGAGCAGCGTCGGCAGGATCGTCCGGGTCAGTGACAGCACGATCAGTCCCGCCGCCGCCAGCGGCCAGAACCGGTGGGCCAGGCCCCACAGGCCGGTGTCCTCCTCCGGCTCCGCGGCCTGGGCCGGGTCCTCGCCGGCTTGGGCGTCGGCCACCTCCTTCGCGCTCGTGACCACGGCGCCGCTGGCCAGGCCCAGGGCGGCGGCGAGCACGTAACCAGACAGCCACGGCCGCCACAACTCGTCGTCGGGGAAGCGGCCGACCATGAACAGGCGCAGGTTGGCGCGGACGATCTCCCAGTCGGAGGTCACGAACGCCCACCGGCCCAGCCGGTAGATGAGGTACAGCGCCGCCAGACCGGCGACGACCGTCACCACCGTGTTGACCGGCCCGGAGAACAGGTTGGCCCGCATCCACTGCGAGGGCGTCAGGTCGTCGGAGGGCGGCTCGGGCGCCGGGACCGGGGCGAGCGGCTCGGCGAGGGCGTCGGTGGCGGTCACGTCAGCGCTCCACGAGCCGCAGGCGGCGGTTGGCCAGGTTCGCGACGAGCGAGATCGTCAGCGAGAGGACCAGGTACAGGCTCATCACGAGCAGCATCGACTGGATGGCCGGGTCGCCGTTGCCGATGACGGTGTTGGTGACGTAGATCGCCTCGGAGTAGGCCACCGCCACGCCCAGCGACGTGTTCTTGGTCAGGTTGAGGAACTGGTTGACGATCGGCGGCAGGGCGATGCGGAAGGCCTGCGGCAGGACCACATAGCGCAGGCGCTGGCTGCCGGACAGGCCGATGGCGGTGGCCGCCTCGGACTGGCCCTTCGGCACCGCCAGGATCGAGCCCCGCACGATCTCGGCCACGTGCGAGGACGTGTACAGGGTCAGCCCGACCAGCACCGAGACGAATGGCAGCGCCATGACCGTGCCGCCCTCGATGCCCCGGCCCACGACCTCGGGCCCGTCGAGCACGATCGGCGCATCGAGGGCGACCCAGCCCACGATCGCCACCAGGGCGAACAGGCCCAGCCCCCAGGCCCAGCGGCGCGCCCGGTGGCCGGTGGCCTCCTCCCGGGCCTGGCGCCAGCGTCCGAGCGCCACGGCCCCCACGACGGCGAGGGCGAGCAGCACGAGGTAGAGGCCGCCGTAGCCGTCGCCCCGGGGGACCATGATGCCGATCTGGCGGACGGACAGGAGGAGCACCCCGCCTATGTCGGTGGCGTTGTCGACGGTCGGCAGCGACGTCAGGGCGGCGGAGTTCACGAACACGATCACGAGCAGCGGCGGGACGTTCCGCAGCACCTCGACGTAGGCCCCGGCCGCCCGGGCGAGCAGCCAGTTGGGCGACAGCCGCGCGATGCCGATC
>DATFOS010000007.1:0-19773 GCA_035265325.1 Acidimicrobiales bacterium
GCTGGCGAGGTCGCCCTCGTTGCGGGTCTCGGGCGGGCGGATCAGGGCCATGCCGCTGCCCACCGCCAGGGCGGCGCCGAGCGCCAGGACGAGCCAGGCCAGCAGGTCCTCGCCGAGGAACATGCCCGCAGCGTACGCCGACCGGCCGCCCCCACCGACCCGGCCCGGCCCGGCGGCGGCCCAGCCCGGCCCGGCGGCGGCCCGCGCGGGTTAGCGGCGCCCCGGCGGGGCGGCCGGTCCGCCGGTTTGCGTCAGCCCACCCGCTCGACCGCCACGGCGCACTGCTTGTAGTTCGGCTCGCGGCTGATGGGGTCGAACTGGTCGTCGGTGAGGCGGTTGACGCAGCGCTCGTCCCAGTGGAACGGGACGAAGACCTCGCCCCGCCGCCCGATGGCGGTGACCCGGGCGCGCAGGGCGTCCACCTGCCCGCGGGCCGAGCGCAGCCGGACGAGGTCGCCCGACCGGACGCCCAGCGTCGCCGCGTCCGCCGGGTGGATCTCGACCCACGCCTCCGGGGACAGGCCCTCGAGGATGGCGATCCGCCCGGTCTTCGTGCGGGTGTGCCAGTGCTCGACCGTGCGCCCGGTGTTGAGCAGGAAGGGGAACCCGGGGCGCGGGGCGTCCCGGATCGGTTCCGCCTCGACCGGGTGGACCATCGCCCGCCCGTCGGGGCGGTTGAACCGCCCGTCGCCGTACAGGCGCGCCGTCCCCCCGAGCGGCACGGAGGGGTCGTCGGCCGGGCACGGCCACTGCACGCCGCCGGCCGCCTCGATCCGCTCGTAGGTCATCCCGCTGTAGTCGCATGGCCGGCCGGCGGACACGCGGCGCCACTCGGCGAAGGCGTCCTCGGCGGTCTGCCAGCCGCGGAACAGCTGGTCGCGGCATCCCCACCGCTCGGCCAGGGCGAGGAAGATGTCCAAGTCGGACCGGGCCTCGCCCGGCGGGGCCACGGCGGCGCGGACCAGCGAGGCACGACGCTCGCTGTTCGTGTAGGTGCCGTCCTTCTCACCCCACGTGGCGGCGGGCAGGACCACGTCGGCGAGGGCCGTGGTGGGGGTGGCGAAGGCGTCCTGCACCACGAGCAGGTCGAGTCCCCGGAGGGCCTCCTCCAGGCGGCTGCGGTGCGGGAACGACACCGGGGGGTTGGTGGCGATGACCCACAGGCCCTTGATGGTCCCGTCGAGGACGCCGTCGACGATGTCGGGGTAGGCCCACCCGCGGGCGACCGGGAGGCGCGACTCGTCGACGCCCCACAGGGCCGCCAGTTCGGCGCGGTGCGCGGGGTTGTCGTAGGCCCGGTAGCCCGGCATCGAGGCGGTGAAGCCGGTCTCGCGCGTGCCCATGGCGTTGCACTGGCCGGTGATCGAGAACGGCGAGGCCCCCGGCCGGCCCACGTTGCCCGTGAGCAGGGCGAGCGTATTGAGGAGCGTCACCGTGTACGTGCCCTGGGCCGAATGGTTGACGCCCATCGTCCAGGCGATCGTCGCCCGCTCGGCGCCGGCGATCGTGCGGGCCAGCGCCCGGATGTCGTCGGCCGGGACGCCGCTGTGGGCCTCGGCCCGCTCGACGGTCCAGCTCCGCAGGTGGGCGAGCAGCGCGTCGAGCCCGTCGATCGTCCGGCGGAGCGCGTCGACGTCGACCAGCTGCTCCTCGACCAGCGTGGTCAGCACGCCGTTGAGCAGGGCGACGTCGCCGCGGGGCGCCACGGGCAGGTGGACATCGGCCAGCATCGCGGTCTTGGTCACCCGGGGGTCGACCACGACGAGGGTCTTGGGGCGGTCCGGCAGGCCCGGGTGGCGACCGAGCATGCGGGGCACGAGCAGCGGGTGGTTGTCCGCCACGTTGGCGCCCCACAGGACCACCACGTCGGCCTCGGCGAGGTCGTCGTAGCAGCCGGGCGGCCCGTCGGTGCCGAAGCTGAGCTTGTAGCCCGACACCGCGCTCGCCATGCACAGCGTCGTGTTCCCGTCGTAGTGGCGCAGCCCCATGCCCAGGCGGACGAGCTTGCCAAGGGCGTAGAACTCCTCGGTCACGAGCTGGCCGGTCGAAAGCACGGCGACCGACTCGGGGCCGTGGTCGTCGACCAGCCGCCGGAAGCCGTCGGTCACCCTCCCGAGCGCCTCGTCCCAGGTGGTGCGCGTCCCGTCCACGGTCGGGTGGAGCAGGCGGCCCTCGGCGGCGAGCATCTGGTGCTCGGACAGCCCCTTCGGGCAGAGCCGGCCCCGGTTGACCGGATGGTCCGGATCGCCCTCGACGGCGACGGCGCGGCCGTCCCGGACGCCGATCCGCATGCCGCAGCCGACCGAGCAGTAACCACAGGTCGTCTTCACCCAGCGGTCGACGGCCCGAGTCACGGACACCCGGCCCCGCCCCGGCTCGGACACGTAGGCGTACCGGTCGGCGCCGTGGTCGACGCCGAGCCAGCGGCGGGCCGACTCGAGGACGCTCACCGGTGCGCTCCCCTGCCACGCCAGAACGACCCCGGCACGTCGAGCGGCACCACCGTGACGTAGAACAGCCAGCGTCCGACGGACTCCCCGGCCCCCAGCAGGGCGGCGGCGAGGAGCAATGGGGCGCCGGCCGTCGCCGCCACCACGCCCACGAGCGTGAGCAGGGCCCGGGCGATCGTCGGTCCCCTCAGCCGGGACAACTCGAGCGTCAGCGGGCCGCGCCAGGCCCGGTCGGCCGGCCCCCTCCTTAGGCGCAGCCAGTTGAGCGCGGTGGCCAGCAGGGCGAGGACACCGCCCGCGGCCGCCTGGCCCGGGCCGGGGCGGCCGGTGAGCGCCGGGCCCAGGGCGATGGCGGTGGCGAAGAAGCGCAGGATCGTGAGCCGGCTGTCCCAGGCCGGCCGGCCGGGGACCAGGTACAGACGCGCCGAGGCGAAGACGCCGGCGACGCCCGCCGCCGCAGCGGGGACGGCGAGCCTGGGGACCGCCACCGCGCCGAGCGCGAGCAGGGCGTACAGGGACAGCAGCGCCACCTCGCGGCTCAGCCAGGACGTCTTCAGGTTGCGCAGGGCCTTCCACGCCGCCACCGGCCGCCCGAGGTGCAAGCTGGCGCCGGCCATGGCGGCCACGGCGAGGAGGGCGGCCAGGCTGCGAGCGCCCGTCGCCCCGGACGCCGTCGACGTGGCGCTCACCCCGAGCGCCAGCTGGCTCGTCAGGGTCAGCCACACGAGCGGCCAGTGGGGGTCCTCGCGGTGCAGGGCCCAGTCCCCCGCCGGCTCGACCGGGGCGGTCGACCCGGCGAGGTCGGGCGGCAGCGTGATGCGGGTGGTGGACAGGGTGATGCCGGCGTCCGGCAGGTGGGGGGCGTCGCCGGCGGCGTGGTCGGCGCGCCAGGCGGCCACGTCGACCTTCTCCACGGTGATGGCGTGGGTGGGGCAGGCGCCGACGCAGGCCGGGGCGTACCCCTCCTCCAGGCGGGGCTGGCACATGTCGCACTTCGTGACGATCCGCCGGTCCGGCTGGAAGGCCGGGACCGAGTACGGGCAGGTCCAGACGCAGTACTGGCAGCCGACGCAGTCGTCGGCGTGGTGGGCGACGATGCCGTTGGCCAGCTTCTCGTAGGCGTTGGTGGGGCATCCCTCCAGGCAGGCCGGGTCGAGGCACTGGTTGCACGCCATCGACATGTGCCAGCGCCGGGTCTGGGGGTGGTCGCCGCCCTCGACTTCGCCGACCCGCCGCCACACCGTGCCGGCGGGAAGCCCGTTCTGCTCGGCACACGCCACCTCGCACGAGTGGCAGCCGATGCAGGCGCCCATGTCGAACCCGAAGCGGTACTGCTCCCCGGCGTCGAGGGGCAGCAGCTCCGGGCCGCGATGGGCGGACGGGGCGAGCGCAGCAGGCTCGGTGGGCGCAGCCGGGGCCGTCCCGAGGGCGGCGGGCGCCACCGCGGTGGCGAGCGCCGTCGCCGGGCCCGCGGCGGTCACCGGCAGGACGAATGATGGTCGGGGCGGCGACAACGGCGTCAGACCCCCATCAGCCGGTGGGGCGAGGGGCGCAGGTAGACGCCCCAGGTGACGGCGACGCACACGAGGTAGAAGGCGACGAAGCCGATGTAGGCGGCGTCGGCCGTCCCGTTGGAGAGGAACGACTGGCGCAGCGCCAGGTTCACGGCCACGCCACCGAAGGCACCGACCGAGCCGGCGATCCCGATCAGGGCCCGGGACAGGCGACGGGCGTCGCGTTCGGCCCGGACCGCGTCGGCGCCGGCCGCCACGAGGCGGTCCGCCTTGGCGTCGAAGATGGCCGGGATCATCTTGTAGGTCGAGCCGTTGCCCAGGCCGCTGAGGGCGAAGAGCAGGGTGAAGCCGGCGATGAACAGGGGCAGCGACTCGGCCCGGGAGGCGCCCAGCACGAGGCCGGCGCCGGCCGCCATGGCCACCAACGTGAGGATCGTGACGAGCGCCCCGCCGAACCGGTCGGCCAGGCGGCCGCCCACCGGGCGGATCAGCGAGCCGATCAGCGGGCCGAGGAAGGTGAGCGAAGCGGCCTTGACCGGCGTGTCGAAGTCCTCCGCGAACTGCACGACCAGCACCTGGCCGAAGGCGAACCCGAAGCCGATGAACGAGCCGAAGGTGCCGATGTAGAGGAACGCCATGATCCACGTGTGCCGGTCGCGGGCCACGTCACGCATCGCCCGCTTCTCGTTCGTGACGTGCGTGAGGTTGTCCATGAACAGCGCGGCGCACAGGGACGCCACGACGATCAGCGGGATGTAGACCCCGAGCAGCACGCGGGGGTGGTCGCGACCGGCCGTGGCGAGGACGGCGAGGCCCACGAGCTGGACCGCGGCGACGCCGAGGTTGCCACCACCGGCGTTCAGGCCGAGCGCCCATCCCCGCAGGCGCTGGGGGTAGAAGGACTCGATGTTGGCCATCGACGACGAGAAGTTGCCGCCGCCGACGCCGGCGACCGCCGCCACGGCGAGCACGGTCCCGAAGGACACGCCAGGCTCGAGCACGAAGCCGGCCAACACGCACGGGACCAGGAGGAGCAGCGACGAGAGGATCGTCCAGTTGCGGCCGCCGACCTTGGCGACGGCGAACGTGTAGGGCAGGCGGAGCAGGGCACCGACGGCCGTGGGCACGGTCGTGAGTAGGAAGCGCTGGGCCGGGGTGAAGCCGTAGTCATCCCCCAGGAACAGCACGAAGACCGACCACAGGCTCCAGACCGAGAAGCCGATGTGCTCGGACAGGATCGAGAAGACCAGGTTGCGCCGGGCGATCCGCTTGCCGGACGCCTCCCAGAACTCCGGGTCCTCGGGGCGCCAGTCGTCGATCCAGTGCGGGCGGGCGCCCTGCGTCGTCACCGCTGTTGCGGCGTCGATGGGCGCGGTGGTGGCCGCGGCCGTCGTATCGGGCGGTGAACTGTCCAGGTCGGCGGCAGGTGCGGAAGCCATCGTCGTCCTCCCTCAGGCGGGTGGATGGCAGGCGGGTGGGACTGCCGCCGACCGTAGGAACCCACGTTTTCCCGGCCGTTGCCGGTGTGGGTCCAGGTGGCGACGCCGCGCTCACAGCGGCCCGAGGGCGTCTGTGAGCGGGAGGTTTGCCAGCACTCCGTCGCCCTGAAACACACCCGAAACCCGGCGACGGGATGCTCCTCCGATGGCCGGGCCGCTGACTGGGTACACCGTCGGGATCACCGGTCACCGTCGTTGGGAGGAACAGGCCGAGATGCTGACCCGCCGTGGCGCCCAGGTGATGCACGGGCCGGTGATGCACACGGCGCTGCTGCACGACACCGACGCCACGCTGGCCGCCACCCGCCAGGCGCTGGCCGCCCCGGTCGACCACGTGGTGCTCACGACCGGCATCGGCACGCGCTCGTGGTTCGCCGCCGCCGAGAGCGCCGGGATGGACGCCGAGTTGCGGGCCCTCGGCCTCCGGGCAACCGTGCTGGCCCGGGGCCCCAAGGCCCGGAGCGCCGCTCTCGCCGCCGGGCTCGACGTCCACTGGCAGGCGCCGAGCGAGACCGGCGACGAGATGGTCGACCACCTGGCCCGGCTCGGCGTCCGCAGGCGCCGGGTGGTGGTCCAGCGCGACGGCGGCGAGCCGCTGGTTTCCGACCGCCTGCGGGCGCTGGGCGCCGATGTCGTCGACGTCCCCGTGTACCGCTGGCACCGCCCCGAGGACGCGGCCCCGGCCCGCCGGGTGGTCGACGCCGCCGTGGCGGGGCGGGCCCACGCCGTCACGTTCACCTGCTCCTACGCGGTCGGCAACACGTTCGCCCTGGCCGAGGACGCCGGCGGCCCCCAGGGCGCCGAGGCCCTGCGGCGGGCGTTCGCCCGAGAGGTGGCGGCCGTAGCCGTCGGCCCGGTGACGGCGTCGGCGCTGCGGCGCCACGGCGTCGAGCGGGTGGTCGAGCCCGGTCGGGCGCGGCTTGGTGCCATGGTCCAGGCGCTGGTGGTGACGCTGGCCGCCAGCCATCGGGTCCTGCGCCACGGCGACGACGCCCTGCGCTGGCAGGGGGCGGCGCTGGTCCGGCCGCCCGCCGTGGCGCGGACGGGGACCGGGGCTGCGCCGACGGCGGGCGAGGTCGAGGTGGTCTCGCTGACGCCGGGAGAGCTGCGGGTGCTGGACGTGCTGGTCCGGAGGGCGCCGGCCGTGGTGGCGAAGGCGGCGCTGGTCGACGGCGGGGTGGACGGCCACGCCGGTGAGGCGGCCGTCGCCCGCCTGCGGGCCAAGCTCGGCCCGCTCGGCGCGGCCATCCGGGCGGTCCCCCGCCGCGGCTACGCCTGCACGCTCGACGTGGCCCCGGCCCCACCCTTCTCCGACCTCACCCGCCGCTGACCCCACCCACCCACCCGCCGGGCCGACGGCGCCGGCGAGGCGACCGCGGCCCGCTCCGGGACCCGGGGGGCGGCCGCCGGACTCCACCGGGGCTGGGGGAACCGACTTCCCCGCACCTCCGGCCGGGCACCCGGCTCATTCGGGACCGATCGCCCACGCCCTCACGGTCCAGAACGGACCGAGGCGCTGTCGTACGGGCCATCGGCCAACACCGGGCCACCCCCCAGCCACCGCGCTCCGGCCACCGGGCCGCCGGCGGCGCTGAGGTCGCACTGCCGAGGGCGCCGGAACCGCTGCCGGCGAACGTCGGCCGGCGGGCGGCGGGCGGCGGGTCCGAGAGGTCAGTGGGTCAGGAGGACCGGGGTGTCGGAGGTGGCCGGCTCGGGGCCCGAGGCCCAGCGGTCGGCGAGGGCGGCGGCGATCTGGTCCGCGAAGGCCTCGGTCCCGAACCGGCGGACCGTCCGGCCCAGCGCCTCGCCGGGGTGGCGCAGGGCCTCCCACGTGCCGACGATGGCGGTGACGGCGGCGTCCAGGTCGGCGGTGGCGACGCGCCCGACCACCACGCCGACCTCGTGCTCGGTCAGATCGCTGCCCAGGTAGACCTGGTAACCGTCGGTGGTCCGGCCGCCGACCCGCACCTTCGAGCCGGCGAGGCCGATGTCGCCGGCCTGGTGCTGGGCGCACGAGTTGAGGCAGCCCGACACGTGTGCCCGCAGCGACGAGTTCCGCCGGAGGGCGTCGTTGGCCGCCAGGCCGTGGCCGGCGCCGGGGGCGTCGGTGATACCGAGGGCGCACACGGACGAGCCGGTGCAGGCCCGGATCTGGGCGGTCCGTCCCTCCCCCAGCAGCGACACCCCCCGCACGGCGAGCGCAGCCCGGATCTCGGCCACCGCCGCCAGCGGGACGTTGCGGAAGGTGATGTTCTGGTCCCGCGTGAACGTGAGGTGGCCGTCGGCGTGGCGGTCGGCCAGGTCGCAGCACAGGTCGAGCTCGGACGAGCAGGTGTCGCCCAGTGGCAGGTCGATCGTCACCGACGCCAGGCCGGGCGTGCGCTGCGGGCGGACACCCACGCTCCACCCGCCGGGCGGGACTCGGGCGAGGATCGCCCGCCGGTCGGCCTCGCCGAGGACATCGACCGGCAGGACGGGACGGGCGCCGTCGTCGTGCGCCCGGGCCAGCGCTGCGGCGAACGCCTCCTGCCAGGCGGCCCGGAAGGCGTCGGCACCCAGGCGCTCGAGCACGAACTTCATGCGGCCCTTGGCGGGCTCCTCGGTGCTGCCGTGGTCGACGAACACGTCGACCAGGGCCTCGACCGCGGCCAGGACGTGCTCCCGCGGCACGAACGGCGTGAGGAGCACGGCGAGGGAGGGCGACTTGCCGAGGCTGCCACCGGCCCAGATCTCGTAGCCGGGAACGCCGCCGGCGACGATCGAGACGAGCCCGGCGTCGTTGAGGAGGGCGTCGTGGCGGCAGCGGGGCGAACCGCCGAGGGCGACGTTGAGCCGGCTCGGCAGCGTCACGTTCAGCTCGGCCGAACGCGCCACGAGCGCATCGGACACGAGCCGGGTGTCCGGCAGGCAGTCGAACGGCTCGTCGAGGCCGACGCCGGCGTCCTCGGAGCACATGACGTTGCGGACCGTGTGCCCGCACGACGACCGCGTGCTCAGCCCGACGCGGCCGAGAGCGTCGATAACGCCGGGCACATCGGTGTCGCGCACCCAGTGCAGCTCGACGTTCTGGCGGGTCGAGAGGTGGGCCCAGTCCTCGGCATGGCGCGCAGCGATGCGGGCCAGGCCACGGACCTGCTGCGTCGGGGCAACCCCGCCGGGCACGCGCACCCGCACCATGAACACGCCGTCCTGCAGCTGGGCGCAGACGCCGTGGGTCTTCAGGGCGTAGCGGTCCTCGGGGGTCAGCCAGCCGTCACCCTCCGCGGCCAAGCGGGCGAGGTCGACGGGCAGGCCGGCACGCTTGGCGGCGGGGATGTTCGGCGTGGGCACGTACTCGACCGTAGGGACGCTCGGTGACGCCGTGGTTTCCCCGGTTTTCCGGTCCCCTCACAGCCCCCGCCCAATCGCCGTGAGGGGGCCCTGACCGGGGCGTCAGTCGACCCGGGCCATGTTGGCGAAGCGGGTGAACTCGGACAGGAACGCCAGCCGCGCCACGCCGGTCGGCCCGTTCCTGTGCTTGGACACGATGATCTCGGCCTGGCCACGGTCGGGCGAGTCGTCGTGGTACACGTCGTCGCGGTAGATGAACATCACGACGTCGGCGTCCTGCTCGATCGAGCCCGACTCGCGCAGGTCGGCGAGCATCGGGCGCTTGTCGGCCCGCATCTCGAGCTGGCGGGACAGCTGGCTCAGCGCCACCACGGGGCACTCGAGCTCGCGGGCGAGGATCTTGAGGCCACGGGATATCTCGGACACCTCGACCTGCCGGTTCTCGGCGCCGCCCCGGCCGGTCATCAGCTGCAGGTAGTCGATGATCACCATGCCGATGTCGCCGACCTGGCTCTTGAGCCGGCGGGCTTTGGCCCGGATCTCCATGACCGTGAGGTTGGGGTTGTCGTCGATCCAGATCGGGGCCTGGGCGAGGCGGCCGATGGCCTGGCTGATGCGGCTCCAGTCGTCCTCGCTGAGATGGCCCGTGCGGACCTTCTTGGAGTCGATGCGGGCCTCGCCGCACAGCAGCCGCTGGCTCAGCTCGAGGTTGCCCATCTCGAGGCTGAAGATGAGGACGGGCTTGTTGGCGTGGAGGGCGGCGTGGGCGGCGGCGCCCAGGGCGAACGACGTGTTGTGGACGACCACGTCGGCGGCCACGAAGTTGTGCGTGTCGGGGATCGTCAGGTCGTAGACCTGCTCGTCGCCCTCGGGCTCGATGGCGATCAGCTCGTCCCACCGGACGACCGGTCGCGCCGCCGCCTCGCCGCCCTGGCCACTGCGGGCCGGGTCGGCGCTCGCGCCTTGCCCCGCGCCGGCGCGCGCCAGGGCGGGGACGTCGGCGGCCGACCGCAGGGCACGGCGGGCGCGGGCGACGACGGCGCCGACCGCCGCCTCCTGCCCGAGGATGCCCAGCTCGTGCGCCAGTGCGACCAGCGAGGACGGCTCGTCGATGACCAGCTCGTGGGCCACCCACGTGGCCTCGTCGACCGCGACGACCGCCTCGCGGCGGCAGGCGTCGACGCCGAAGCGCAGGAGGAGGTGGTGCAGGTCGGCCGCCAGGCCCTCGCTGCGGACGGTCACCACGACCCGGCCGACCTCGTTGCCGGCCGGCCGCCACACCGCGGCGGTGATGCCCAGCATCCGGTTGAGGAACCGGGCCAGCAGGTCCCGCTCGAGGCGGGACACCGCAGCCGGGACCCGGCGATCGGCCAGCGGGCCGGCGACCCCGTGGCGCTCGGCCAGGTCGAGGAGCGCGGTGCCCGCCTCGATGTCCCACGTGCGGGCGCCGCCGGGCAGCACCCGGTCCCCGACGGCGACACCGAAGCGGGTGCCCCGATGCCGGGCGTCGGCGGCGACCTCGGCGTTGTCGGTCCACAGCCGGGGGCCGCGCTCGTCACCGCCGGGCGCCCCCACCAGGTAGGCGAGCATGACGATCTCGTCGGTCGGGAGCTGGTCGTGCCCGAAGGCGGGGACCGCCGTCGGCACGCCGATCAGGTCGCCCGGCGCCAGCTCGGCCAGCGGCCGCCAGCCCTGCGGGGTCAGGAACGGGTGACTGGCGGTCGTGCGGACCTGGCGACCAGTGGCCGTGCGCGCCCGGAACACGGGCTTGCGCCCGTCGTCGACGAACGCGCTCGGCCGGGTGACCTCGAGCCGCCCGCCCGGCCGGGTGACCGCACCGCGAGCCACGGAGCCGGATGCGACCGCGCCCACGGCCGTGCCGAACGCGCAGTCGGCCAGGGTGAGGACGGGGACGTCGTCGCCGGCGGTACCCCGGGCGTGCAGCTCCGCGGCCGTGTGGACGGCGCCGGTCGTCGGGTCGACGATCGGCGTGTCGCCCGCCACGCATTTGCCCATCGACGGACGGGCGCCCACGATCACCAGCGCGGAGGGCTGGAGCCCGCTCAACAGCTCGTCGAGGTCGGAGTAGCCCGTCGGCGTGCCGGTGATCGAGTCGCCCCGGCCGTAGAGCTGCTCGAGGCGGTCGAGGTTGGCGCCGAGCAGGTCCTCGATCTTGGCGGTCGTGTCGGTGACCCGCCGCTGGTTGACGTCGTAGACCATCGACTCGGCGCGGTCGAGGGCCTTGATGATGTCGTCGGGCCGCGAGTAGCCCATCTCGGCGATCTCGCCGGCCACGCCGATGAGCCGCCGGAGCAGGGCGTGCTCCTCGATGATGCGGGCGTAGCCGGCGGCGTTCGTCGTCGCCGGGGTCGACGCCATGATGTCGACCAGGGCCTGGTAGCCGCCGACGACGTCGAGCAGGCCGGCCCGCTTGAGCTCGTCGGCCACCGTGACCGGGTCGACCGGCTGGCCCGAGGCGTAGAGGGCGTGGACGGCGTCGAAGATGTGGGCGTTGGCCGGCTTGTAGAAGTCGTCGGCCCGGAGGATGCCGGCGGCCGTGGCGATCGCCTCGGCCTCGAGCATCATCGCCCCGAGGATCGACTCCTCGGCGTGGAGGTCGTGAGGCGGGACGCGGCTCGACCCCGACAGGGGACGGGACGGTGCTGCCTCGGACATGGGGACCTCACACTCGCAGTGGTGGCCTGTGGGCATCCAGAGGGGAAACCCTGTGACATCGCTGTGGAGAAGGAGGGGACAACTCGCGCGTGCGAGCGCCGAATGGGCGCGCGCGACCAGGTGAGTTTCACCCACGGGCGTCGCCGTGGTGTGGACAGCCTGTGGAGCGCACGGGCGGGCCCCGGAAGGCCCGCCCGTGCGGTCACACGCCGACGGTCACGCCGCGTGGCAGCGGCGTGACGGCCATCAGTCGGCGGACACCTCGATGGTGACCGGGAACTCGACGTCGGAGTGCAGCTTCACCGGCACGGAGTGCGTGCCGAGGGACTTGATGGGCTCGTCGAGCCTGAGCTGCTTGCGGTCGAGGCGGACGCCGGCCTGGTCCTCGACGGCGGCGACGATGTCGGCCCCGGTGACCGAGCCGAACAGCCGGCCCTCGGTCCCGGCCCGCGCCTGGATCGTGATGACCTTCGGCACGAGCGTGCTGGCCACCTGCTGGGCGGCGGCGCGGTCCTGCGCGTCACGCAGGTCGCGGGCCTTGCGCATGCGGCCGGCCTGCGACTCGGCCCCGACCGTGGCCTTCATGGCCAGGCCCTTGGGGACGAGGTAGTTGCGGGCGTAGCCGTCGGAGACGTCGAGGATGTCGCCACGCTTGCCGAGGTCGGCGACGTCGGCCCGGAGGATCACCTTGGCCATCACCCCTCCCCTGCGGGAGCAGCCGCGGGAGCGGGCGGCGGGGCGGGAGCGGCACCGTCGCCCGGAGGCGCACCGGCACCGGCCCGGGGCGGGCCGCCGGGACGGGGGCCGCGGTCACCACGATCACCGCGATCGCCACGATCACCGCGGTCACCGCGATCGCCGCGGCCACCGCGGTCACCCTTGTCGCCCCGCCCGCCACGCTGCTGCGTGATACGGGTGACGTAGGGCAGGAGCGCCATCTCGCGGGCGTTCTTGATCGCCCGGGCGATTTCCTTCTGCTGCTGGGCGTCGTTGCCGGTGACCCGGCGGGCCCGCACCTTGGATCGGTCGGACATGAACCGGCGCAGCAGGTTGACGTCCTTCCAATCGACGTAGTCGATCGAGTCGGTCGTCAGGATGCTCGTCTTCTTCTTGGCGCGACGAGCGTTGTCCTTGTTCTTCGAGCGGGACTTGCTGACCATCAGAACGGCTCCTCCGCCGGGTCGTAGCTGGCGGCGGCGGGCGGCTCGTTGGCGACGGCGCGGCCGCTGCCACCACCGCCACCGCCGTTCCACCCGGTGCCGCCGCCGTCGCGGCGTTCGTTGCGATTCACCTCGGCGGTGGCCCACCTGAGGCTCGGCCCCACCTCGTCGGCGACGATCTCGACGACGGAGCGCTTCTCGCCGTCCTGCGTCTCCCACGAGCGCTGGTCGAGGCGCCCGGACACCAGCACCCGGGAGCCCTTCTCGAGCGACTCGCTCACGTTCTGGGCGAGGTCACGCCAGCAGGTGACGTTGAAGAAGGAGGTCGACTCCTCCCACTGCTGGTTGTCGCGGTTCTGCCACCGCCGGTTGACCGCCACGCCGAAGGTGGTGACGGGGGCGCCGGACGGGGTGAAGCGCAGTTCGGGATCGCGGGTCAGGTTGCCCACGATGGTGACTTGAGCGGTCATCGATGACTCCTCAGCTGGCTGCCTGCTCGAGGAGGCCGCGACGAGCGGCCTCGGCGTCGGGCAGGCGCACGACCTTGTGGCGGATCGTCTCGTCCGCGAGGCGCAGCGCCCGCTCGAGCTGGTCGAGCTCCGAGCCACCCACGAACTCCCAGACCACGTAATAGCCCTCGGTCTTGTGGTTGATCTCGTAGGCGAAGCGGCGGCGGCCCCACCGGTCCTGGTTCTTCACGGTGGCGCCACGCTGGCCGAGCAAGTCGGCGATGCGCTTGACAGTGGCGTCGATCACCTCGTCGTCGAGTTCCGTGTCGAGGATGACCATCAGTTCGTACGCTCGCATGGCGAGTCGTCGCCTCCCTTCGGACCCGGCGGTGCCGGGGCCCCGCTACACCTGGGGCAGGGTCGAGTTGTAGGACCCTGGAACTGTAGCGGGCAACGGCCTCCGTCCTCACACCCCCATCCTCCCGACGGGGTGTGACAAACAAGGCTCAGGCGCACGCGCCCCCGAGGGAGATCGTGCTGCCCTCCTCGACGCCGAGCCGGTCGAGCCCGCCCTGCGGCACCTCCAGCGCGAACCGGTACGACCCGGTCGGCGGGTACGTCGGGCAGTCGGTCTGCGACGCACACGGCTCCATGTCGGCGGTCGAGACGAGGTCGCCGTCAGCCTCGAACCAGGCGATCGACAGCGGCATGACCGTGTTCATCATCCAGAAGCCGGTCTCGCTGTCCTCCGGGAAGGCGAACACCATGCCGTCGTAGCCACCCAGGTCGGTGACCTCCATGAGGCCCTGCTGGCGCTGGGCCAGCGTGAGGGCCAGCAGGACGCACCAGCCGGTCGTCTCGCCGCCCGGCGTGGTGACGGCCAGGGCGCCCTCGGGGAAGTCGCCGAGCGGGGTGCGCTCGGCCTCACCGGGCGGCTCGTCGAGCCCGGCGCCGTTCGCCGCCGGGGCCCCGCCGGACGCCTGCGACAGCGTCGGCTCGGCCGGCGTCGCCAGCGTCGACGAGGTCTCGGTCGGCGCCGTGCCCTCGGTGGTCTCGGGCTGCGCGGCGGCCTCGTCGTCGTCCCCGCCGCAGGCGCCGATCGCCAGCGGCAGGGCGATCAGGAGCGAGGACCACAGCAGTCGGCGGGACGGCATGGCGGTCATCCTCGCGCCACGACCCGTCCGGACGTCGACACGAGTCGTCGTGCCGACGTCGGACGGGTCGTGTGGACGCGGTGTCCCCCAGAACGTCGTCGTCCCCCCAGGTGGGGTCAGGCGGCGGGTACCCCGTACAGGCTCAGGCTCTCGGCCACGTCGTCGCTCAGGTGGTACGACTCGGCGTCGGACGGGAAGGCCCGGGAGCGCACGTCCGCAGCGTAGGTGGCGAGGGCCTCGGTGGAGGCGGCGCCCACGGCGCCGTAGCGGCGGACGAACTTCGGCGCCATGCGGTCCTCGATGCCGAGGACGTCGTGGTACACGAGCACCTGGCCATCGCAGTCACGGCCGGCGCCGATGCCGATCGTCGGCACGTCGACGGCGTCGGTGACCAGGGCGGCGACCCGGTCGGGCACGCCCTCGAGCACGATGGCGAAGCAGCCGGCGGCGACCAGCGCCTTGGCGTCGGCCACGAGGGCGAGGGCGGCGTCGTGCTGGCGGCCCTGGACCTTGAAGCCGCCCATGGCGTGCAGCGACTGCGGCGTGAGGCCGATGTGGCCCATGACCGGGATCTCGGCGTCGATCACGGCCTCGACCACGGGGAGCCGCTTGCGCCCCCCCTCGAGCTTGACTGCCTGGGCGCCGGCTCGGACCAGCGTGGCCGCATTGCGGACCGCGTCCTCGGTGGTCGTGTGGTAGCTCATCCACGGCAGGTCGCCGACGACAAGCGGCGCCGGCCGGTCCGACGTGGAGTTGATCAGGCCGCGGCGCACCGCGCCGGTGTGGTGGGCGATGTCGTCGACGGTCACCTGCAGGGTGTCGTCGTACCCCAGGACGACCATCGCCACCGAGTCGCCGACCAGGATCATGTCGACGCCGGCGGCGTGGGCCTGACGCGCCCCGGGCGCGTCGTAGGCGGTGACCATGACGAGGGGATCGACCCCCGTGGACACCTTGTGGGCGCGGATGCTCGGCACGGTACGTGAACGCACGGCTGTCCTCCTCGGTCCGTCCAGCGCCTGGATGGCTGCCGGCGGCACTCGGAATTTACCGCCGCCCTAGCGTGAACGCCATGGCCACCACCTGTGATTCGTGCGGTGCCCCCGCCGACGACCTCGCCACCGTCCGCCGCGTCTACGTCACGCCCGAGGCGTGGGACAGCGAGGGCCGGGTCGACGTCGTCGACGATGCCGAACAGTGGTGCTTCCCGTGCCGCAGCATGTACCCCCACCAGGAGGTGGAGGCGTGACGGGGCGCGCGGGGGCGCGCCGGGGCCACTAGGGCCTCCCCGGCCTCGGCGTGGTGTCGGGGACGTCGAGCGTCGTCGTGGTGGCGCTCGTCGTCGGTGTCGGCTCGGTCGTCACGGGCGTGCTCGTCGACGTGGTGGACGGCGTCGACGTCGCGGTCGTCGTCGTGTTGCCGTTACCCGGCCGCGTGACGCCCGGCCCACCGGGGCCACCCGGGTTGCCCGGCGGGAACGGGGGCAGCGTCGTCTCGGTCGTGCCGGAGTCGTCGTCGCCGGGCTGCTCGCCGCGCAGTTCCTCGAGCCGCCGGCCGAGCGAGACCTGCTCCTCGCTGACCTCCGGGAACGGGTCGTTCATCTGGCGGTTCTCGGTCACCGAGAGCATGAAGTCGTGCCAGATCTGGGCCGGCAACGAGCCGCCGGTGACCGCCGTGTCGTGAACGAGGAACCCCCGACTGTTCATCGGAGGGATGAACAGGTTCTCGCTGTCGTCCTCGGGGTCCTGCCAGTTGGCGTCGGGGTAGCCCATCCAGACGGCGGCGGTGAGCCGGGGGACGTAGCCGACGAACCAGGCGTCCTTGTTGTCGGAGGTCGTACCGGTCTTGCCGGCGGCCGGGCGGCCGATGTTGGCCCGCGTGCCGGTGCCGTGGTCGATGACGCCCTGGAGCGAGTGGGTGACGAGGTTGGCCTGCTGCTCGGTGAGGACCCGGTGACCGGCCGACGGCGTCCACTGGTGCAGCGTGTTCACACCCCCCTCCTCGACCACCTGCTCGACCTTGGTGATGATCGACGGGTTCCGGCGCACGCCCTGATTGGCGAAGGTGGAGAAGACGGTCGCCATGTCGAGCGGGCTGGCGTTCCCCGTGCCGAGCACCGTGGTGGGGCAGTTGGAGTTCGTGGGTCGCATGCCCATCTGCTCGGCCAACTCGAGGACCCTCGTGGGGCCGAGGTCGATCATCAGCTGGGCGTACGCCGTGTTGGACGACTGGGCCGTGGCCTCCATCAGGTCGAGCTGGCCCTGCTCGCTCTCGGCGTAGTTGTGCGGGGTCCACTCGGGGAGGCACTCGTACTCGGGGCCGAGGGTCGTCTGGTCGATCGTCTTCTCGGACGGGGCGTCGTAGCGCGACTCGAGCGAGAAGCCCTGGCGGACGGCCTCGGCGAGCGCGATCGGCTTGAACGTCGAGCCCACGGGCCGCCCGTCCGAGCCGAGGCCGCGCACGGCGTAATTGTTCTGGCTGGCGTTGAAGTCGGGGCCGCCGACCATCGCCCGGATCAGGCCCTGGTCGTCGACCGCGACCAGTGCGGCGGCCGGGTCGGTCTCGAGGCCGAGCACGCCCTCGACCGCCTGCCAGGCCCAGGCCTGCATCTCGAGGTCGATCGACGTGTAGACCCGCAGGCCGCCCCCGTAGATGTCGTCCTCGGAGAAGGAGTACGGGGGCTGCTGCAGCAACTCCTGCACGTAGGCCGTGACGTAGTCGCCGCCGATCGTGCCGCCCTTGGTCACCTGGACCTCGGTGCGCTCCTGCTTGGGCTGGAACCACGGCGGCTCGAAGGGCTGCGCGTCGGCGAACTCCATCTCCTCCTGGGAGATGTAGCCCTCTTCCTCCATGGCGACGAGCGCTGTGTGGCGGCGGCGGGCCGCCTCCTCCGGGTGCTCGGAGGCGTCGGCGAGCGCGGGGGCGCGGATGAGGCCGGCGAGGTAGGCGGACTCGGAGATCCCGAGGTCGCCGGCGTCCGTGTTGAAGTAGACGCGGCTGGCGGCCTGGATGCCGTAGGCGCCGCGGCCGAAGTAGATCGTGTTGAGGTAGCCCTGGAGGATGTCTTCCTTCGACATGCGCTGCTCGAGCTTGATGCTGAGGATCGCTTCCTTGATCTTCCGGGTCAGCGCCCGCTCGGGGCTCAGGAACGCGTTCTTCACGTACTGCTGGGTGATCGTCGAGCCGCCCTGCTGGACGGCGTCACCCCGCAGGTCGCGGTAGAGCGCTCGGGCGATGGCCAGCGGGGCGACGCCGTCGTGCTCGAAGAAGTTGCGGTCCTCCATCGCAACGACGGCATTGATGATCTCGGGCGAGAGGTCCTCGTAGTTGACGTTGACCCGGTCCTCGGTCGAGATCTTCGCCATGGCGTTCTCGGGCGTGCAGGCCTCGCCCTCGGGCAGGTCGGCGGCGCAGATGAACGACGACTGGTCGAGCTCGTCGATCTGCGGGAGCTCGGTCTGGGCCAGGACGGCACCGCCGGCGGCCACGCAAGCGAGGGCGAGCAGGGCGAGGAGGAAGAAGGCGCGGCGCCAGCGCCAGATGAAGCTGCGGCGCTTGGCCGGACGTTCGCCGCTCGGGCCGCCACCGCCGTTGCGGCCCCCCCGCCCACCGCCCTCACCAGGCCGTCCGCCCGGGCGCGCGGAAGAGGAGCGGGTATTCGCCTCGCCGTCCCAGCTGCCATCGAAGGCGTCGGCGGGCGAGCTGCTGCGAACGTTGCGCGTCGTGACAGCCATGCCGAGGACGGCAGGTTAACGGGCGACGACCCCCCGAGGGCAACGGCCCCCGGTGTGAATGGTGTCGCTCAGCCGGCGCCGACCTGGAACACCCGGGTGAGGTGGTTCCACGAGCAGTCGGGGCAGACCTCGACCACGTAGCAGGACACCGTGGTCTTGCCGCGGGTCAGCTGCGCCATCTCTCGCGCCGTCGTGACCAGGCGGCCGCCGGCCGGGAGGCGGGAGCCGAAGGCATAGGTCACGAGGACCACCTCGGCCTCCTCGCAGATGGGGCACGCCTCGCCCGTGGGGCGACCGGCGCCATCGGCCGCCCGGCGCAGCTCGGGGTGGGCGTCGCAAACGTCGAGGCGCGACAGCCGGCCCTTGCGGAACTGGGCCACGACCTGCTGGCGCGTGAGCCGGTAGTCGACGACTGCTCCGGCGCCGGTGTCGCTACCTCGGATCGCCTCCGGGCGGAAGGCCATGGCCAGCGAGGCTAGTGGGGCCGGCCCCCTGGCCGCTCCGCCGGTCGGTGTGCCCTGTTTCACGTTTGGCGGACGCAACGACGGAGCCTCTATGCCGTGCCCGGTCCACGACGACGTGGCCCGCAACACGCTCGAGGCGTTCATCGCCGGTGAGGGCGCCACCGAGGGCTGACGCCCGCCGCGCCCGGCGGGGCCCCGCGCGGGCGACCTTTTTCGCCCGGACGCACCGCGTCGGTCATCCGGCCGCCGCTCCGCTCCGAACCAGGGGCCGACACACCGCCGAACGAGGGCCCACGGATGCGTCCGGGTACGCGTACCTCGCCGGTGCGCCCCGACGCGCACGGGCGACCAACTGACCAACGCTCCGCCACGGAGCGCCGCATCCGCCGTGGTCACGGTCCCGGATGCGCACGCCTCGGGGTCGGGCGCATACGTTTGTGCCGGAAATGGCCCGGCGTGTCCGACCTCTCTGACGGCTCCGACGACCACGCCCTTGTCTCGGCGGTGCTCCGTCGCGACCAGGGTGCCCTCGGCGAGATCTACCGCCGCTACGGCGGCGCGGTCTGGTCGCTCTCGCGGCGCGTCTGCCGGGATGCCGGCCTCGCCGAGGAGGTCTGCCAGACCGTCTTCGCCGAGCTGTGGTCGCGTCCCGACCGCTTCGACCCCTCCCGGGGGCGGCTGCGGCCGTGGCTGCTGACCCAGGCGCATGCCCGGGCGGTCGACGCCGTCCGGTCCGAGGAGGCCCGGCGGCGGCGCCACGAGCGCGAGGCGCAGCTGTCGCCGCCGGCCGCGGTCGAGTTCGAGTCCTCGGTCCAGGCCTCGGCGATCGCCGACGACGTGCGCCGCGCCGTCGACCAGCTGCACCCGGACGAGCGCGACGTGATCCAGCTCGCCTACTTCGGCGGGCACAGCTACCGGCAGACCGCCGCCCTCCTCGGTGCCCCCGAGGGCACCGTGAAGAGCCGCATCCGGGCGGGCCTCGAGCACCTCCGGCGGGCCCTCGGCAACGAGGAGGTGACGCCGTGAGCACCTTCGGGACCGAGCACCCGCTCGACGACGTCGCCGCCTACGCCGTCGGCGCCCTCGACGAGGTGGAGGCCCGCATCGTCGAGGCCCACCTTGCCGTCTGCGGCTTCTGCCAATTCGAGCTGGCCGCGCACCGCGACGCCCTCGCCCGCCTCACACCGGACGAGCCGGCCCCGCCGGCCCTGTGGGCCCGCATCGTCGCCTCCCTCCCGGCCGACGCCGGCCCCGCCCCGCGGCCGGCGGCCGACACGCGCTCCGCCCCGCCCCCGGGCGACACCGCACGCCCGGCCCCCCCGGCGGCCGGCCGGCCGCCCACG
>DATFOS010000008.1:0-2582 GCA_035265325.1 Acidimicrobiales bacterium
ATGGCGTACTTCCGGTGGACGTCGCGGGCCGCCGTCACCTCGAGCTCCTGCGTCGCCACCTCGTCGCTGGCCAGCAGTCGGGCCTTGTCCCACACCCCGGCGCAGGTGCTGCACGTCGACGACGTGAACACGGCCACCAGCCATGGTGCGTCGGGGCGGACGAAGTCGCGGCGGTCGAGCCGCTCGGGAAGCGCATGGGAGACGTTGGTCGGCGCCGCCGGACGACGGCGGCGATCGACCACGAACGCGACGGCCACCGCGACCGCCGCGAGGACCACCACGAGCACGACACGCTCCACGCCGCAATGGTCGCGCCGCTCCGGTGGCGGCGACCAGTCGTGGCGCCGGACGTGGCGATGGTCGCGGCGACCAGTCGTGGCCACCAGTCGTGGTCACGCCCCGGAACATCCCCTCAAGAACGTCAGCGGATAGGCACGTCCTGTTGGCTTGCGGTGGTCCGTGTTGCCGGGGGGGCAAAGCTCCTGAGCTGCGGCCCAGCAGCAAACTCCCATGCGGAGGTGCCCTTCGGAGCGCCCTATCCGCTGGGCCTCTCAAGCCAGCAGGGCTGAGCGCACGACCTTGCCGAGGGCGTTGCGGGGCAGCTCGTCGACGAAGCGCACCTCGCGGGGGCGCTTGTAGGCGGCGAGGCGCTCGGCCGCCCAGGCCAGCAGGTCAGGGGCGCCGACCGCGTCGGCGGCCACGACGCAGGCGACGACGCGCTCACCCCACTCGGGATCGGGCACTCCCACCACCGCGACGTCCGCGACCGCGGCGTGGCCGCGCAGCACGTCCTCCACGTCGCGTGGGTAGACGTTGAAGCCCCCCGTGATGATCAGCTCCTTGGAGCGACCCACGATGCGCAGGTAGCCGTCGGGATCGGCCCGTCCGAGGTCGCCGGTGCGGAACCAGCCGTCGGCGGCGAAGGCGTCGGCACCGACGCCGCCGAGGTAGCCGCCGAACACGTTCGGTCCCCGGACGAGGATCTCGCCCGCGGGTTCGCCGGCCCCAACGCGCTCCTCGAGCCGCACCTCGACCCCCGGGAGGGCGAACCCCACCGAGCCCGCCCGGCGCTCGCCGTCGTAGGGGTTGGACACGAGCATGCCGGTCTCGGTCATGCCGTAGCGCTCGAGCACCGGTGCGCCGATGCCGGCCGCCAGGGCGTCGAACGTCGAGGGGGCGAGGGGTGCAGAACCCGACACGGCCAGTCGGAGGGTGCCCAGCTCCGGGAGGCGGGAGCTGGCGGCCAGCCGGACCCACATGGTCGGCACCCCGAACAGCAGCGTCGCCCGGGTGGCGGCCACGGCATCGAGCACGGCGTCCACCTCGAAGCGGGGCAGGATCACCGCCGACGCCCCGGCCAGCAGCGTGCCGTGCAACCCGACCCCGAGCCCATGGACGTGGAAGAGGGGCAGGGCGAGCACCAGGCGATCGTCGGCGGTCCAGCGCCACGCCACCTCGATCGACGCCGAGGTGGCCAACAGGTTGGCGTGGGAGAGCGGCACGCCCTTGGGGACGCCGGTGGTGCCCGACGTGAACACGAGCAACGCGGTGTCGCCCGGTCGGGCCGCGTCGAGCGCCGGCGTCGGGCCATCCGCCAGGGCGACGTCGGCGCCGGTGGACGGCACCCGGGGAAGACGAACGGGATCGTCGAGCACCGCCAGCGCGGGCTCGGCGGCGGCGGCCACCGCGCCGATCTCGGCGGCGCCGAACGCGGTGTTGACCGGCACGACGACCAGCCCGAGGCGCAGGGCCGCCACGTGGGCGACCGCCAGATCGACCGAGGCGGGGGCGCTGACCAGCAACCGGTCGCCCGGCGCCAGGCCGGCGGCCGCGTAGCGGGCCGCGACGGCCGCGGTGCGCTCGTCGAGCTCGGCCGCGCTCACCCAGCGTCCGTCGGGCCCGCACAGCGTGGGTGCACCCGGCGCCTCTGCCCACCGCGACGACCACGCCCGGGGCAGGGTGCCGGCAACGCCCAGGTCGGCGGGCAAACCCCGGAAGCCATGACGCCGCCACGCCTCTTCGGGGGCCGGGAGGGCGATGGCGGCTGCCGGCTCGCCGGGGTGCGGCGGCGGCTCGCCGGGGTGCGGCGGCGGCTCGCCGGCGGTCATCCGGGCGGCCTCCCGCTGCGGTCCAGCGTCGATTTGTTGCGGTCCTCGCGACCAATCGACGCCGGAACGGGTGGCTCGTCTACCTCGGCGCGGGTGGGGCCGCCGGACAGGATGGAGTAGCCAGGACCGCGGTCGAACATGGCCGGCGCGCCGCGCTCGGCGGCCAGGCGGCGCCGCACCTCGGCAGTGGGGCCTTCGTCGACAACGGGATCGACGACCGGGTCGGCATCCGGGTCGCTGGCGCCGCCCACGAAGACCACGCCGTAGTCGTCGCGGGCGGCCGCCGGGCTGACCTTTCCCTGGCGCACGTCGAGCGCCACCCGCCAGGGCTCGCGCTCGAGCGGGTCACCCCACCCGCCGCCGCCCGTCGTCTCGATGCGGATCACCTCGCCCGCGGCCACCGGCTCCCAGTCGCACAGGCCGGGCATGCGCCGTTCCGCCGGCCCGCCGGGGTCGATGGTGACCCGGAACGGG
>DATFOS010000009.1:0-11578 GCA_035265325.1 Acidimicrobiales bacterium
CCAGTTCGTGCTGTTGACGGTGCCGACGGGCGTCGTGTTCGGCGTGCTGCTCGCCGTCGTGGCGCACCGCCGCCTCAAGGGCATCAAGGTGTTCCAGGCCATCTTCAGCTCGACGCTGGCCAGCTCGGTGGCGGTCACCTCAGCGGTCTTCTTCTACCTGTTCAACCCGGTCGTCGGCCTCATCCCGGTCGACTGGCTGCAGGACCCCGACCGCGCCATGGCCGCCGTCGCCATCCCGTCGATCTGGCAGAACCTGGGCCTTTCCTTCGTCATCGTGCTGGCCGGCCTGCAGGCCGTCCCCGACGAGGTCATCGAGGCGGCCACGCTCGACGGCTACGGGCCGGTGCGACGCCTCCTACGCATCACGCTGCCGCTCATCTCGCCCGTCCTACTGTTCCTGCTCGTCGTGCTCGTGATCTTCGGCATGCAGGTGTTCGCCCAGGTCGACATCCTCACCGGCGGTGGGCCGATCGGCGCCACCGAGACGGCGGTGTTCAAGATCAACCGGCTCAACCGGCCCGACAACATCGGCATCGGCGCCGTCTACTCGGTCGGGCTGTTCGGGGTGACGCTGCTCATCACCGCCCTACAGTTCCTGATCCTCGAGCGGAGGGTCCACTATGCCCGTTGACGAGCTGACCGCCCTCGACGCCGACCGCCTGGCCCCGCACCTCGGCGAGGCGCCGGGCACCGTCGACGCCACCACGATCGGCCGCTCGGCCGGGCGCCGCCGGGCCGGCCTCACCGGCCAGTACGCCCTGCTGGTGGTGCTGGCCGCCCTGGTGCTGGCGCCCGTGGTGTTCACGCTCATCCAGGCGCTGTCGTCGCCGGCCGAGTACATCCAGGCCGACACGCCGTTCCACCCGGTCGCCGTCGACTGGAAGGACCGCACGTGGTTCAGCGGTGGCCTGGGGTCCGTGCTGGGCCGCACGGCGCTGGTGTTCGTCGCCCTGGCGTGGGCCCAGCTGGCGGCGGCCGGCGGCTCGTTCGCCCACCCGCAGGCCCTGGCGGCACCTCGCCGTCTCGGGGCCGTGGTCACCGGCACGGTGGCGGTGGCGCTGCTCACGACCCCGGTGTTCGGCGCCCTGCGCGACCGATCGGGCGGCGTGCTCGCCCTGTGGCTGCTGGCGATCGTCGTGGTGGCGGCCACCCAGGCGCTCGGCATGGTCGAGCCCGACCGGGCGCCGTGGAAGGCCGCCCTGCTGGCGCTGTCCACGGCCGTCGCCGTGGTCTCGGTGGCGATCGTGGGCACCGGCGCCGCCGTGTGGACCAACAGCTGGGACCAGGGTCGCCTCGGCCCGGCCCTGTGGCGCAGCTTCGTTGTGGCGGTGCTCATCACGGTCGCCCAGGTCGTCACCTCTGTGCTGGCTGCCTACGCCTTCGCCTTCCTCCGGTTCCCGTTCAAGCCGCTGGTGTTCGCCTTTTTCATGGGCACGCTGCTGCTGCCGCTCGAGGTCACGCTGCTGGCCAACGTCCAGACCATCCGCGAGCTGGGGTGGATCGACACCAACGCCGGCCTCGTCCTGCCCTTCGCGGCGACGGCGTTCGGCACGTTCCTGGTCCGCCAGGGCTTCCGCGGCCTCCCGCCCGAACTGCAGGACGCCGCCCGCCTCGACGGCTACGGCCACCTAGCCTTCCTGTGGCGCTTCGCCGTGCCGCTCACGCGGCCGGTCATCGCCTCGTTCACGGTCATCTCGGCGCTCGGCGCCTGGAACCAGTACCTGTGGCCCCAGGCGGTCATCGACGAGGGCTCCGGGCAGACCGCGCAGATCCGCCTGCGGGGCATCGTTGGCATCGAGATCGCCAACGCCAACGAGGGCGTGGCCGCCGCCCTCATCGTCGCCCTGCCGGTGGTGCTGCTGCTGGTGGCGTTCCAGCGTCAGATCATCCGGGGCCTGACCGCCGGGGCGGTGAAGGGATGAGCGTCTCCCGCGTCACCGCCGGGCTGGCCGCCGCCGTGGCGCTGTCGGCCGCCGTGGCCTGCTCCCGACCGCCGACCAGCGGGGGCGGCGGCGCCGCCGACCCCAACGACCTGCCCGACTGCCCGCTCGACGCCCTCGACGCCGCCGTCGAGGAGGGCCCGGTCGACGTCGAGATGTGGTTCGGCGGCCTGGTCGGCACGCCGCAGAACGTCATGGAGGACATGGTCGTCCGGTTCAACGACAGCCAGGACGACATCGTTCTCACCGCCAGCAACCAGGGCGCGTCGTACGCCGAGGTGTACCGGACCTTCGAGAGCGCGGCGTCGGCGTCCACCGACCAGCTCCCCGCCCTCATCTACCTGGAGGACACGCAGCTCGAGGCCATGGTCGACAGCGGCCGCGTGCTGCCGGCCCAGTCCTGCATGGAGGCCGACGGCTTCGACATGGACAGGCTCGAGCCCGTCGTCCGGGCGACCTACACGGTCGGCGACGTGCTCTACCCCGGCTACTTCAACGTGTCGACGCCGGTCCTCTATTACAACCGGGCGCACTTCGCCCAGGCCGGCCTCGACCCCGACGACCCGCCCGGCACGCTCGACGAGCTGGTCGAGGCCGCCCGGGTGCTGCGCGACGCCGGCGTGTCCGAGCGGCCGTTGAGCCTCAAGCTCACCCGCTGGTTCATCGAGACGTGGCTCAACGGCATCGGCGCCGACGTGGTGAACAACGGCAACGGGCGTGACGACCTGGCCACCGAGGCGACGATCGACTCGCCGGAGGCGCGTGACCTGTTCGGGCTGCTGCAGTCGATGAACGACGAAGGCCTGCTCAACCCGTTCGCCGACACCGAAGGGAACATCGACCACTACCTGGCCCTGGTGAGCCAGCAGTCCTCGATGCTGATCGAGACGTCGGCCGCCAGCTCCACGATCCGCGACGCCCTCGGCGGCACGATCGACCCGGCGGCCGCCGGCATCGACGCCTCGGGCCTCGAGGGCGTCGAGCTGTCGCCCGGCTCGGGCCCGTTCCCCGGCATCGACGAGCCGGGCCAGGTCCGGGCCAGCGGCGGGGCGTTCTTCATCCTCAACACCGCGCCGCCCGAGGCGCAGGCCGCCGCCTGGCGATTCCTGCGCTTCATGCTCGAACCCGAGAACGGGCAGGAGTGGTTCACGCAGGGCGGCTACCTGCCCGTGAACCCCGCCGTCTACGACGAGCCCGAGGTCGAGGCATTCGCCCGCGACGACGTGGCGGGCGTCCTGCTCCAGGCCTCGGCGAACCAGCTGCGCAACGCCAACCCCGACGAGCCCGGCCCGCTGATCGGCCCGTACCCCGACTTCGGCGACACCCTGGAGTCCGCGCTCGAGTCGGTGGTGCTCGAGGGCGCCGACCCGGCCCAGGCCCTCGGGCAGGCCGACGAGGCCTTGACCCGCGTGCTCGAACGCTACGCGGGCACGTGACCGCCGACCGGCGACCGCCCGTCGGCGTCGGCGACCGGGGCTGATGCCCCGACCCCTCCCCTCGCCGGTTTAGCCTGGCGAGACCATGCCAGGACCGTCGTTCCGCGACCGCTTCTTCGCCTCCCGCAAGGTGGCCCGAGCGGTCACGTCGCCGTGGAGCATCATGCTCGCCGGCGGCGTCGCGGCCGTCGGCATCCTCGCCGGCATCCCGATCGTGGCCGCCCTCCCGATCGGCGCCGCCGCCTACGCCGGCCGGGTCCTCATGGCGGTCCCGCGCTCGACCGAGGAGCGCATCGACCCCTTCACGGTGAACGAGCCCTGGCGCCGCTTCGTGCAGGACGCCCTCCTCGCGCGGCACCGCTTTGACGACGTCGTCCGCCGGATGCAACCCGGCCCACTGCAGGACAGCCTCAGCGCGATCGCCGACCGCGTCCACGCCGCCGTCGAGGAGAGCTACCGCATCGCCCAGCGCGGCCAGGCCCTCGACCGGGCACGCCGCGACATCGACGTGCCCGCCATCGACCGCGGCTACGCCGAGCTGGGGGCCAGCGACCCGAACGACCCGGTGACGGTCCAGGTGCGCGAGGCCCTCGACGCCCAGCGGGCCACGGCGCAGCGGCTCGACCGGGTCATGTCCGAGGCGCAGAGCCGGCTCCGGCTGCTCGACGCCCGCATGGACGAGGCCCTGGCCCGGGCCATCGAGTTGTCGGCCCAGTCCGAGTCCAGCGCTGCGGTGGGCACGGCCGGGACGCTCGGCACCGACGTCGACAACCTGGTGACCGAGATGGAGGCACTGCGGCAGGCCCTCGACGAGACCTCGGGCACGCCGGGCGGCCTCTCGGCGCCCGGCGGCCCGCCGTGACCCCGCGCCCGCCGCCGCCCCCGTCCGCTCCCGACGATCGCTCGCCGGCCCCGGACAGCCCTGCGCCGCGCGCGGCCCCCCGACGGGGCGCACCCCCGGGGCCGCCGCCGGCGGGCCCCCCGCCCGGCCGCCCGGCCGGTCCTCCACCGTCGGCGCCGGGCGAACCTGCCGGTGAGGTGTCGGGCGGGCGCGGGCGGGTCCGGGTCCAGCGCCACGACGGCCGGCGTCCCGGCAAGGGCCCACGCGAGGCCCCGCCGACCAACGACGCCCGCGACGAGTTCTGGGACCGGGACGACGACGCCCGCCGCCGCAGCCTGTTCCGCTCGCGCCGATCCGACGACGCCCGCAACCCCGGCGACGCCCGCGATCCCCGCGGTCCCCGCGAGCCCAACGAGCCCCGCGACGAACGGGGACGCGACCACGACGACGACGATGTCGACCCGGCGCCCGAGCCCCGCCGCCGGCCCAGCGCCCTCGGCCTCGGCGGCGCCGCCCCCGCCACCGACCGCTGGATCGACGGCGGCGGGCGCTGGGGCACCGCCGCCCACGACCCGATCCTCGGCTGGTACGAGCCCGACGCCCCCACGCTCGAGCTGCCGATCGCCGAGGAGCTGGCCCGACTGCGGGCCGCCGGGGTCATCGACCCCGCCGCCGACGAGGCCCCCACCGCCCGCCGCGGCCCGGGCGACGAGGTCGGCCCTGGCCCGGACACCGGCCGGCGCGGCCGCCCCGACCCCGGAGGGCCGACCGGCCCGGCTGGACCAGGACCCGGCGCACCGCCCGGCGGCCGCGTCCCGAGCTCACGTGGCCCGGCGCCCGGCGGCCCCGGCGCACCGGCCGGGCCCGGTGGCCCGGGTGTCCCCGCTCCCGGCGCCCCGCCGATCGGTGTCCCCGCTCCGGGCGTCCCGCCCGTCGGCGTCCCGGCCCCCGAGGTCCCGGATCGACCCGGTGCGCCGGGCGCCCCCGAGTGGCCGGAAGAGTCCGGTGCCGGCCCCGGCTGGCCCCACGAGCGCAGCGCCCCGGGCACGCCGTCCGCCTACGCCGGCGGCGCGACAGGCCTCGCCGAGCCCGCCACCAGCGCCCCCGGTCACCCGCCCACCGACCGCCCCGACGACGGGTACCCGGCGGCCGAGCCCCCGACCGGGCCGCAGTCCGAGCAGATCCCGGTCGTCCTGCCCGAGCCGATCCCGGCCGAGCCGCCGCCCGAGTCCGGCACCGACAAGGCCGCCGCGTCGCGCAAGTCGTCGTTCCTGGTGGCGGCCGGCATCCTCCTGTCCCGCACCGCCGGCCTGATCCGCGAGGTGGCCATCGGCGGGTACCTCGGCACGACCGCCGCGGCCGACGCCTTCAAGGCGGCGCTGCGCATCCCCAACCTCATGCAGAACCTGCTGGGCGAGGGCGTGCTCTCGGCGTCGTTCATCCCCGTGTACGCCAAGCTGCGGTCCGACGGCGACGAGAAGTCCGCCCGCCAGCTCGCCGCCTCGGTGGCCGGCCTGCTGGTGGCGATGACGGGCCTCATCAGCCTCATCGGCGTCCTGTTCGCCCGCCCGATCACGACGGTCCTGGTCACGGGCTGGAGCGACGAGAAGTTCGACCTCACCGTCGAGCTGGTCCGCATCATGTTCCCCGGCATCGGGTTCCTGGTGCTCTCGGCCTGGTGCCTGGGCGTCCTCAACAGCCACCGCAAGTTCTTCCTATCCTATGTGGCGCCGGTGCTGTGGAACGCGGCGCAAATCGGCCTCCTGGTCGCCGTAGCCCTCACGGGCGCCGGCACCCGCGACCTGGCCGTGGCGCTGTCGTACGGCGTGCTGATCGGCGGTGTCGCCCAGCTGGCCATCCAGCTGCCGGCCGTCCACCAGCTGCTGGGCCACATCAGGTTCAGCCTGCGCACCAGGCATCGCCCGGTCCGGTCGGTCATCGGCCGCTTCGGGCCGGTCGTGATGGGGCGCGGCGTCGTCCAGATCCTCGGCTACGTCGACCTGTGGCTGGCCAGCTTCCTCGCCGACGGTGCCGTGTCGACGCTGACGTTCGGCCAGGTCCTCTACCTGCTGCCCATCAGCGTCTTCGGCATGAGCGTGGCGGCCGCCGAGCTGCCGGACCTGTCGAGCGTCCAGGTCCACGACCCCGATACCCGCCGCGACTTCCGCCGGCGGATGGAGGCGGGCATGGCCCGCATCCTCTTCTACGTGGCGCCGACCACCACCCTGTTCATCGTGGTCGGCGACGTGATCGCCCGGGCCCTCTTCCAGCGCGGCCAGATCAACTCCGCCGACACCTATGCGATCTGGCTGGTCGTCGCCGCCTTCTCGCTGGGCCTGCCGGCCACGACGGCGTCCCGGCTCCAGCAGAACGCGCTCTACGCCCTCGGCGACGCCCGGACCCCGGCCCGCCTCGCCGCCCTGCGGGTCGTGATCGCCGCCGTCGTCGGCCTGGCGCTGATGTTCCCCTTCGACCGCCTCACGATCGTCGACGGCAACATCACGGGTTGGGGCGACATGCTCGCGCTCGGCCCGCTGCCGCCCGACGTGCGCGACAGCACCGGCGGCATCCCCCACCTGGGCATCGTCGGCCTGGCGCTGGGCGCCGCCGTGTCGTCGTGGGTGGAGTACCGGCTGCTGTCCACGGCGCTCGCCTGGCGCATCGGCCGCTCGCACCTGGGCGGCCGCTGGCTGAACCCGATCGCGGCGGGCTGCCTCGCCATGGCGATCGTGGCGCTCGCCGCGCTGCTGGTGTTCGGCGACCGGCACGCCATCATCGCCGCCGCCCTCGTCCTCGGCCCGGCCGGTGTGACGTACCTCGCCATCACGCGCCGGCTCGGCGTCCCGGAGGCCGAGGTCATGACCGCGCGCCTGAGCCGGCTCCGCCGACGCTGAGCGTCGTACGCCGGGCCGCGGTGGGTGTTCGCGGACCGGTGTGGCCCCTGGGACCCAGTGGCGTAACCTGCGATCATGCTGAAGCTGTTTCGACGGGTGTGGGCCTACCTCACAGCGAGCGGGAACGCCTCCTTCAACGCCCGGGCTGATCCCAAGATCCAGCTCGAGCAGGCCATCAGCGAGGCGCAGGAGCAGCACCGTCGCCTGCGCGAGCAGGCCGCCAACGTCATCGCCCATCAGAAGCAGACCGAGATCCGGCTGAACCGGACGATGGGCGAGCTCGAGAAGGTCGGGGCCAACGCCCGCCAAGCCGTGCTTATGGCCGACGAGGCGGCGAAGTCCGGTGACGTGACGAAGTCCAACCAGTACGTCGCGACGGCCGAGAGCTTCGCCAACCGGCTCATCGCCCTCGAGCGCGAGGTGGAGGACCTGAAGGCCCTCCACCTCCAGTCGACCGATGCGGCCAACCAGGCCAAGGCCGCGGTCCAGCAGAACTCCAGCGCCCTCCAGCAGAAGCTCGCCGAGCGTCAGAAGCTGCTGTCGCAGCTCGACCAGGCGAAGATGCAGGAGCAGATGAACACGGCGATGAGTTCCCTCTCCGAGACGGTGGGCCAGGACGTCCCGACGCTCAACGAGGTGCGCGACAAGATCGAGACCCGCTACTCCCGCGCCAAGGGCATGGCCGAGCTGACGGGCGAGTCCGTCGAGAGCCGCATGCTCGAGGTCGAGCAGGCGTCGATGAACGTCGAGGCCCAGGCCCGCCTGGCGCAGATCCGCTCGCAGCTCGGGCTCGGCACCGGCACGGCCTCCGAGGCCGCCGGCGAGGTCGGCGCCGGCACCACCGCCCCGCCCGTGGGCCAGCCGGCCTCCGGCCAGCCCGCCACGGGGGAGACCGCCGGCGGCGCCTGACCCGGCCTCCACTTCGGCATCGTCCCCCTCCTCCCCGTCGGAGGAGGGGGAGGCCGAGGTCGTCGGGGCAGCGCCGCACGCCGTCCCGGAGCCGGACACCGCCGGTGTGGGCGTCGGGCCCCACCCGGTCCCGTGGCCCGCCGATGATCGGCTCGACCCCGACCTGCTCGCCGCCGGCGACCGGCGCAACGTGGTCGACCGCTACCGCTACTGGCGGCTCGAGGCCATCGTCGTCGACCTCGACGCCCGGCGGCACCCCTTCCACGTCGCCGTCGAGAACTGGCGCCATGACCTCAACATCGGCACGGTCGTGCGCAACGCCAACGCCTTCCTGGCCGCCGCCGTCCACATCGTCGGGCGGCGCCGCTGGAACCGCCGGGGCGCCATGGTCACGGACCGCTACCAGCACGTCCACCACCACGCCGACATCGCCGGCCTGCTCTCGTGGGCCGATGCGGCCGGCCTGCCGGTCGTCGGCGTCGACAACCTGCCGGGCTCCACGCCGCTCGAGGCCTCGCCGCTGCCCCGGGCCTGCGTGCTGCTGTTCGGCCAGGAGGGGCCGGGCCTGTCCGAGCCCGCCCGCGCCGCCTGCGCCGAGGTCCGCTCGATCGCCATGTTCGGCTCGACCCGGTCCATCAACGCCGGCGTGGCCTCCGGCATCGCCATGCACGCCTGGGTGACGGCTCACGCCTCGGCCCCGTCCCCCGTGGCGTCGCGGGTCAGGGGAACAGGACGCCCGGGTTGAGCAGGCCCGCCGGATCGAGGGCCGACTTGAGCGCCCGCATGGCCGCCACCTCGTCCGGGGACCGGGTCAGCCCGAGGTAGGGCACCTTCGCGACGCCGATGCCGTGCTCGGCGGATACCGTCCCGCCATGCGCCGCCGCCACGGCGAGGACGGCGGCGTCGACCACCTCGTCGTCCGGCGCGGGCCCGACCACGTTGACATGCAGGTTCCCGTCGCCCACGTGGCCCCAGAGAACGGTCGTCGACCCCGGCGCCACGGCGGCCACGCGGGCGCGCACGTCCGCCTCGAACGCCGCCAGCCGGCCGAGCGGCACCGCCACGTCCAGCTTGTGCGGGACGCCCAGCGTGGCGACGGCCTCGGTGTGGCGCTCCCGGGCCTCCCACAGGCGGGTGCGGCTCGGGCCGTCCGTGGCGACGGCGGTGGCGCCGATCGCCGGGCAGGCGTCGAGCGCCGCGGCCACCTCGTCCAGCAGGACGCTCGCCGCCGCCTGCGACCAGGCGCCCACCTCGGCCACCACGGTCACCGCCGGCCGGCCCGGAACCGGCGGGGCCACTCGCAGCGCCTCCTCCACCAGGTCCAGGCCGTCGGCGAAGCAGGCCTCGGCCGCCTCCAGGCCCGGCAGCGCCCGGCCGAGCCGGCCCACGACCTCCACGGCGTCGGCCAACGACGGGACGCCGAGCGCCACCGTCACCCGCTCCACCGGCGCCGGCACCAGCGCGAGCAGCACCCGGGTCACGATCCCGAGCGTGCCCTCGCTCCCGACGAGCAGGCCGGTGAGGTCGTAGCCGGCGTTGTCCTTGACCAGGCCGGCGAGCCGGCGGACCACCGAGCCGTCGGCCAGCACGGCCTCGACGCCGGCCACCCGGGCGCGCATCGGCCCGTTGCGCACCACGTGGACGCCGCCTGCGTTCGTCGCGACCATCCCCCCGACGGTGGCCGAGTCCCGGGCTGCCAGGTCGACGCCCACCTCGCACCCGGCGGCGTGGGCGGTGGCCTGGGCGGCCGCCAGCGTCACGCCGGCGCCGACGAGCAACTGGCGGGCGGCGACGTCCACCTCGCCCACCTCCCGCAGGCGGGCCGTGGACAGCACCACCTGCCGGCCGCCCGGCCGGGGCACCCCACCGCCGACGAGCCCGGTGTTCCCGCCCTGCGCCACGACGGCGGCCCCGGAGGCGGCGCAGGCGCGCACGACGGCGGCCACCTCCTCCACCGACCCGGGCCGCACGACGGCGAGCGCGTCCCCCCGGAACCGCCCGGTCCAGTCCACCTCGTACCCGGCCCGCACGTCCGCCTCCACCAGCACGTGCTCCGCCCCCACGGCGTCGGCCAGGGCCTTGGTCAGCTGTGTCGACCTCCCGGCGCGCTCCACGCCACCATCCCACCAGACCCGCCCACCGGAACCATCCACCCGCAGGGAGACGGGCCGGTCATGGCGGCCAGGGAGCCCGCCACCGCGCAGAGGAAGGCGGCGGGTGGAGGGATCAGCGACCGGTGGCCGGGTCGGTGAGGGGCCGAAGGGCCGGCGACGCCGACGAACCGGTGGGCGGCATGCTCACCGGGGCTGCCCGCGTCATCGCGGCAGTCCCGCAGCCGCCGCGCGCGGCCCACCGGACCCGGTGCGGCTCCGGCCGGGGTGCGGCGACGAGGGCCGCCGTGTCGCGGCGGGTGGCGGACTGGCGCGTCCCCCGGCGGACTGCGTCCCGCAGGCGGTGGTCGCCCCGACGAGGCCGATCGCCACGACTGTCGCGACGGCCCGCCACCATCGCGCCCGTCCTGGGGCGCGCCTCGACACCATCGACCCCCCGGGTCCGTCTCCTGGGCCTCCACCAGCGTCGCCGAGGTTACCCGCAGCCCTCCTGCGGTGGCCAAGGCCGGCACCCGGCGGGCGGGGTCAGCGGCCGAGGTCGAGGGGGTGGGGATGGAGGGAGCGGCGGACGGCCCGGACGGGAATCGGCAGCGTCCGGAGCGTCACGTCGGCCGCCACGAGGACCAGAAGGACGGCGACGAAGGCGGCGCCCGCCAAGACCAGCGGTAGCAGGGCAAGGGCCACGAGCGGCGCCCGCCACCCCGGCCGCCAGGCGACCTGGGTGGCCGACGCCCGCAGGGCCCGCCAGCGGGCCGCGGTCCGGGCGGCCGGGCCCCGCAGCAGCGGCAGGTGGAGGTGGGACACGAGGCCGTCGACCACGCGCGTGCGTCCCCGGGCCCCGGCGACGGGCGCGAGGTCCCTCCGGAGGCGGGCCACTCGGTCGTAGCGGCCGTCCCGGGCGGCCAGCGACGCCACCAGCGCCGGCCCGGTCGGCCGCTCGGTCGGCCGCCCGCCGGGCGCGGCCGCGCCCGCGTGCCCGTGCTCGTCCACGTCGTCCCGCACGCCGTCGTCCCCGTCCGTCGGCCGTCCCCGGTCAGCCGCTCACGGTACAAGCCTGCCGTCGGTCCGTGAAGGGGACGAGGAGCACGGGCGCGTCCGCCGCCAGGACGCCGTCACCGACGGCCGGCGCCCGGCACCGATCGGCGGGGCTCAGGGCAGGACGACGAGGTCGTCCCGGTGGATGACCTCGTGCGGCAGCCCCTCCGGCAGCTCGCCCGTCTGGCGGCCGGCGACTTCGCGCAGGCCGGCGGCGTCGAGCCGGGTGATCCCCTTGGCGAATACCTGCCCGTCGGGGTCGGCGATCTCTACCGCCTCGCCGGCCGGGAAGGCACCCTTGGCGCCGGTCACGCCGGCCGGCAGCAGCGACACGCCCCGCTCGGTGAGCGCCTGGCGGGCCCCCTCGTCGACGTAGATCGTCCCGGCGGAGCCGACGGCGAAGGCGATCCAC
>DATFOS010000010.1:0-42442 GCA_035265325.1 Acidimicrobiales bacterium
CGCGCCCGGCCCGGGTCAGCATCTCGACGGTGGCGTCGAGCTTGCCCGAGTCGGAGTCGGCGTCGTCGAGCAGCGGCCGGAACAGCTCCTCGTCGCCCAGCCCGGTCTCGACCGTGCCGAACGTCGAGCGCCCGCGCATGCGCCGCTCGTTGCCCCACAGGGCGTTGATCTCGCCGTTGTGGCACAGCGTCCGGAACGGCTGGGCGCGCTCCCACGTGGACAGCGTGTTCGTGGAGAACCGCTGGTGGAAGATGCCGAATGAGCCGGCGAAGCGGTCGTCGGCCAGGTCGAGGTAGTAGTCGGCGAGGGCGTCGGCGGGGGAGAGGCCCTTGTAGACGACCGTGCGGAACGAGCATGAGGCGACGTAGGTGTCGGGCGCCGTGCGGGCGATGCGCCGGCGGAACCGCAGGGCGGCCCGCTCGTCGTCGTCGGCGGACTCGTCGGACGTGCGGAACAGGGCCTGGAGGATGCGGGGCGCGGTCTCGCGGGCCAGCTCGCCGAGGGCGGACGGGTCGGTGGGCGGCTCGCGCCAGTCGACGACGACCAGGCCCTCCTCGCCGGCGGCCTTCTCGACCGGGACCCGCGGGTCGTCGCCGCGCACGAACAGCGTGGCCACGCCCGTGCGCTCACCGAAGATCGCGGGTGGGACCGGGACGAGGACGCCCGAGCCGTCGGCCGTGCGGGCATCGGCGGCGACGGCACCACGGTGCTTGACGCACGCCAACCCGTTGAGGGTCGCCTCGACGATGGCGCGCGACGGTCGACCGTGGACGTCGGCGACGAAGCCGATGCCGCAGGCGTCGATCTCGCGGGTCAAACGGGGAAGCAACGCGCACCTCCTGCAGACGGCGAGCCAGGCTCGCCGGCCGTGTCAAGGCTCCGGACAGCTGTGTGGGGCTGCCGGCGACCGGCCGGCGATGCCAAGGACTCACGGGGTGAGTGGAGTCGGCGGGGGCGACTTCCGCGACGCTGAGGAGTGGCGGGCGCCATTGCCCGAAGCCCCGTAGAGCAATCACGCAAGGGTATCCCATGGGCGGTGCGGCTCTGGAGACCGTGAGCGCATCCGCACCGCGCGTCACAGTGGCCGCGCGGTGCGCGCTGCCCAGCCCACGCTGGGTGTATTTCCGCAGCTCAGAGAGACGCTGGAGGAAGTCAGTAGGGGAGCACGAACACGGCGGCCGGTTGCCCGATGTCCGCCATCTCGGCCACGCGATCGCGGATGTCGGCCCCGACGTCGGGTTGGATGGCGATCGCCATCATTGCCCCGTCCACGACCGGGACGAGGTCGTCCCGGCCCATCGCCTCCAGGTCGGCGATCACGCCGGCGCGCAGGTCGGCGTAGCGGGCCCGGTCCTCGGCGGTGCGGATGTCGACCTCGGCCACCCGCACGGCGCCGGGCCGGTCCTCCCACCGGGCGACGTCCGCGCCGACGGACAGGTGCACCTCGGCGGTGGCGTCGGCCGGGTCGAGCACCCGGTGCTCGACCGCGCCCCGCCCATGGTTCTCGGTGACGCCCACGTCGAAGCCCTGCCGCTCCAGCTCGAGCAGCAGGCCGAACCCCGAAGCGCCGATGGCGACGGGGTCGATCCAGGTCACGAGGTAGCGGCCGGCGCGCCCGTCCGTCCGGGCCGTGTCGGCGGCCAGGGCGCCCACGACGTCCGGCACCAGGCCGGCCAGCATGCGGGACTGGTTGGCGGCCGGTGGCTCGGCGCCAGTGGCGTCCGCGGTGAACAGGGCGGTCCACACGACGGCCACGGCCACCAGGGCGCCCGTGCCCAACCGCGCCAGCCGGCCGGCGTCGGCGCTGAACCGGGCGGCCGGCCCCCGCGACGGCGGCCGGGCGGCCAGGGCGGCGGCGAACGTCCATACCGTGGCCACCACCATGAAGGCGGCGATGCCGCGCGCCCACAGGGCGAGGTAGTACCAGAGCTCGCCCCAGATGCGGCTGGCCGACACGACCCCGAGCAGGAGGGCGGCTCCGGCCACGGCGTGCAGGCGGACCAGGGCGGCGTGGCGCAGCCGGACCGCGACGACGGCGGCGACGGCCCAGACGGCGGTGAGCGCGACGGCGGGGGCCATCGAGCCGGTCGTCGCGTCCCGGCCGGTGAGCAGGTTGGCCACGTTCAGGTTCACGCCGACGAGCTCGGCCCCCGCGGACAGGCCCACGGGGTCGTCGCTCGGGTGCCGGAAGTTCTCGACGATCATCGAGGCGTTGCCGGGGTCGTTCGTGGCCTGGTCGATCAGCGGCGGCAGCCACAGGACGAACCCCAGGGCGGCCGCCAGCAACGTCCAGCGCACGAGGGGCCGCAGGGCGGCCGGGTCGCGCCGCCGCCGCACCGCCCAGGCGACGCCGGCGAGCACGACCAGCCCGGCCATCCCGCCCACGAGGCCCAGGTACGACACGTGGGTCTGCATGCAGAACGAGCCGGCGAACACGGCGAGCGGCAGGAGGGCGACGTCGCCGCACACCACCGACCACACGGCGATCAGGAAGAGCAGCCACCACAGGACCGGCAGGTACGGGTTCCAGGGCTCGACGAAGGTGCCGGTCCCGTAGCCGTACAGCAGCACGGCGAGGACGGCGGCGAACCCGAGCGCCAGCTTCGTGCCGCCCCGCCGGTGGGCCACGGCGAGGATGCCGGCCATCGCGAGCACGTGCAGGACGATCGAGGCGACCTGGAGCGCCCACGCCGACGTCCCGAACAGCTTGTAGACGGGCCACAGGGCCAGGAAGCTGATCGGCCCCGGGTGGCTGCCCTGCCGGCCGAAGGCCTGGATGCGTCCGGCCAGGCCCACGAGCGGCGTGTCGGCGCCGCCGACGTCGCGCACCCGCAGCTCGGTCTGGGCCAGGTCCAGGAGGGGGAACCAGCGGGGGCTGTGCAGGACGGCCACCGCCACGAGCAGCGGGATGGTCAGCAGGCCCACCAGCGCGGCGACCAGCGGCGTCGAGCGGCGCCCCCCGGCGGGCGGCACCGCCCCGGGCAGCGTCCACGCCTCGCGGGGCGGGGGCCCCGGCTCGGCGGCGTCGGACGACCCGGACCGGCGGCGCCAGCCGCGCCGGCGTGTCCCGGCGACGGCGGCCGCGCCGGTCGTCGTGGACGGCGACGGGTCGTCGCCGGCGTCCTCCGGCGAGGCGATCGTGGGGTCCGTCGAGGTGGTGCCGGTTCCCCCGACCGGCCCGCCGGGCGGGGTCATGGCAGGCGCTTGAGCAGCTTCAGTAGCCCGAGCTTGACCGGCGACTGGTGGTGGGACCGGCCGGCGGCGTCCAGCTCGTCGCGGTGGGCGAGGAACCACTCGTAGGACTCGACCAGGGCCGACGCGTTGGAGTGCGTCGGCTGCCAGCCGAGGTCCTCCTGCGCCCGGGTCGTGTCGAACCACAGCGACTCGCTGTAGAGCAGCCAGTGGTAGGGGGCGAAGGGGGCGAGGCCGATCGTGGCCAGCCCCTTCATCCCGACGCGGGCGGGACCGGCCGGCAGTGAGCGCACCTGGGAGCCCGTCCCGGCGTGGTCGACCACCGCCTGGAGGGTCTCGCGCATCGTGCCGAACTCGGTGGCCCCGATGTTGTAGACGGCCGGCTTCTCGCGGTCGCCGGCCCGCAGCACGGCGTCGGCCAGGTCGTTGGCGTGGACGAACTGGTAGCGGTTGTCGCCGCTGCCCAGCACGTAGACCGGCGCCCCCTCGGCCACGAACTCGAACAGCACGGCGATGATGCCGAGCCGGCCGTGCCCGAGGATCGTCCGGGGCCGGACGACCGTCACGTCGAGCCCGGCGTCGGCGGCGTCGCGGCACAGGAATTCGGCCTGGAGCTTGGCCCGGCCGTACGCCTCGAGCGGGCGGCCGGGCGTCTCCTCGGTCACCGGGTTCGACTCGGGGATGCCGAAGATGGCGCTCGACGACGTCGACACCACCTTTGCCACCCCGGCGTCGCGGGCGGCGAGCAGGACGTTGGCCGTGCCGGTGACGTTGACCGACCAGAACAGGTCCTTGTCCTTGGCGAGGGGGACCTGCGCCACGTTGTGGAGGACGACGTCGACGCCGTCGCAGGCGGCGCGCAGCGTGTCGAGGTCGCGCACGTCCCCCTGGACGAACTCGACCTGGGCCCGCCCTGGTCGGCCCGGATCGGCACCCGAGTCAGGCCCATCGGTCGAGGCAGGTGCCGATCTGGACCAATCGCCGGGCGGGTTCAGGTCGAACACCCGTACCGAGTCGCCCCGGTCGAGCGCCATCGAGGCGAGGATCGAGCCGAAGTAGCCGCTTCCTCCCGTGACGAGGACGGTCCTGCTCACAGCGTCTCCCCGTGGTCGAGGCACCAGCGGATGCTGGCCCGCATGCCCTCGCGTAGCTCGACGGCGGGCTCGTAGCCCAGCTCGTCGCGCGCCCGGCTGATGTCGCAGGCGATCGTGTGGCCCAGCTCGCCGAACACGTGGAGCGCCTGCTGGTACTTCCCCCGTGCCTGCAGGGCGGCGTCGGCCCTCTCGGCGAAGCGGGAGGCGGCCAGCGGCAGCCGAACGCGGGCCGGCTTGGCGGGCAGGCCCTCGTCGGCGAGCGCCAGGCGCACCGTCTCGATGATCTCGGACAGCGCGTATGGCCGGGCGTCGGCAACCCAGTAGGCGTTGCCGGGCGCCTTCTCCGACACCTCGGCTCGCAGCAGGCCCTGCACCAGGTTGTCGGTGTAGGCCATCGAGCGCTTCTGCGTGCCGTCGCCGACGATCGGGAACATGCCCTTGCGGATCGCCGAGAAGAACCGGGACTGCCGCGGCGGCTGGTACGGCCCGTAGAACCAGGGCGCCCGCACGATCACGGTCGGGATGTCGCCCCGCTCGTGCGCCTTGTGGACGATCTGCTCGGCCTCCTGCTTGGACTTGCCGTAGCCCATGTACGGCTCGTACGGCGAGTCCTCGGTGAAGAGGTCGTCGGGCGTCGGGTTGGTCCCGAACGGCGAGTTGGAGGACACGTGCACGAACCGCGTGGCGGACGCCCGCCGGGCCCGGTCGACGATCATCTGCGTCCCGCCGACGTTGACGTCGTAGAACTCGCGGGTGGACGCGGCCGGGTGGATCACGGCGGCGGCGTGGAACACGGCCGCCTCGCCCACCCCCTCGAACAACCGGTCGGCCGTGCCCGGGTCGCGGACGTCGCCGACGACGGTCTCGACCTTGGGGGACAGCACGGCGAGCATCGGCGCCTCGTCCGGCGACGCCACAAGGCAGCGGACGCGGTCGCGGCTGCGCAGCAGCGTGCGGACGAGGTTCTGGCCGAGCCACCCGGCGGCCCCGGTCACCACGGCGGTGGCGGCGGGCGATGTGGTCGGGACGGAGGGCGTGGGGTCGATGCTGCTCACGGGCCTGTGTGTGCTCGGTCCTGTGCTCGGGTCGGGCGGTGGTCGGCGGTGGTCGGCGGTTGTCGCCGGCGGTGCCGGGGAGGCGGCGGGAGCCGCTCAGGCGCCCGACAGGAAGTGGTCGACGTTGCGGGCGGCGATGGCCATGATCGTCGCCTGGGGGTTGACACCGGGGGCGTCCGGTAGGAGCGACGCGTCGTTGACCCGCAGGTTGGTGGCGCCGTGCACCCGGCCGAAGCTGTCGGCGCCGGCACGGCTGCGGTCCTCACCCATGCGCACGCTCGAGGTGAGGTGCACGGTCATGAGGCCGGCGGTCGAGCGGTTCACCCGGTCCCACCAGACGCCCAGCTCGCTGGTGTCGCGGACGACCGGGCCGCCCACGACGGACGGGTACAGCTCGATCGCCCCCGCGGCCAGCAGGGCCTCACCCAGGTGGATCAGCCCCCGGGCGAGCCGGCTCATGTCCCCCTCGGTGAGCGAGTAGGTGACGACCGGCGCCTTGAGCCGGGGCAGGCCGATGACCCGCCCGCTGCCCTCGCTGCGGATGGCGGCGTAGTACACGGACACGTTCTCCCAGTCGGCGAGCGCCTCCTCGAAGGGGACGCCCGTGTCGGCCAGCGCCATGGCCACCTGGCCCTTGCGGTTGGCCGAGCCGCCGATCGTGAGGTTGGGGGAGAACTCGGTGATGCGGTGCATCGGCACGTCGCCGTGGTCGAGCGGGTGGCCGAAGCGGGCCGCGATCTTGATCGTCGGGTGGAGCTTGAGCCCGGTGCCGATGCCTCGGCGCCAGCCGCTGCGGTGCAGGAGGGCCGGGGTCTGGGTGGCGCCGCCGCACACGAAGACGTGCTCGGCCGAGATGTCGAGCCGCTCCACACCGCCACCGGGGTGCGACCGCCGGGCCTGGGCGCCGATCACGCGGGTGCCGTCGCGCACGAGCTTGAGGACCCGCGTGTCGGGCAGCAGCTCGGCCCCCGACGCCAGCGCCCGGGGCAGGAACGTGCGCGACATCGTCTGCTTGGTGCCGCGCCCCTCGTTGTCGTAGGCGAACACCCGGGCGAACTCGACGTTGCGCCAGCCGAGCTTGGACGCCCCGCGGGACAGCACGGCGGACGACGCCGGCGGGGCGCCGGGCACCGTGGTCACGCTCAGCTCGGACTCGATGCGGGCGGAGTAGCGGGCCAGCACCTCGGGCGACCACTCGTCGATGGCGTAGGTCGTGCGCCACTCGTCGGCGAGGTGGTCGGGGAGCCGGTGGTAGAGGCCGCTGTTGACCTCGGTGGACCCGCCGACGCAGCGGCCCTCGGCGTAGGCGATGGTGGGCGAGCCGAGGGCGGGGGCCAGGCCGTGGTTGCGGTACTTGATCGCCATCTCGTCGAGGCCGAACGGCTCGACCTCGTCGGGGCCCACCCAGGGGCCCTCCTCGACGATCGTGACCCGGCGCCCGGCCGCGGCCAGGTGGGCGGCGCTGACGGCACCGCCGGCGCCCGAGCCGATGACGAGGATGTCGGTGTCCAGCCGTGTCATCAGGCAGCCCTCGTGTCCGCGGCCGACCCCGTGGTCAGCTCGTTCTCGGCCATCAGGACGAGCGAGCGCATGAGCCGGGGGTACTGGCCGAGCAGCGGCAACGACAGGCCGTCGAGCGTGTCGAGCAGCCCGATGACGCCGTCGCGGTCGAGCCGGCCCCGCGCCCGCAGCACGGCTGCGTAGGCCCCCAGCAGGACGGATTCGCCGGCCACGCCGGCGCGCAGCAGCTCCGGCATGTCGCGCAACGACCCGTCCACGAACGCCTCGACCGACGAACGCACGGTTCGATCCTCCGAAGTGACGAGGGCCCCCACGACCTCACGCTCGAACCAGAGCATGGCCGGGCAGCGTACGACAGTCACGGTCCCCATGCGATCCACGGTGCCTCCGCTGCGGACATGAACGGCCGATGACGGAGGCGAAGGGGCTGGGGGGACCGTACGCTCGGAAGCGATCGCGTGACCGCGCAGGATCCCGGGGTGGCACGCACGAGGACAGAAGGCCGAAGGATGTTGCGACGGAGACTGTCGGCACGTCGGGAAGCGCAGGCGCGGGCGGCACGCGCCGACGCCGACCGTGCCGCCGATCGGGCGTTGTCGGCCGATCGGGACGCCCGCCGGGAAGAGGCCCGGGCGGAGCACGACGCGGCGGCGAAGGTCGATCGCGCCGAGCGTCGGCGGGCCCACGAGGCCGACTGGGACGAGCGGCGGCGGGTGGAGGCCGCGAACCAGGCGCGGCTCGACGAGCGGCGGGGCTACGAGCAGGTCCAGCAGGACCTGGTGGCAAGGACGGCCGAGGCGAGCCGCGAGCGCGCCCGGCTCGTGGCCGCGCGCCGGGCCACCGAGGCGGCCCGCCGCACGACGGCGGTCGAGGCCCGGTCGGCGGAGCTGGCCCGGCTGGTGGCCACGCGCCCGCGGGAGCTGGCGACCCGGCGGCCGTCGGTGACCCGGGGCTTCGCGACCGGCGGGGCCGGGGCCGTGGCGGCCGCCGTCGTCGACGGCCTGAGGTCGGCGGTGCACCCGTCCGGGCTGCCGAACGCGTATGCGGCCCGCTACTCGCCCGTGGCGCACGAGCTGCGGGTCACGTTCGAGCTGCCGGCCCGAGCGATCGTCCCGACGGTGGCGCGCTACGAGTACGTCGAGGCCGGCGACGCCGTCGAGCCGGTGAGCCGCTCGGTGGAGGAGGGCGACGCCCTGTACCGACAGCTGGTGGCCGGCGCGGCGGTCCGGGTGCTGGCCGGCGTGTTCGACCTCACCCCGCCCGAGCTGGTCGACCGCGTGGCGCTTCGCGCCCCCGCCCCCTCCCAGGGCCAGGCCACCGGCCGCCCGGGCGCGGGCGGGCAGTGGCTCGTCGACGTCGACGCCACGCGGGCCGCGGTCGAGGCGCTGGCCCTCGACGACCCGGACCTCGACCCGGTCGCCGTCCTCGAGGCCCTGACCGCCACGCCGACGCCGGAACCCACGGCCTGACCGGCCGACCGCCGGGCCGCGTGGTCCCGGCCGGTCAGAGCTCGGGCCAGCGGCGGCGTTGGCGGCGGCGGCGCCTGGAGGGATCGCCGAGGGCCCAGGCGCGGCGCCACGAGGGGGCGTCCGGGCCCGTGAGCGCCGGGGTCTCGCCGGCGTGGGCGCGGCGGCGGGCCTGCCACCAGTCGGTGCTGGCCTCGTCGGCCAGGGCGGCCACGGCCTGCTCGATGACGGTGCCGAACCGGCGGGCGTCCTGGCCCTCGGCGGGCCGGAGCGGCGAGCCGAACGTGACCCGCGTGGTCGCCGGCCGGGGCAGCGCCTTGCCCTTGCGCAGGATGCGTCCCGTCCCCTGCAGGTGGACCGGCACGACCGGAACCCCGCACTTCACCGACAGGTAGGCCGCCCCGCCGCGGAACGGCTGACCCCAGCCGTCAGGGCTGCGGCCGCCCTCCGGGTAGATGAGCAGCGACCAGCCGGCGTCGATCAGCTCGGCCAGGCGGTCGGCCGAGCGGCGGGACACCCGGGTCCGCTCGATCGGCACGGCGCCGAGCGCCAGGGCGGACGCGGCGCTGGTCAGCGGCGTCCGGAAGAAGTAGTCGGACGCCGCCCCCACGAACAGCGTGTGCCGCCACGGCTCGGGGATCGACGTGAACATCAGCGCCGTGTCCAGATGGCTGTGGTGGTTGGGGGCGAAGATGACCGGCCCACCCTCCTTGCGGAGGCCGTCAAGGCGGTCGAGCCCCTCCCGTTGGGGGTCCGCCAGTAGCGACACGGCCGGCCGGGCCAGGCCCTCCACCATCGCCACCCGCGCCACGCGGGCGGGGTAGCGCCGGGCCCACGAGGTGTCGTAGTCCGACCCGGACCGGGGCTTGCCCGGCGGCGGCTGGTCGACGCCCTCGGGCACCGTCGGCGCGCCGAGCGGGAACGGCAGCCGGGCGCCCCTGCGCACCAGCGACGCCAGCGGGGACGCCGCCATCAGTGGACGTCCGCCATGACCAGCGGCGGGTTGTGGAGGTGGGTGATGGTGGCGTCGCGGCCGACGACGTCCTCGGCCATCTCCAGGGCGTCCGACAGGGTCGAGGCGGCGCTGAAGCCGAGCCGGCGGACGGCCGCCTTGTCGCCGCCGACGATGATGACCTTGCCGGTGTGCTGGAGGCCGTGGCATCCCCAGTACCACATGTAGAACGGGTGGACGCCGTGGTAGGCGTAGCTCGTCCGGTACAGGTGGCGGTACCACTCGTCCTCGGCGAACGACTTCTCGAAGCGGGCCTCGATCTCGGCCGGGTCGGTCGTCTCCGACAGCACCTGCTCGTAGAAGTCGATGTAGCTGGGGTGGTGGACCGGGTGGAACTCCTCGGTCGTCGGGTGGCTCATGATCACCACGCCGCCCTCGCGCACCGGCGGCCGGCCCCGGTACATGTTGAAGAAGTAGCCGAGGCCCAGGCACATGACCAGGATCGGGTTCATCACCGAGTTGACGTTGTAGGGGCAGATGTACGGCAGCCCCATCGTCAGGATGTCGGTCTGGCCCTCCAGCGGCACGAGCTGCTGGCGGAACACGTTCTCGGTGGTCACCTCGTGCACGGCCTCGACCTCGCCGGCCTGCACCGACGTGAGGCCGTACGGCGCCTGCCAGGACTGGAAGACCTTGCGGCGGGCCTTGATCGGCATGCGGTCGAGCCCGGCCTTCATCGCCAGGAACGTGGCGCGGTCGCGGGGGCTCCACTCCCACTCGCGCTTCGCCAGCACGGACATGGGCCCGGACGTGCCGAAGGTGTCGTTGTTGATCGTCGTCTCGATCTGGAAGACCGTCACGTCGGCGTCCCGCAGGACCTTGCCCATGCGCCAGTTCGAGATGTGCAGCTCGGAGCTGTGGCGGTCCATGAAGCTGGTCGAGTTGCGCATCGTCTGCACGTTGTGGTGGTGGCGCAGCGAGCGGTAGCTGGCCAGGCCGGTGGCGGTGGACTTCCAGCCGCCGTCCATCGAGACGATGTTGATGTTGACGTAGACGATCAGGTCGCTCTCGGCGGCCCGCTTGTTGATCTCGACCTCCTCGCCGTGGGGCGTGGCGCCCAGGAAGGCGAGGTTGTCGGTGTCCTCGGCGTCGTGGTTGTAGAGCAGGCCGTGCGGCGCGAAGGCGTCGTAGACCCGGTCGCCGACGGCGTGGCGCAGCTCGGCCTCGGTCATCCGCCGGTGCAGGGCCAGCGCGGCGATGAGATGGACGTCGTCGACGCCCGCCTCGGCGGCCAGGTCCAGGACGGCCTCGATGACCCGCTGGCGGACGTCCGGCGACCGCATGGGCGGCAGCGGCAGCGAGATGTCGTCGAAGCAGATCGTGAGCCTCATGCCGGGACGCAGCAGCGCCCGCAGCGGCTGGCTGTCGCCCAGGGGGTTGGCGAGGGCGTGGCGGATGGCGGCCTCGGGGTCGCGCAGCGCCGGGAGGGGCTCGGCCGGGTACAGCACGCGGCTGCGCCCGGCGGGCAGCTTCTCCAGCCGGAAGCCCTCCCCGTGGTGGAACAGGATCGGCGGCGTCGACCGGTCGACGTCGAGCACGAATCCGGGGCGCGGCATTCCTACTCCTTCTTCTCTGGGGCCCGCGGCGACGGGACCGGCCGCGGGTGGGGGGCGCCGTCCGGGGCAGAGTGGGAGGCGCCGGACGCCGGGGCTGCGCCCTGTCGTCCTCGCAGGTCGAAAGCGACCTTCACGGCACCGCGGATGCCGGCCTCGGCGGCATGGGCGATGGCGTCCTCGTAGCGGGACAGCGGATAGGTGGTCGTGACCAGGCGGCCCAGGTCGAGGCGACGGACCAGGTCGATGGCGGTGGCGAAGTCGTCCCCGGAGGCGCCGGCCGGCGCCGCGGGGGAGGGGACCTCGTAGGCGTAGGCCCCGCGCAGGGCGACCTCGCGCTGCCACACGGGCGTCAGGTCCACGGACGTGACCCCGGGCATCCCGACCAGGTGGACCGTCCCGCCGGGGGCGCACACGCGCACGGCCTGGGCGATCGACGGCTCGGACCCGACGCAGTCCACGACGGCGTCCACGCCGCCGGTGAGCTGGCCGTGGTCGAGGACGTGGGCGCCGACGGCCGAGCGGACGGCCCGCTCGAGCTCGCCGGGGGCGCACACGACGTCGGCGCCGAGCTCCTTGGCCCAGCGCCGCTGCTCGGTGTACTTGGCGGTGGCGATGATCGGGCCGCGTCCCGGCACGGCCCCGTCGTCGAGCGCGCGCAGGGCGGCGATCGTGAGGAGGCCCAGGGCGCCGGCACCGATGACGGCGATGCGGCCGTCGGTCCCGGCGAGCACCTGTTGGGCGGCGTGGACCGCGCAGGCGGTCGGCTCCACGAGCACGGCCTGCTCGTCGGTCAGGTCGGCGGGGACGGCGACGAGCTGGGCGGGGTGCGCCACCAGCTCGGCGGACCACCCGCCGCCCGTGGACTCGCAGAACCCGGTCTGCAGGCCGGGCTCGAGATGCCCGAACGCGACCCGCTCGCACAGGTTGACCCGTCCCGAGGCGCACATCTCGCACACGGGGTCGATGCCGCGCACGACGCAGTGGAGCACGGGGATCACGACGACCCGGCGCCCGTCCTCGGTCTCGCCCACGACCTCGTGCCCGGGCGTGAACGGGAAGGACACGATCGGCTCGAACCAGCGGGACGAGGTCCCGTCGATCGTGGCCAGGTCGCTGCCGCAGATGCCGGCCAGCCGGGGCCGGACCCGGACCCACTCGGGGCCGGGCAGCTCGGGCGGCTCGACGTCGCGCAGGGCGAGCGGACCGAAGCGGGCGCCCCGCCCCGGGCGCAGCGACCCGGCGACCATCCCGGCGGCGTAGCGCACGGGCTTGCGGGGGAACTGCAGGGCCTTCATCGGTTCCTCCCGGCGCCGCTCGTGACCCGGGGACCGCCCGTCCGCTCACTGAAGCGGGCGCGATCGGTGCCGGTCCCCTCCACGAGCCGCGTGACCACGTCGAGCAGGCTGGCGGCGCCAGCGCCCCACGGCGGGGCCATCGGCAGGAGGTGCCCCGGCGCCCCGGCCGACTTGTCGAAGTGCTCGACCAGCCAGCCCCGCTTGCGGGCGAGGGCGGCGAGCCGCGTCTCGGGGTTGACCGCCACGGGGAACCCGACGGCGTCGAGCATCGGGAGGTCGGACGTCGAGTCGGCGTAGGCGACCGACTCGGCCAGGTCGAAGCCGTGCTCGGCGGCGTAGTCGGCCATTGCCTGCGCCCGGGCCTCGCCGGTGGGCGGCACGTCGGTGAGCTCGCCCCGGTAGGTCCCGTCGGGGCGGGTGTCCAGCTTGGCGCACACGATGTCGTCGAACAGCGGCCGCAGCGGGGCGATGGCGAAGTCGAGCGCACCGGTGATGAGGACGGTCCGGTGGCCCGCCTGGCGGTGCTCGCGCACCCGGCGGATGGCGGCCGGGAACGACTTGGTGAGCAGCAGGTCGGAGAACATCTCGGCGCCGTCCTCGTCCAGCTGGGCCACCGACGCGCCGTCGTAGCGCCGGTAGAAGTGGCGGAGGAAGTCGCTGCGGTCGCGCCGGTCCTGCGCCAACAGTGAGGGGGCCTGGGCCAGGGTCTTCAGCGCGAAGCGGACCCGGTCCTCGCGGGGCAGCCGCCGCGTGGCGAGCCAGCTGTAGGACGCCACGACGTTCGACGCGATGAGCGTGTTCTCGAGGTCGAAGGCGGCGAAGTGGCGCTGCGGGTCGAGCACCTGGCGCCGCAGGCGGGTGGCCCGGTCCTCGCCGGTGCGCCCGCCGGGCGTGGTGCGGACCCGGGCGTGCTGGACGACCGACGGAAGGTGGATCGTCCGGACGTAGGCCGTCCAGTCGATGACCCGCGGGTCGAAACAGAAGGCCTCCTGGTCGTCGGCGTCGAGCCGGTCCCAGCGGGCGAGCAGGCGGTCGACGCCGAAGAGTGCCTCGCACTCGGCGTAGGCCCCGTACAGCTCGACGTAGGCCAGCGCCCGCTCGGCCTCCTCCTTCTTGGACTCGAGCCGCGCGGACCACTCGGCCTGCTTGCCGCGCAGAGGGAGGGCCTGGAGCGTGCGCTCGGCCCGGTCGATGGCGGTGCGGGCCCGCTCGAGCTGGCGCTGGACCCGGCCGCGGCCGGGGAAGCTCCACTCGGGGACGATGATCGGTTGCCCGGCGGCGTCGTACAGCGGGTGCTCGGTGAACCAGCCCTGCACCAGCTCGACGAGCTTTCGGTAGCGCAGCGGGTTGGCGGAACCCGACGCCACCTGCACGACCTCCGGCCCGTCGGCCGGGGGGCCGCCGGCGGCGGCGTCGATGATCGCCGCCACGACGAGGTCGACGGGGATGACGTCGACCGTGCCCTCGGGCACGCCGGGGAACTCCTTCAGCAGCCCCCGGGCGTAGCTGATGATGACCGGTTCGGCCATGCGGAAGCCCCGGATCCAGCCGGGTCGGGGCTCGGCCAGCGACGACTCGATGATGGACGGCCGCACGATGGTGACCGGCACGTCGCCGCGTCCCTGGAGCAGCGCGCGCTCGCCGAGCGCCTTCGTGTAGGCGTACGCGTCGGGCCAGCCGAGCGAGGCGGCGCGCGCACGGCCGGCCTCGACCATCCGCTCGCGCACCCAGGTCTCGCGGCGCTGCTCGGTCTTGGCCGCCAGGGCCGGCGTGCCGGCGGCGCCGAGCTCGGCGCGGGCCTCCTTGCGGAAGCGGACCAGCGCCTCGGGCGTGCGGCTCTGCGAGTCGGCGTCGGAGCGGGCCCGCCGGGCGCCGTCGACCTCGCGGCGCCAGTCGACGTCGACGTAGAAGGGGCTGTCGTGGACCGGCGCCTCGGGTGCCCCGCCGCGCCGGTTGCCGGCCACGTAGCACGTGGACACCGACACCATGTGGGGCGTCACGCCGAGCTCGTTGAGCGTGGTGACGATGCGGCTCGGACCGAGCAGATTGACCTCGACCGCGCTGTCGAGGGGCGAGTCGAAAGCCACCGTGGCGGCCGAGTGGATCACGATGTCGCAGCTCGCCAAGGCCGCCCGGCCGGCGTCGTCGAGGCGGAGCCCGTCGGAGCCGACATCGCCGGCGATGACGGTCACCCGGCGGGCGACCTCGGCGTCGAAGCCGTCCTTGCCGAGCTGGTCGCGCAGGCGGTCGAAGGCGTCGTTGCGGAACACCTCGCGCCGGGCGCGCTGCTCGACGCCGGACCGCTTGCCGGCGCGGATCAGCAGCACCAGCTCGCAACCGGGCACGCAGCGGAGCAGGCGCTCCACGAGCGCCGTGCCGAGGAAGCCGGTGCTGCCGGTGACGGCGATGCGTTGTCCGTCGAGGCGACCCCTGATTCCGCCGGGGGCTCGATCGACGAGGGCGTGCGTTCCTGGTCCCGGCTCGCCGCCGGTGGGATCAGGGGGGGTTGCCTCGGGGATCACCTGCATCTGTCTACCATCTGGTAGATGGCCGAGGCGACACCGCTCCGCTCACCCGCCGTGCGGCGGGCCCCGACCGCCGAGCGGATCGTGACGGCCGCCATCGCCGCGTTCGGGACGCGTGGGTACGGCGCCACCTCGCTCGACGACCTCGCTCGGGAGCTGGGAATCCGCAAGCAGACGATCCTGTACTGGTACCCGTCGAAGGAGGCGCTACTCGACGCCGCCGTCGACCGGACCGCGGCCGAGGTGGCCGCCCGGCTCCGCCGAGCGCTCGCCGCCGCGGGTGGGGTCGAGGGGTTCGGGCGCGTCGAGGCGATCGTCCGGGCGATGTTCCGCCTGGCGGCCCGGCACCCGACCATGCTCGGGTTCCTGCGAGAGGTCACCCGGCTGGGCCCGCCGGCCTCGACCCGCCTGCTCGGGGCGCTGGCGCCCCTCGTCGACGGGGCGGCCGGCTTCCTCGCCTCCGAGATGGACGCCGGCCGGATGCGCCGCCACGACCCCCGGCTGCTGCTGCTCGCCGCCTACTCGATGGTCACCGGGCTGGCGACGGAGGTCGAGGTGCTGCGGGCCTTCGGCGAGGAGCCGACGCTGGCGTCGCTGGTCCGCCGGCGGGACGAGCTGCTGGCCCTGCTCCGGGCCGCCCTCGTCCCCGCCGCCGCCGGGCCCTGAGGCTCACCGCCGACGATCGTGGTGGTCTTGCCGGGCCCACGCCCCGCCGCTCAGCGCTTCGTGGACAGGCGGCTGCGGCGCTCGTGGCGCTCGACGGCGAGGCGGACGAGCTCGTCGATCAGCGCGGCGTAGGGCACGCCGGTGGCCCCCCACAGCTTCGGGTACATCGAGAAGGGCGTGAACCCGGGGATCGTGTTGACCTCGTTGAGGACGAAGCCCCGCCCCGGCGCCAGGAAGAAGTCGACCCGGGCCATGCCCTCGCAGCGCAGGGCCCGGTACGCCTGCAGCGCCAGGCCCCGGACCTCGTCGGCCTCGGCCTCGCTCAGGCGGGCCGGCACGATCAGGTCGCACGTGCCGTCGAGGTACTTGTCCTCGTAGTCGTAGAAGTCGTGACTCGGCACGATCTCGCCCGGAACCGAGGCCCGGGGCTCGCCGTTGCCGAGGACGCCCACCTCGATCTCGCGGGCGTCGACCACACCCTCCTCGATCACGACCCAGTCGTCGTACTCGGCGGCGGAGGCCACGGCGGCGTCGAGCCCGTCGGGCCCGTCGACCTTGGTGACGCCGACCGACGAGCCCATGTTGGCCGGCTTCACGAAGAGGGGGAAGGCGAGGCCCGCCTCGGCGACCCGGCCCCCGGCCTCGTCGGCGTCGGCGGCGGCGACGCCCACGTAGCGAACCTGCGGCAGGCCGTGGGCGGCGATGACCTCCTTGGCCTTCAGCTTGTCCATGCACAGGGCCGAGGAGAGGACACCCGAGCCGACGTAGGGCACGCCGGCCAGCTCGAGCATCCCCTGGACCGTCCCGTCCTCGCCCCGGGGGCCGTGCAGCAGGGGCAGGACGACCACCGGCAGCTCGCCCACCACCGGGGACACGACGGGCAGCGGGTCGACGGTGGTGCCGGTGGGCGCCAGGCGGTCGGGGAGGGCGTGGGCGCCGTCCGCAAGCGCCGCCACGGCCTCGTCGTTGCGGACCCAGGTGCCGTCGTGCGTGATCCCGATAGGCATCGCCTCGTAGCGCGCCGGGTCGATGGCCCGCAGCACGTGGGCGGCCGTCGTGCACGAGACCTCGTGCTCGGCCGACTGGCCCCCGAAGAGCACGACGAGGCGGACGCGGTCAGGCGTGGTCATGGGCGCCGAGCGTACCGATGCGGCGTGATGCGCCCGGGGCAGCCCCCGGTGGGCATCGGTGGGCCGGTAGGCCGGCGCTGCCGCGCCCGGGCGCGAGACTGCTCCGCCGTGGAACTGCGCACGAGCGAGGTCGCCCGGGTCACCGGCGGGCGGCTGACGGGCGACGACGTGACGGTGGCGGGCGCGACGATCGACTCGCGGGCGGTCCGCCCGGGCCAGCTGTTCGTGCCGCTGGTGGCCGAGCGGGACGGGCACGACTTCGTCGCCGCCGCCGTGGCCGCCGGCGCCGCCGCCTACCTCACGTCCTGCGGCCCGGTCCCGGCTGGCGGGGATGCCAGCGCCCCGGCGGTCCCGGCGGTCGAGGTGGCCGACACGACCGCCGCCCTGGAGGCGCTCGGCCGCCACGCCCGCACCCTCCTGCCCGACCGGGTCGTCGGCGTGACCGGTTCGGTGGGCAAGACGAGCGTGAAGGACCTGCTGGCCGCCGTGCTGGCCGTCCGCTGGCCCACGTCGGCCAACGTACGGTCCTTCAACAACGAGCTGGGCGTGCCGCTCACCCTGCTGGAGGCCCCGACGGGGACCGAGGCGCTGGTCGTGGAGATGGGCGCCCGAGGGGTCGGCCACGTGAAGGCGCTGTGCGACGTCGCCGCCCCCACGGTCGGGGTGGTCACGCGCGTGGCGGCCGTCCACACCGAGACGTTCGGGACGATCGACGACGTCGCCCGGGCCAAGGGCGAGCTGATCGAGGCCCTCCCGCCCACCGGCGTGGCCGTACTCAACGCCGAGGACCCCCGGGTGGCGGCGATGGCGTCACGCTCGGCGGCGCCGGTGGTCACGTTCGGGGCCGGAGGCGACGTGCGGGCGGAGGGGGTGGTGCTCGACGACGACCTGGCCGCGTCGTTCCGGCTGGTCGCCTCCGGCCCGGTCGCCGTCCCCGCTCCCGGCTCCGCGGCCGCCGGCGCGGTCGTGTCCGCCGACGTGCGCCTGGCGGTGCGCGGCCGCCACATGGTCGAGAACGCCCTGGCCGCCGCGGCCGCCGGCCTGGCACTGGGCATGAGGGTCGACGAGGTGGCGGCGGGCCTCGCCGGCGCGGCGCCGTCGCCCTGGCGCATGGAGCTGAGCCGCCTGCCCGGCGGCGCCCGGCTCCTCAACGATGCCTACAACGCCAACCCGACGTCGATGGCGGCGGCCCTCGACGCCTTGGCCGCCCTCCCGGCGGGGCGGCGGGTGGCGGTCCTCGGCGTCATGGCCGAGCTGGGCGCCACCAGCGCCGCCGACCACGCCGGGGTGGGCGATCACGCCCGCCGGCTCGGCATCGAGGTCGTCGGCGTCGGCACCGACGCCTACGGTGGACGCGTGGTCGCGGCCGATCCGGTCGCCGTCGCCGCCGCCCTCGGCCCGCTCGGCGCCGACGACGCCGTCCTGCTCAAGGGCAGCCGCGTCGCCGGCCTGGAGTACGTCGCCGCCGCCCTCGGCGCCTGACGCTCGGGGCGCGGGTGTCCGCTCCCGTCGGCGGGGGCCGTCGTCCCGCTCGGGCCGGTCAGAGCCCGTCGTGGGCGGCGAACGCGTCCGCCAGGGGCGTGTGATCCTGGCCGAGCGAGCCCGCTACGGCGTCGTGGGTCACCGCCCCGCCCAGCGTGTTGACGCCGAGGGCCAGCGCCGGGTCGGCCTCGCAGGCGCCGCGCAGCCCCCGGATGGCCAGCTCGCGCACGTAGGGCAGGGTGGCGTTCGTCAGGGCGTACGTCGACGTGTGCGGGACGGCGCCCGGCATGTTGCCCACGGCGTAGTGGAGGACGCCGTGGCGCTCGAACACCGGGTCGTCGTGGGTCGTCTCGTGGATGCCCTCGATGCAGCCGCCCTGGTCGATCGCCACGTCGACGACGACCGCCCGGGCCGGCATGCCGGCGATCATGTCGTCGGTCACGACGGTCGGCGCCCGCCCGCCGGGGACGAGCACGGCGCCGATGACCAGGTCGGCACTCGCCACCGAGCGCTCGACCGCTCCCCTGTTCGAGGCGAGGGTCTGGATGCGGCCCCGGTGGATCTGGTCGACCCAGCGCAGCCGATCGACGTTCTTGTCGAGGAGGACGACCTCGGCCTCCATGCCGGCTGCGATCCACGCCGCGTTCCAGCCGACGTTGCCGGCGCCCACCACGACGACCCGCGCCGGCCGCACCCCGGGCACGCCGCCCATCAGCACGCCGCGCCCGCCGGCCTCGCGCTCGAGGAAGTGGGCGCCGACCTGGGTGGCCATCCGGCCCGCCACCTCGGACATCGGCGCCAGCAGCGGCAGCTCGCCCGTCGGCAACTGGACGGTCTCGTAGGCGACCCCCGCCGTCCCGGACTCGATCAGCGCCTTGGCCACCTCGGGGTAGGCGGCGAGGTGGAGGTAGGTGAAGAGGACCAGGTCCTTGCGCAGCCGGGGCCACTCGTCGGCCATCGGCTCCTTGACCTTGCAGACCAGGTCGGCGGCGCCCCACACCTCGTCGACGTCGGCGAGGACGCGGGCGCCCGCCCGCTCGTAGTCGGCGTCGGGGATGGACGACTGTTCGCCGGCGCCGGCCTGGACCAGCACGGACACCCCGTGCTGGCCCAGCTCGCGCACCCCGTCCGGCGTGATGGCCACGCGGTTCTCGTTGTTCTTGACCTCTGTGGGAACGCCGACCGTGAGTGTCGTCACCCACCCAGTGTGCCCGCCGGCTGCAGAGCTCCGGATCCGCCGGCTGCTAAGGTGCCTCCTCCCCGGGCGTATAGCTCAGTTGGTTAGAGCGCACGCTTCACACGCGTGAGGTCACAGGTTCGAGTCCTGTTACGCCCACCGGGTCCCGCTCGTCGGTTCGTCGCCAACGACACACCGGCTGGTAGCGGCATAGGGCGGAGTCCCGGCGGGTGTCGATCTCGAACGTCGGTACGACTGGGTGGCGTGCCGTACGTGGCGTGGGCGGCGGTGTCCCCGAACTGAGCAGGAATCAAGAAGTGATGCTCCTCGGGCCAGCCCTAGCGTCTGCCAACAGACACCGTCTGCCCCGATCCCGAAGAAAGGCCGACCATGCCTGCGAAGACCACGACCGAGTCCGACGGGTTCAGCGCCGAGGAGCGCGCCGCCATGAAGGAGCGCGCCGCCGAGCTACGCGCCGAGGGGAAGAAGGGAGCCAGGAAGGCCGATGCCCTCCAGGCGGCTCTCGACAGCATCGCCGCGATGGCGCCGGACGACCGCGCCCTCGCCGAGCGGGTGCACGCCACAGTGACCTCCACCGCTCCTGAGCTGTCGCCCAAGACCTGGTACGGCATGCCGGCCTACGCGAACGAGGACGGCAAGGTCGTCGTCTTCTTCAAGGACGCCGGCAAATTCAAGTCCCGCTACGCGACGCTCGGGTTCGAGGAGGCCGCCAACCTCGACGACGGTCCGATGTGGCCGACGTCGTACGCGCTCACGGAATGGACCCCGGCGGTCGAGAAGAAGGTCGTCGCGCTGGTGAAGGCCGCCGCCTCGTAGGGGGTCGGTGCTCAGCGATCACCTTCGGCATCAGAGCCTTCCTCTCGCTTCCAGCCGCGTCCTGGCGACATCATGCTGTGGCGTCGAGCGGTGGGTGGTCGAGGACGCGGGGCCGGTACTCGACCAGCTGGATGCGGCCGTCGAAGGTGCGGTTGTCGATCATCTCGAGGGCGACGTCCGGGTAGCCGTCGTAGATGCGTTCTGCTCCCGTGGCGCCGGTGATGACCGGGAACATCACGACCCGGAAGCGATCAACGAGTCCGGCTCGCAGCAGCGACCGGCACAGGGTGATGCTGCCGAGCGTGCTCATGAGGCCCGAGCCGTCCGCCTTCATCGCCCTGACGGCTTCGACCGCGTCATCGCGCACGAGCGTGGAGTTGGCCCACGTGAGCGGCTCTTCGAGAGCGGCGGAGAACACCACCTTCGGCGCTTGCGTGAGTTCGTCGACGGAGGCCTGCTCGTCGGCGTTGAACTCGTCTGTTCCCGCTGGTGTCTCTCCGGCGGCGAAACCCGACATCAGCCGGTAGGTGTTCGTTCCCATCAGGTACGTGACATCGGGTTGCTCCTCGAGCCAGGCGAGGTACTCAGGCCCCTGGAGGCCCCAGAAGCCGGGCCAGCCCTCCGCCGACGCGTAGCCGTCGAGGGAGGTGATGAAGTCGACGAGGAGTTCTGGCATGGTCGTGTCCTTGTCCTTGGATGTCAGGTAGCCGCTCCTGCCTTCGCTACCACGCGGCACGAGGTTGGACGGGCGGTGAGTTCATAACTCATCGCCAGCGCGCGACCGAGTCGGCGATGTGGACGTGGCAGTCGCCGGCGATTCCTGCGGGTCGGCTCGCGCGGTCGTGAGGTGGTGCATGACGACGGCGAGGTTGTGCTCCAGCGACTCGACGGCATCGATCACGACCTTCGGCTCCCTCAACGGCTCGTAGCGACGCCGCCCACGCTCCACCCGCTCCCACGTCAGTTCGTACCAGCCCGGGATCCCTCGACGGCGACCGTCGACTCGGCTGCGGTGAACGTCGACGTCGCCGCAGACGCACTCGAGTGGAGCACACCACTCCGCCCTGGCACGCCCCCGGCCCGACCCGGCGATACGTGACACCTGCTGCTGGTCCTACGGTTCACTGGCAAGGTTGACGACATGGTCCTGATGACCGCATGCGGAGTGCTTCTTGCCGTCGGGCTCATCGCCGCGTGGCGATGGAGCGGGCTCGAGTTCCGCCCGCCTCCGGATGACGAGGGGCGACGGGACGTCGTACGTCCCTTCCTGTGGCACGTCACCGTGGCTGTCGTGGCGGGGCTCGGTGCCGGCATCCTTGTTGCCGGCGCCGGCGGGCGCCTCCTGATGCGCCTGCTGGCGGTCACGTCGCCGGAGGACGCACAAGGCCGTATCACCGAGGCCGACGAGGTCGTCGGCGAGATCACCGTCGGCGGCACGATCGGCTTCCTGGTATTCACCGGGCTGTTCTTCGGCCTGATCACCGGCGCGGTCTACGTGCTCGTGCGCCGGTGGCTGCCGGCCGGACGGCTCGGCGGGCTCGCGTTCGGCGCTCTGCTCCTGGTCGTGGCCGGCACCCGCATCGAGCCGCTGCGAGCCGACAACCCGGACTTCGACATCGTCGGTCCCTCATGGGTGGCCCTGATCGCCTTCAGTGCGCTCGTCCTTGCCCATGGGGTGCTGGTTGCAGCGCTCGCCGCCCGATACGCGTCGACGCTGCCTCTGCTGACGTTGGAGCCGCGGTCGCTTGCCCTCTACGCGCCGCTGTTGCTGCTGCTGCCAGCCGTCTTCCCCGTCGTCGGACTCATCCTTGTCGGCCTCATGGTGGTCGGGCTGAGCCGGGTGGAGCCGATCCGAGCGGCACTCAGGGCTCCCCGAACCACCGTCGTCGGACGCGTGATCCTGGTCGCGGCGGCGCTGGTCGCGCTGCCCGGCTTTGTCACCGCCGTCTCCGACATCGCCGACCGCGGCCCGTAGCCAACGCGCAGCGCACGCCGTCGCGAGTCCTCGACTCCCGCCGCGAAGAGGTGCGTCATGCGTCGGCGTATTGGGCGAACGCCTCGGAGCCGGCCCACCGGCTGTAGGTGGGCGACTGGGGCCAGCCGTCGGGGACGTCCTGCCACTCTTCCTGCCGGCCGTACGGGAGCAGGTCGATGAGCGGGAACGTGTGGCTGAGCTGCTCGGTACCGCGGCCCTGGGTGTTGTAGGTCCGGTACACGGTGTCGCCGTCGCGGAGGAACACGTTCACCTGGAACCCGCCGCCGGCCGGCGCCCCCATGTCCTCGCCGAAGGGGCTGTTCGCCGTCGAGTACCACTCCATCTTGTTGCCGACCCTGGCCTTGTAGGCGAGGGCCTCGTCGATGGGGCCTTGGGTGACGATGACGAAGCGGGCGTCCCAGTCGTCGAGGAACTCGAGTCGGGTGAACTGGCTCGTGAAGCCTGTGCAGCCCGGGCACTGCCACGTCTCGCCCGGGAACCACATGTGGTTGTAGACGATGAGCTGCGGCTTGTCCTGGAAGACGGCGGCCAGCGTGACGGGGCCGTCGGGCCCTTCCAGCACGTACTCGGGTAGCTCGACCATCGGGAGCCGGCGGCGCTGAGCGGCGATGGCGTCGAGCTCGCGGGTGGCGGCCTTCTCCTGCACCCGGAGGTCGGCGAGGGCGGCCTCCCAGGTGGCCTGGTCGACGACGGGTGGCAACGCGTTGCTCGTCATGCCCATCGAGACGGACGTCAGGCGCCGAACTCATCGGACGCCGGGACGATCGCGCACCGGTTTCCGTGCCACTGCCATGGCCGGACAGGGTCATCCCAGTCATGGGCCGGTTCCGGTGGCCGGTCCGCGGTTGCCGGGTGTGCGAGGGCATCGGGATAACGTCGGCCCGCGGGCGAGGGGCAGAGGGGGAGCATGGCGTTCGAGCGGGAGGAGATCGCCGCCGCGTTCCGGCGGTTCTCGGCGGCCGCCAACGAGGCCGGGCGGACCGGCGACTGGCGGCCGTGGGTCGAGCGGTTCACGCCCGACGTGCACTACATCGAGCACCACTACGGCGAGTTCCACGGCCGCGAGGCCGTGCTGGAGTGGATCACCCCCACGATGACCGTCTGGCCGTTCACGCACATGCGTGAGTTCCCGTGGGACTGGTACACGATCGATGCCGAGCAGGGCTGGGTTGTCGGGCAGGTCCAGAACCGGTTCGTCGACCCGGGCGATGGGCAGCCCTACCAGAGCGCCAACTGGACCCGGCTGGTGTACGCAGGTGACGGGCTCTTCTCCTCCGAGGAGGACGTCTACAACCCGGCCAATTTCGGGTCGGTGGTGAAGGCCTGGCTCGACGCCTGGGCCGCCCACCACGCCGATCCCGGTTGAGCCCGGATCAGCCGGGAGGAGGTGCCGGCGCCGGCGCCGGCTGCGGCGCCGGCGCTCGGGCCTCGGTCGGCACGAACCGGGGACCGCGGGCGCGGCGGGCCGCCGCCACGATGGCGCCCAGGCCGATCACGACGGCGGCGAACCACACCAGGCCGCCCAGGATCGGCACGAGCGCCAGGACGCGGAGTATCGCCCATCCGGCCAGGAACGCCAGGAAGGTGCTGGCGCGGCGGGCGACGCGCCGGCCCAGCAGCCACGCCGCCGCCGTGTACCCGATGAAGTACACGAGGCCGAGGGCCAGCAGCACCCCCAGCCCGAGCGGGGCCACCACCACGGTTGCCAGGGCGATCACGGCCACGATCGGCAAGCCGATGGTCAGGGCGAGGCCCCACCCGATGATGGGCCCGAGGCCGGCTCGTCGCTCCTCGTCGACGGCGTGGACCGCCCGGGGCGCCAGCAGGGCGAGGATCAGGCCGAGGAGCAGGACCGAGATCGAGACGGCCAGCCAGACCGCCAGACGCGTGAAGAGTCCCGCCGCCCGGTTCCAGTTGCCCGCGTTCCACCGCTCCCACGACCCGTCGATGCGGCCGCCGCCCTCCTCGACCGGACGCTTCCGGGACACGACGTCGCCCTCGACGACGCCGCCCTCCCCCACGGTGACGCGGCCGTTGAACGCGACCACCTCGTCCTCCACCGTGCCGGTCACCAGGACGTCGCCGTTGAAGGCCACCACCCCGTTGCGCACGGTGCCGGCCACGACGGCATCGCCGTCGGCGATCACGACGTTGTCGACCTCGTCGCCCTCGTCGACGTCGGCCCGGCCCGTGAGCACCACGATGCTGTCGGGCTGGTCGCTGTCGGGCTGGTCATCGCCCTGCGCGGCGGTCGGCCGAGCGGCGACCACGCCGAGTAGGACCGCCACGACCAGCGCCAGGCAGACGCGGATGAATGTACGCATGGGTACCACCTCCCGCCCTCCAATGATCCACATCAACTCGCCGCGGGCAAGCACCGGCGGCCCGCCGGTCGCCCACCGGGGCCGCGTCGCCCTGGGCGCAGCATGGTCGGACGCGCTATGACACAGCCACGGCGACACATGACAGAGGAGGCGCGATGAAGGTCGACAGCGGGGTGGACGGCGACCTGGGCCGGATCCCGGAGGGCGTCCGGGAGGCGGAGAAGGCCGGCTACGACGGCGTCTTCACCTCGGAGACAAACCACGACCCCTTCCTCGCCCTGCTGCTCGCCGCCGAGCACAGCGAGACCATCGAGGTCGGGTCGAACATCGCCGTGGCGTTCGCCCGCAACCCGATGACGCTGGCCATGAGCGCCCACGACCTGCAGCGCTATTCGGGCGGGCGACTGATCCTGGGCCTCGGTAGCCAGATCCGGGCGCACATCACGCGCCGCTTCTCCATGGAGTGGAGCCGCCCGGCGGCCCGCATGCGCGAGATGATCCTCGCCCTGCGGGCGATCTGGGCCGCCTGGAACGAGGGCGCCCCGCTGCGGTTCGAGGGCGAGTTCTACACACACACCCTCATGACGCCGTTCTTCACCCCGCCGCCGTCCGAGCAGGGGCCGCCCCTGGTGTACCTCGCCGCCGTCGGGCCGAAGATGACGGCGGTGGCCGGCGAGGTGGCCGACGGCCTCCTGGCGCACGGCTTCACCACCGCCGAGTACCTGCGCGACGTGACGATGGCGGCGCTGGAGGAGGGGGCGTCGAAAGCGGGCCGCTCCGCCGCCGACCTGACAATCGCGCTGCCTGCCTTCGTCGTCACGGGCGTCGACGACGAGGCGACGGCGAAGGCGGCGACCGCCGTCCGCGGCCAGGTCGCCTTCTACGGCTCGACGCCCGCCTACCGCGGCGTCCTCGAGCACCACGGCTGGGGCGACCTCCAGCCCCGGCTCACCGAGATGTCCAAGCGGGGTGCGTGGGCCGAGATGGGTGAGCTGATCACCGACGACATCCTCGAGGCGTTCGCGGTCATCGCCGAGCCGGACGACGTGGGCGATGCCCTGCTCGCCCGCTTCGGCGGCCTCGTGGACCGCGTGAGCTTCTACGCCCCCTACCAGGCCCCGGACGGCCTCTGGGACCAGGTCCGCACCACCCTCCAAGCCGCCGCCTGACCCGTCCGTCGTGGGTGAGCGGGCCGGTCGCCGGCGGGGTCAGCCGCTGTCGGGGTAGCCGGCGTACCCGTCGCCGTCGAGGTCCGAGCACAGCCCGCCGGCCTCGCCGGTGTCGACGACGCAGTCGTTCCATCCCTCGACGATGCGGGAGGTGCCCTCACCGGAGTCGGTCGTGCAGTCGGGGTCGCCGTCGTCGGGGTCACACGGCTCGCCGGGGCCGGGGGGCTGCGTCTCCGTCGGGGTCGGGGTAGTGGGAGGCGTCTCGGTGGTCGAGGTCGTTGTCGCTGTCGTGGACGCCGTCGTCTCGGGCGGGGCCTCCGTCGTCGCCGTGACCGCCGGCGGGACCGTCTCCGTCGGCGTCGTCGTGGGCTCGGTCGTCGTCGCCGGGGCGGACGTCGTGCTCGTCGTCGCGGGCGCCTCAATGGTCGTGGTGGACCGCGCCACCTCGTCCTCCGGGTCGGCGCGCACCTGCATGGCCCCGAGGACGACGCCGGCGGCCAGCGCCATGAGCCCGACGGCGGCGAGGAGCGGCTTCGTCCGCCGCGGGCGCCGTGACCGATCGGGCCCGCCGGCGCCGCTGGGCCGGGCTCGATGGGCCGGTCCACCCGGGGGCGGCGGGGCCGCCCCGCCGGGCGTTCGAGACGGGCCGGGGGCAGGCCCCGGAGGGGGCGGCGGGACCCGCACGGGGAGCGGCACGACCGGCGTGGCATCGCTGTCCTCGACGGCGGTGACCTTCATGACGACCGTCTCGTCCCCACCGAACGTCCCCACGGGAACCTCCACGGGTCCCGGCACGACGACCTTGCCCTGGTGCTCCCCGGGCATGGCGACCGTCGCCTCGTCGCCCGCCCCGCCAGCATCCGCGTCCTCGCCGGCGCCCACTCCCCGGCCGCCGGGCCGGCCGCCGGCCGCCGGTCGCCCCGACTTGGTCGCCGCCGCGCCGGCAGGCGCCCCAGCGGCGGCGGCGCCCGGGTACCGGTCGCCCGGTCCGGGGCGCGCCGTCGGTCGCCTCAGCTCGGTCGCCGCCGCGCCGGCGGCGGCCGCCGCCCCGACGGCCCCGGCCCCGTGTCCATCGATCGTCCCCCTCGGAGTCGGCCGCTGGGTCCCGGCGTCGGTCTTCCTCGCCGTTGTCGGTGCAGCCGACGACTCGGCGGTCGGGGTCCCGGTGCCCCCGCCCGGTCGCCCCGGCGCTGCCTCGATCTCGGCGGGGGCCGGGTCGTCGGTCCCCGGCATGCGGGACGCCAGCCCGGCCACCGCCGCCATCGCGGCCATCGCGGTCGCGGTCACGGACGGGCGGCGGCGGGGGGTGGCGCCGCGGGCGGCGCCGAGGCAGGTGGCCGACTTGGGGTGGGCGTCGGCGGCGACCCGGGCGCCGAGCTCGTGGCCGATCAGCTGGGCGATGAGCGGGATGCGGCTCGACCCGCCCACGAGCAGCACGGCGTGGAGCTCGCTCGGATCGACGCCGGCGGCCCGGCACGTGTGGCCGAGAACCTCGACGGTCCTCAGCAGGGCCGGGCCGGCCATCTCCTCGAACTCGCGGCGCGTGATCCGCACCTCGGCCATCAGGCCCGGCAGGGTGACCGGCACGACGGCCTGCGTGTCGTACGACAGGGCCTCCTTGGCGTCCACCACGGCCGCCCGCACCTGGGCGAGGGCCCGCAGGTACGGGCGGGAGCCCCCGTCCTCGGGCTCGAGCGCCTCCTGGCCGACCACGCCGACGACGTGGTCCCAGACGAGGGCGTCGAGGTCGACGCCGCCGAGGTGATCGTCGCCCTGCGGGCGGCCGACGAGCGTGAACCCGTCGCCCTCCCGCCGGATGATCGTGGCGTCGAACGTGCCGCCGCCCAGGTCGTAGATGCCGACCGTGGCGCCGACCGGCAGGTCGTGGCGGGACGCGTAGTGGACGGCGGCGGCGACCGGCTCGGACAGCAGTTCGGGGTCGTCGACGCCCGCCTCCGCCGCGGCGGACCGCACCCGGTCGCAGCGATGGTCGCCCCAGCTCGCCGGGAACGTCAGCGCGATCCGGCTCGGCGGCCCGCCCTCCCGGGTGGACACCAGCTCGACCACCCAGCGGACGATGGCGGCGGTGAGCGTCTCGGCCCGGAACGGGCGGTCCCCGAGGACGATGGGCACGTGGTCCCCGATGCGCCGCTTGAACCCGCGCGCCACACGGGTGGCGTCGAACACGGCCCGGCGTTCGGCGGCGTGACCGATGAGGAGGACGTCGTCGTCACGCAGGTAGGCGACCGACGGGATGACGTCGCCACGGTCGCCCAGCGTGATCACCTCGGTGCGGCCGTCCCGGTGCGTGGCGGCGGCCGTGAACGTGGTGCCGACGTCGATGCCGACCGTGTACGTCACGACGGACCACCCGGTCGTGGTCGTCTGGCGTGGGGGCCCGCCATGGCATCCGCCTGTCGGTTGGGCGAGGACGGTCCGCCGACCGACTCACCTGCTCTCCTGCACGTCACGGTAGTAGGGGGCCGCGGACGATCGCCCCCGATACCAGGGATGATCCCGGCCTGCGCCGCGATCGGGCCCGCCCGGCCCGTTGTTCCCCGGCGCTGCCGGTCACGCGCCGCCGGGGGAGGCCTCCCAGAAGACCTCGACCTCGGTGCCGTCGGGGTCCCAGCAGCGGAAGGTGACGTAGTCCTCGCCGGGCCGGAAGTCCTCGACGGGCGTGACGGCCGCCCCGGCGCCGGTGAGCGCGGCGTGGGTGGCGAGCACGGCCTCCGGGCCGCCCCCGCCCACGCCGAAGCCGATGTGGAACCCGTCGGGCAGCGCACGGTGCGCGTCCGCCGGCACCAGCGCGAGCAGGAACCCCTCGTCGTTGCGCAGGAAGAACCCGCCCTCCGCCTCGAACGCCAGCCGGAACCCGAAGTGCCGCTCGTAGAACGCCCGGCACGCCCCGGCATCCCGCACCCGCAGGTTCAGGTGGTTCAGGTCCACCCCATCATCCTCGACGACCCCGCCCGCCGGCAGGGGTCAGGTTGGCGGGGTGCCTTCCTTCAGGGTGTGGAGGACGAGGGCGTTGGCGTGGCCGTGGCCCATGCCGTGCTCGCCCTTCAGGAGCGCCATGAGTTCCTTCCACGTCGTGAGGCCGGAGTCGCGGATGACCTGCTTCCACTCGGCGATCGGGCGGCCGTAGCGGGCCTCGATCGAGGGGAAGTAGGACTCCGGGCCCTTCGGGGTGGCGGTGCGGGTGGCGGCCATCGGTCACGCTCCTGTGCTCGGCCCGGGCGCCTCTCGCCCGTGCTCCCGAGGAGACGGGGCGGCGGCCGGGGAATCATCGGCGCGATGTCGAGGCGGCGGCGCCGGCTCCGACATGCTGGCGATGACCACGCACAGGAGCGATGTCATGGACCTGCCCCTCGTGGGCGTCGGGCTGCCCTTCGTCGGCCCCCACGCCTCCCCGGATGCCGTCGTCACCGTCGCCCGGGCCGCCGACCGGCTCGGATACCACAGCGTCTCGGTGTCCGACCGGCTGCTCGTCCCGGCCCACGAGGGCTGGACGAACGACTTCGGCCTTCCCGAACACGCCTCCTTCGACCCGCTCGAAACGCTGACGTGGGTGGCGGCGGCGACCGAGCGCATCCGGCTGCGGACCGACGTGCTGGTCCCTCTCTTCCAGGCGCCGGTCGTGCTGGCCCGCCGGCTGGCCACGCTCGACCACTTCTCCCGGGGGCGCCTCGACCTGGGGCTCGCGCGTGGCTGGCTCCCTCAGGAGTTCGAGGCGACCGGCGTGCCCGCCGGCGACCGGGCGGCGGCCTTCGAGGAGTCGGTCGCCGCCCTCCGCGCCTGCTGGGAGCCGGATCCCGTCGCGTTCGACGGCCGCCACGTGCGCGTGCCGCCGGCCCTCGTCGGGCCGAAGCCATACGGCGGGCGACGGATCGCGATCCAGGTGGGTGGCGTGGCCCGGCCGGCGATCGAGCGGGCGGCCCGCATCGGCGACGGGCTCACGGTGGCGTTCCGCAACTGGGAGGACACGGCCGAGCAGGTCGGCTGGTGGCGCGCCGCCGGCGGGACCGGCCCGCTCACCGTCAAGGCCGGACCGATGCTGGCGGACGCCGAGCACGCCACGCCTCCGGTCACCTGGACGCCGGACCACCTGCTCGACAGCCTGGCCCGCATCGCCACGCTGGGCGTCCACCAGCTCGTGTGGGACCTCAACATCGTGGGGACCCCAGTCGACGAGCAGGTCGCCCTCCTCACCGACCTGGCGCCGAAGCTGGTGCGCTGAGCCCCGGGGCCGATCCCGGCCGCTGCGTGACGCTTGGCTCGGGGACGCTTGGCTCGGGGCGCGGTCCCGCCGGGCGCGCCGGGCGGCCCCGGTGGCCCCGTCGGCAGCTGACCGGTGCGCGGGGTGGCAGGGTTCGGGAGTGGACGACCGCGCCGCCGCCCTGGCGTTCCTCCGCCGCCACGGCGTGGGGCGCGGTGACCTGGTGGGCCTCGCCCTCGCCCCGGGGACCGGCCTCGGCCTCGCCGTGCCGGGGGCCTCGATGCCTCTGGCCTCGGGCGACCCGGCCGCCGTGGTCGGTGTCCTCGACGCCGACGTGCGGCCCCGGTGGGTGATGTGGTCGGCGGCCCAGACGGCCGGTCCGCTCGTGGCCGACGGGGTGCGGCTTGCGACGGCGTGGGAGGTGGCGGCGGTCCACCGGGTCCTGGCCGGCGGGTGGAAGGCGGACGCCGGACGGGCCTGGGCCCGGGTACACGGGCTGCCGGCCGCAGGCCTCCCCGCCACCGGGCCGCTCGACCTGTTCAGCGCGGCCGAGGCCTCGGCGGTGGGTGACGACGAGCCGCTCCGCCCGGACGGCCACCTCAACGCCGCCTGGGTCGACGGCGTCTGGGCCACGGGCCCCGGCACGCTGGCCCGCTGGGCCGCACTGGCCCTCGAGGTCGCCGACCGCCAGGAGCGACTGCTCACCACCCTGGCCGCCGGCGAGCCGACGGGCGACCCCGGCCTCGACGCGGCGACCGGCGGTCCGGCCGGCCCCGACGTGGCGCTGACCGTCGCCCGCGCCGAGTCGGCGGCGGAACTGCTGTGCGCCGAGCTGACCGCCGACGGCCTCCCCATGGACCGCGCCGTTGCCGAGGCGATCGTCGCCGCCGCCGCCGGCCCCCGCCCGGCCACGGCCGCCGAGGACGCCGCCCTGCGCGCCCGCCGGGACGCCGAGGTCCTCCGCCACGCCCCCGCCGGGACCGAGGCCGACCTCCGCAGCCCCGGCCAGGTCAAGGCGCTGCTGCGGCGCATCGGCGTCGACGTCCCCGACACCCGCGCCTGGCGGCTGGAGGCGATGCGTGAGGCTCATCCGCTGGTCGACGCCCTGCTCACCTGGCGCAAGGCCGAGCGTATGGCGACGACGTTCGGCTACGCCTGGCTCGACCAGCACCTGGGCGCCGACGGGCGGCTGCGGGGCGCCTGGACCGGGTCGGACGGCGCCGCCGGGCGCATGACCGCCTCGGCGGGCCTGCACAACATGCCGGGTGACATGCGCCCCGCCGTGGTCGCCGAGGCGGGGCACCTGTTCGTCCGGGCCGACCTCGGGCAGGTCGAGGTGCGGGTCCTGGCGGCGGTGTCGGGGGACACCGCCCTCGCCCGGGCCGGCGGAGAGGCGGACATGTACGCGCCGATCGCCGCCCAACTGGGCCTCGACCGGGCCACCGCCAAGGTCGCCGTGCTGGGGGCGATGTACGGCCAGACCACCGGCCACGGGGCCAACGCCCTGCGCCGCCTGCGCGCCGCGTTCCCCGTCGCGATGGCCTACCTCGACGCCGCCGACCGCTCCGGCCAGGCCGGGCACGACCTGCGGACCCACGGCGGCCGCCGCATCCGCTTCGGCGTCCCCGACCCGGACGACCGGCGGCGGGCGGCGGCCATGGGCCGCTACGCCCGCAACGCCATGGTGCAGGGGGCGGCGGCCGAGCTGTTCAAGGCATGGTCCGCCACCGTCCGCACCCGCCTGGCGGGTCACCCGGCGCAGATCGTGCTCTGCCTGCACGACGAGCTGCTGGTCCACACGCCGGCGGCCGACGCCGAGGAGGTGGCGACGATCGTCGAGTCGTCCCTCCACGCCGCCGCCCGCCACTGGGCCCCGACGACCACCACCCGCTTCGTCGCCGACATCGCCACCATCCCGCGCTGGTCCGACGCCAAGGGGTGATCAGCCGACCCGCTGGGCGCTGTGGCCGGCTGGGCCAGCACGCCGTAGGCAACCGGAGCGAACGAGCCGGGCCGTGTCCGCCATGTCGTCCTGCGGCGAGGCGGGCGCGCCGACGACGAAAGGTCGCCCGTCAGCCGCGCGGGCTCGCCGTGTCCGGCGGGCCCTCGTCGTCCCCGGACTCGTCGAAGGCCACCCCCCGGGCTCGGGCGGGCGGCCTCCGGAGAACCCGGACGGCCGGCCTACAGGTAGCCCGGGTCGACGTAGACCTCGGTCTGCGCCGGGTCCACGTTGGGGATCGCCGTGTAGGTCGCCACCTCGCCGCTGGTCGACCCGCCGGGCTGCACGATGTCGATCACGCTGTACGTCCCGCCCACGATCCCCCCGTCCGCGTTGCGGTAGACGACGTACCCCCACGGGCTGTCCAGCTGGACCTCGTAGCTCGACGTCGCCGTGAACGTCGTGGTGAGGTAGCCGCTGCTGTCCGCCGTCGTGTTGATGCCCTCGACCGTGACCTCGCCAAGCTGCTCCGCCTCCGAGGCGTACGACGGGATGGCCGGCTGGACCTCGATTGAGTCGACCTCGGCGATCTCGTCGTAGGTCGTGTCGCCGAGCCCGAGGCTCTGGCCGGGCTGGAGCAGGTAGATCGAGTCGGTGTCGCTGGAGAGCACCGTGCCCTCCGTGTCGACCAGGGTGACCGTGACCTCCATGTTGGCCACGGGCTCGTCGCCGTTGTTCGTGAGGACGTAGGCGTAGGAGGCCCGGTTGGTCCCGTCGAACTCGTCGGGGAAGTTGGTGACGCCCGAGTCGGTCACCTCGATGTCCTCGATGGCACCCTGCGAGCCCGACTGCGACTCGGTCGTGTCGGTCACGGTCTCGTCGGTGGCCGTGTCCTCGGTGTCGTCGGTGGGGGCGGCGGTCGTGTCGATGTTCCGCCGGGCGATGGGGTCGTTCTCGTCGTCGTCACCGCCGCTGGTGGCCACGATCCCAATGCCGACGACCGCCAGCACGGCCACGACGACCAGCGCCACGATCAGGGGGGTGCGGTTCTGGCCGCCACCCGGCGGCGGGCCGCCGGGGGCGCCGTAGGCGCCCGCGCCCATCGGGGGGCCGACACCGGGGCCGTAGCCCGGGCCGGACGGCACGCCCGGCGGGGCGCCGTACCCCGGTCCGGACGGGTACCCGGCGGACGGGCCGGACGGCCCGGCGGGCGGCGCTACGCCGGCGGGCGGCGCCGAGGCCGCGGCCATCGCCGTCTCGTCCTCGCCCGGCATCGCGGGTCGAGGCGGCGGGTACCACTTGTCGTCGGAGGCCTGCCACCAACCAGGTCCCTGGGGTGCGTCGCTCATCTGCCCTTCCTCGATCGTCCGCCCGGAACGCCGGTCGACGCCGGGCGTGGGCACGCGCCCTCGCCCTGCTCGGGCCGAGACCCTAGGCGATGGCCCGCTCGGCCCGGCAGGCAGGTCCCCAGGTGGGACCGGGCGGCGGGGAAGGCCGCACGGGGCGGCGGACGGGGAGGGGCCGGCCGTCAGGCCAGCGTCTTGGCGAGGCGGTCGAGCGCGTCGTCCTCGCTGATGTCGAGGGCGAACGCCAGCTCGGACACGAGCACCTGGCGGGCCTTCACGAACATCGACTTCTCGCCGGCGGACAGGCCCTTGTCGGCGTCGCGCAGCGCCAGGTTCCGCACGACCTCGGCGACCTGGTACACGTCGCCGGACTTGAGCTTCTCCTGGTGGTTCTTGAAGCGGCGCGACCAGTTGGTGGGCTCGCGCACGTCCTTCTTGGCGAGCACCTCGAAGACGTCCTCGACGTCCTCGACGCTGATCGGGTAGCGCATGCCGATCTCCTCAGCCCGGTCGACCGGCACCTTGAGCGTGAGGTCGCCGTGCGTCATGCGCAGTACGAAGAACTCCTTCTCCTCGCCGTCCGGCATCGTGCGGGACTCGGTGCCCTCGATCACCGCCGCACCATGGTGGGGATAGACCACCCGATCCTTGACTCCGAACGACACGCGCAGCTCCTGGAACGTTCCTGGGGTCTCACCAGGATGCCACCTCCCGGGGACTGTGCCCACCGAGCCCCGGGCCGTAAGGTCCTCGCACCCAGCGTGCGAGAACCGGGGGAGTCGCCGTGTTCCAGTGGTCGGACGAGCAGCAGATGGTGCGGACGGCCATCCGTGACTTCATCGCCAAGGAGGTCGTCCCGCACCACCGCGACCTCGAGCACGGCGACCTGCCGCCCTACGACATCCTCCGCAAGATGGCCGCCACGTTCGGCATGGACGCCATGGCGCGCGACCGGTTCCAGCGCCAGATCGCTCGGGACAAGGCCGTCGCCGCCGGCGAGGCGGTCGACGAGGCGCCGAAGGACGACGCACCCCGCGACGTCGAGGCCGCGGCCAACGCGGCGGCGTTCCAGCTCATCCCCATCGTCGAGCTGTGCCGGTGGAGCCCCGGCATGGTCACGGCGATGGGCGTGTCGATGGGCCTCACCTCGGCGGCGATCATGAGCCGGGGCACGATCGCCCAGAAGGAGCGCTGGGCGCTCGACCTGCTCACGCTCGCCAAGGTCGGGGCGTGGGCGATCACCGAGCCGGGGTCCGGCTCCGACGCCTTCGGGTCGATGGCCGCGACGGCCCGGCGCGACGGCGACGAGTACCTGCTCAACGGCAACAAGACGTTCATCACGAACGGCCCCTACGCCGACACGATCGTCTTCATCTGCAAGCTGGACGAGGGCAACCCGCCGGCCGAGCGGAAGATGCTCAGCTTCGTCCTCGACTCGGGGATGCCGGGCCTCACCCAGTCGCCGCCGTTCCGCAAGATGGGCATGCACAGCTCGCCGACGGGCGAGCTCTTCCTCGACGACGTGCGCGTCGGGCCCGACCGGCTCATCGGCGAGACCGAGGACGTGCCGTCGGGCGGGCGCACGGCGGCCAAGGCCACGTTCCAGATGGAGCGTTCGGGCGTCGCCGCCATGGCCCTCGGGATCATCTCCCAGTGCCTCGAGCTGTGCGTGGCCTACGCCAGGGACCGGGTCCAGTTCGGCCAGCCCATCGGCCAGTTCCAGCTCATCCAAGAGAAGCTGGCCCGCATGGAGGTCGCCCGCCTCAACGTCGAGAACCTCGTGTTCCGGACGATCGAGACGTCCGCCCACAGCCGCCCGATGACGCTGGCCGAGGCGTCCGCCATGAAGCTCTACTCGGCCCGCGCCGCCACCGAGGTGGCCATGGAGGCCGTGCAGCTGTTCGGCGGCAACGGCTACATGAGCGAGTTCCAGGTCGAGCAGCTCGCCCGCGACGCCAAGGTCCTCCAGATCTACGGCGGGACGGACGAGATCCAGATCACCCACATCGCCCGCGACCTGCTGAAGGACTGACCACAGGACAGCCTGACCTTCGGCATTCCGTCCGGTAAGTTCCTGGCCGGGCGGCGCACGGCGTGCGTGTCAGGGACCCTTCGGGTAGGCGAGGCAAGCGATGTCCATCGGCAAAAGGCCTCGTGACGGGGGGCGCGGCGACGGTGATCCGGTGACCGCGCCCGCACCGCGTCGCCCCGGCCGGCCCCGCGCCCTGCCGGTCGAGGAGCAGCGGCGGGTCGTCGTCGACGCCGCCCGCCGGGTGTTCGCCCGCGAGGGGTACAACGGCGCCACGATCGAGCGGGTCGCCCGCGAGGCCGGGACCGCCCGGTCGAGCGTCTACGAGCTCTTCGCCGGCAAGGACGAGCTGTTCGTGGCCGTCGTCCAGGACTCCGCCGAGCGGGTCGTGCGCCACATGCGCGAGAACTTCCAGCGGTCCGAGGGGCGGCCGCTGCGCGACTTCGCCCGCCACAGCTTCGCGATCATGTTCGACCTCGTCGACCGCGACCGCGACTCGATCGTCCTGCTGCTCAACGCCGAGCGGAACGGCGTCGAGCCGCCCGTGGCCGCCGTCGCCGACACCCGCCGGCGGGTGCTCGAGGAGATCGACCGCTACACCGGCACCGGCCTGTGGGCCGACTACGGCATCGAGGTCGGCTCCGCCAGCGTCGTGCTGTCGCACATGTACTTCGGGATGGCGGAGGAGGTGGCGCTGATCCAGGCCTCCGACGACAGCTGGGACCGCGACGCCCTCATCGAGCTGCTCACCGAGTTCACCGTGGGCGGGCTGTTCCGCCTGGCGCTGCACCCCGAGGCGCTCCGGGGCGCCCGGCGCCACCAGTCGCAGGAGGTCCCCGCGGTCGACGCCGAGGTCCCGGAGGACGAGGGCTGAGCCCTCCGGCACCCACCGGGCCGTCCCTCCCGGGACGCACCGGTCCGCCGGGGCCGGCCCACGCCGCCGTCGCCGTCGTGGTGGCCGGCGGGCCCGGCCCCGACCTGGAGGGCCACGCCGTGTCCGTCCCCGGCCTGCCGCCCGATGCCTGGGTGGTAGCCGCCGACTCGGGCCTGGCCCGGGCTCGGGCGCTCGGCCTGGAGGTCGACCTGGTCGTCGGCGACATGGACTCGGTGGCCGCCGGGATGGTCGACGAGGCCGTGGCGACCGGGGCCTCGGTCGACCGCCACCCCGAGGCCAAGGACGCCACGGACCTCGACCTCGCCGTCGGCGCCGCCCTGGCCCGCCGCCCCGACCGCCTCGTGGTCGTGGGCTCGGACGGCGGCCGCCTCGACCATCTGCTCGCCATGGTCGCCCTGCTCACGAGCCCCCGGCTGGCGGGCACGGCGGTCGAGGCCTGGCTGGGCGCGGCCCGGCTGGTCGTCGTCCGGCCCGGCGTTCCCGCCGCGCTGGCCGGGCGCCCCGGCGAGTTCGTGTCGCTCGTGCCGGTCGCCGGCCCGGCGGTGGGCGTGACCACCGAGGGCCTGCAGTACCCGTTGCGCGACGAGGACCTGCCCGCCGGCTCGTCCCGCGGGGTGAGCAACGAGCTTGCCGCCGCCGTCGCCCACGTCACCCTGCGCGATGGCGTTCTGCTGGCGGTCCTCCCCGGCGAGGCGGGCACGCACTGGCGCCGCGGCCTCCAACTCTGACCGCAGGCCCGACCCGGCGGGCCCCGCCGTGAGGTGTTTCCCGGGCGCCGGGCGTGGGACCATCCCGCCGTGGACCTGACCGCCGGGCTCGTCGCCCCCTACGCCCCGGACGAGCTGTTCGCCTGGGTGGCCGACCTCGACCGCTACCCGCGCTGGCTCGACATCGTCGCTCGCGCCGTCCCGGCCGAGGCGCATCCCGACGACGAGGGGCCGGCCTGGTCGGTCGACCTGCGGGGCCGGCTCGGCCGCCTGGCCCGGTCCAAGCGCCTGCGCATGGTCCGGACCGTCCACGAGGCGCCCCACGAGGTCCGCTACGAGCGGCGCGAGCACGACGGCCGCCAGCACGCCGACTGGGTCCTGCGGGCGTCCGTGGTGGCGGCCGGCGACGGCACCGGTGACGGCAAGGGCACGGGCAGCGAGCTGACCGTGCGCCTCCACTACGGCGGCGCGCTCATCGGCCCGGTCATCGAGCGCCTGCTGGCGGACGAGGTCGAGCGGTCGCGCCCCCGCCTCCTCGCCCTGCTGGCCGAGGCCGCCGCCGGCAACGGCGACGTCAGCGGGGACGTCAGCGGGCGGGCGTGACCGCCCGGGCGGCGTAGCGGCCGTCCCGCCGGTCGACCGCCAGGTCCACGCCGTACAGGTCGGACAGCGCTTCCGCCGTGAGCACGTCCTCGATCGGGCCCGACGCCACCGCCCGGCCGCCCCCGACCAGCAGGGCGTGCGTGAAGCCGGCCGGGACCTCCTCCACGTGGTGCGTGACCAGCACGGTCGCCGGGGTGGCCGGGTCGTCGGCCATGGCGGACAGCCGGGCTACCAGCCCCTCCCGCGCTCCCAGGTCGAGCCCGGCCGCCGGCTCGTCCAGCAGGACCAGGCCGGGATCGTCCCACAGCGACCGGGCCAGGAGCACCCGCTGGCGCTCGCCGGACGACAACGCCCCGAACGGCCGGTCGGCCACCTCCGCCGCCCCGAGCCGATCGAGCAGCTCGTCGGCCCGGGCCCGGTCCTCCGGCCCGTAGGTGTGCCACCAGGTCTCGAGCGCCGCCTCGCGGCCCGCCATGACGACGTCGGCCGCCGGGACCTCGGGCCGCAGCATGGCCGCCAACGCCGCGCTGACGAACCCGACGCGCGTGCGCAGGCGGCGCACGGCCACCCGACCCCAGCGGTGCCCCAGGACCTCCACGGTGCCGCGCGACGGGTGCAGCCAGAGCCCGGCCACCCGCAGCAGCGTCGTCTTCCCCGACCCGTTCGGCCCGAGCACCGCCCAGCGCTCGCCCGGGCGGACGACCCAGTCGACGCCGTCGAGCGCGGTCACCTCGCCAAGGTCGACGCCGACGCCCGAAAGGCGGAGGGGGAGGGGATGAGCGGGGGCGGACACGGGCGCCGACCGTACGTTGCGGCCCGCCGGGAGCAACGGTTACCGGCGAGTAACAACGCGCCCCGTGGGTTGGACGTGCGCAGGGGACCCCCAGCTAGGTTGACCTTCGTGCGCATCGGCATCCTCGGTGGTACCGGCCCTGCCGGCAAGGCCCTCGCCGCCCGACTCGCCTCGGTCGGCTACGAGGTGGTCATCGGCTCCCGCTCGAAGTACCGGGCCATGGAGACGGTCGACCAGCTGCTCGAGAAGGAGTGGCCGGACCGGCACCTGCCGATCACGGCCGGCGACAACAAGCTGGCCGCCGACACCGACGTCGTCGTGATCGCTACCCCGTGGGACGGTGCCACCCAGACCGCCGCCTCCGTGCGCGACAACCTCCGTGGCAAGGTCGTCATGTCGATGGCGAACGCCCTCACCCGCATCGGCCGCGAGTTCCAGCCGCTGGTGCCGCCGCGGGGCTCGGTCGCCGCCAGCGTCCAGGCCGCCGTGCCGGAGTGCATGGTGTCGGCCGCCTTCCACCACGTCCCCGCCAAGGAGTTGGGGAACCTCAACGAGCCGATCGAGAGCGACGTCCTGATCTGCTCCGACCACCGCTCGGCGGTCGACCTGACCAGCGAGATCGTCGGCAAGGTGCCCAACATGCGGCCGCTCAACGCCGGCGAGCTCGCCATGGCGACGCCGATCGAGTCGTTTACCGCCGTGCTGTTGCAGCTCAACGTGCACTACAAGACGAGGGTGGCCGTGAAGCTGACGGGGATCCCCGAGTCCGAGCCGGAGCCCGCCCGGTCGTCGAAGGCCGACGGTGCCGCGTCGGCGCCGGCGGCGGCGCCCCCCGCGAAGCCCGCCAAGGCCGGCAAGGACGCAGCACCCGCGTGAGCGGCTCGGGCCCCGCGGCCGAGCCCATGCGATTGTTCGACACGGCCGGGGGGGAGGTCGTCCCGTTCACGCCGGGGCCCGTCGTCAGCATGTACACGTGCGGCATCACGCCGTACGACGCCACGCACGTCGGCCACGCCGCCGTCTACCTCACCTACGACGTGCTCCAGCGACGCCTGCGCGACCGTGGGCACGAGACCCGCTGCGTGCGCAACGTCACCGACGTCGACGACGACATCCTGCGCAAGGCGCGCGAGCTGGGTGTCCACTACCTCGACCTGGCGGCGGCCGAGACCGCCCGGTTCGACGACGACATGCGGGCGCTGGACATGATCCCGTCGTTCAGCGAGCCGCGGGCCACCTCGGCCATCGCCGACATCCGGGGCTTCGTGGGCATGGTCCTCGACCGGGGCGTCGCCTACCAGGCCGGTGGCGGCGTGTACTTCGACGTGTCGAAGGCCCCGAGCTTCGGGCAGGTCAGCCACCTGTCCCGCGAGGAGATGCTGGTCCTGGCGGCCGAGCGCGGTGGGAACGTCGACGACCCGCACAAGCACGACCCGCTCGACTTCGTGCTCTGGCAGCCGTCCGCACCGGACGAGCCCAGCTGGGACTCGCTGTGGGGGCCGGGCCGGCCGGGCTGGCACATCGAGTGCTCGGCGCTGGCCATGCGCGAGCTCGGCACGACGATCGACCTGCACGGCGGTGGCTCCGACCTGGTCTTCCCTCACCACGAGTGCGAGACGGCGCAGTCCGAGGCCGCCACGGGGGAGCCCTTCGTCCGCCACTGGATGCACCAGGCGATGGTCCGCATGGATGGCGAGAAGATGTCGAAGTCCCGCGGCAACCTCGTGTTCGTGTCCGAGCTGCGCAAGATCTGGGACACGCGGGCCATCCGGCTGGCCATCGTCGGCCACCACTACCGCACCGAGTGGGACTGGTGGGACGGCCTCATGGACGAGGCCGCCGAGCGCCTGTCCCGCTGGGAGGCGGCCGGCACCGGCGACGGCGGGATCGAGGAGGTCCGCGTCGCCCTCGACGAGGACCTGGACACGCCGCGGGCCGTGGCGGCGCTCGACGAGGCGGCCGCGGCGGGCCGGGGCGTGTCGTCCGGTGCCGCCCTGCTCGGCATCCGCCTCGAGGACTGACCCCGGAAACCCCGTCGGGCGAGGGACGGTCGTAGGCTGGCCCCCATGGGGGACCGGCGTCGCCAGTACGGGTGGCTCTATCCGGCGGCGAAGGCCGTCCTCAAGCCGACGTTCCACGCCCTGTGGCGCATCACCGTGGTGGGCGCCGAGAACATCCCGGCCTCCGGGCCGGCGATCATCTGCCCCAACCACACGTCGGTGATCGACTCGTTCCTCCTCCCGGCGGTGCTGCCCCGTCGCATCACGTTCGTGGGCAAGGCCGAGTACCTCGACTCGTGGAAGACCCGGCACCTATTCCCGGCGCTGGGCATGGTCCCCATCGACCGGACCGGGGGCGACTCCGCCGAGCGGGCGCTCACCATCGCGGCCGAGATCCTCGAGAGCGGCGAGCTGTTCGGCATCTACCCGGAGGGCACCCGCAGCCGCGACGGCCGGCTCCACAAGGGCCGCACCGGGGCGGCGCGCCTGGCCATGCGGACCGGGGCGCGGCTCGTGCCGGTCGGCATCCGGGGGACGCGCACGATCCAGCCACCCGGGGCCAAGATGCCGTCGCCGTTCAAGTCGTGCGAGTTCCACATCGGCCGGCCGATCGACCCCGGTCACTACGTCGGGCGGACCGACCAGCGGTTGGCCCTGCGCCAGGTCACCGACGAGGTCATGTACGAGGTGTGCCAGCTCTCGGGCCAGGAGTACGTGGACGACTACGCCGGCTCCGGCCGCAAGGCGGAGGCCCCGGCGGGCGTCGCCGGCAACGGGGCCGCCGGACACGGCGCCGAGGCCCCGGGCCGGGCGCTCGACGAGCGCGACGAGGCCGAGCAGGCGCCCCTGGACACCCGCCGGTCCTCGGCGGAGGTGCTGGCGGCCGCCGAGTAGCCGCTCGCTACCCTCGCGGCATGCCGCGGACGCCGACCACCACCGGGACGCCGTAGATGGCGGACGCCCCTCTCGACCGCCTGTGGGCGGGGTGGCGGTCGACCTACATCGCCTCGACGGTCGAGTCACGCGCCGAGGTCACCGGCGCCGCTGCCGAGGCCGGCAACGGTGGCAACGGCGGTGACGGCGACAACGGCGGTGAGCCCGCATCGGTGTTCACGCGCATCCTCGCCAGCGGGCTGCCCGACGAGGAGAGCCACATCGTGTGGCGGGGCCGGCTCACCTTCGTCATCCTCAACGCCTACCCCTACACCAGCGGCCACGTGCTGGTGATGCCCTACCGCGAGGTGGGCGACCTGGAGGACCTCACCGGTGACGAGCAGGCCGAGCTGTGGTCCACGGTGCGGGACACGGTCGTCGCCATGAAGGCGGCCTACCGGCCCGAGGGCATCAACGTCGGCGCCAACCTGGGCGCCGAGGCCGGCGCCGGCGTTCCCGGGCACCTGCACATCCACGTCTTGCCGCGCTGGGCGGGCGACACCAACTTCATGACCTCGATCGCCCAGACGCGCGTCCTGCCCGAGCCGCTCGACGACTCGTGGGCCAAGCTGCGGGCCGCCTGGCCGGCGGGGTTCGCCGGCTGAGGTCCCGGGTCACTACCCTGCGGAGCCGCCATGGCCGACGACGTGACCCCCACCGACGACGACGAGACGGTCCGGGACGAGGACGTCGTCGACGCACTGCCCGACGACCTCCAGGCGCAGGGCTACGTCGGGCCGTACCTGTTCCCGAACAACAACCGGCGCCGCGTGCCGGGCGTGATCTACCTGGTCATCGCCGCCGTGGTCCTGGCGGTGTGGGCGCTGGTCGACTCGGCCTACGTGAACGACGGGTGGCTGCTGGCCGCCGTCATCCTCGTGGTCTTCGGCGTGTACCACCTGCTCACCGGTTGGGACCTCGACGTCGACGAGCAGGACGCGCTGGTCGCCGCCAGCAAGGCCGTCGGCTTCCCGGTCGGCCACGCCTCGGCCCAGATGGGTTGGCGTGGACTGCGGAGCCGGCCGCTGTGGCGCATCCTCCTCTACTCCGACGAGAACCCGCCGGCGAAGCGGGGCCTGGTCCTCGTCGACGGGGTCGACGGCTCGGTCGTCGAGCACTTCGTCGAGGACAACCCCGAAGACTGGTCCGACCTCAAGGGCTAGGGCCCGGGGGCGCCGGCGCGCCCGGGCGCCGGCGGCGGGTCAGCGCTGCGGGTCCGGGGGGCGGGCGACGGCGGCGGCCAGGACCTTGCGGGCGGCGTCGAGGTGGCCGATGCCTGCGTCGATGGCCGCCCGGACCACGTCGAGCGCGGTCATCGTGTGGGCCGGCTCGTCGGCGACGACGCCCTCGCGGGCCCACTCCCGGGCGGAGGCCCCGCCGATGCGGTCGGCGAGGGCGGTCGCCTCGTAGCCCAGCTCCGACAGCCGCTCGTGGACCGTGCCGGTCGGCGCCATCGGCTGGGGCCGGGAGGCCGGCACCAC
>DATFOS010000011.1:0-18747 GCA_035265325.1 Acidimicrobiales bacterium
CTCCACGCCATGGCCGGGTTGCGGGGCGAGGGCAGCGACTCATTGCCGGGGTTCGGCGACACGGCGGGTGCCGATACAGGCGTCGTTCCACGTGGAACTTGCGGACGAACTCGTTGGGACGCACGCGCTTGTGGCCCTGAGCTGGCGGCGTATTGGGCTCGGAACCGCACGGCGATGGATGTTGGAGCGGGCTACCCAGACGGCCCGAGCCGCTGACCTGGGAGACCGGGATGACGGCTTGACCCGCCATCCGGGGTCCGGAAGGATCTCCCGAATGACCGACCGCTCGCCCGCTGCCCCCGCACGCCATCGGGCATATTCGGCACCGTCGGGCGATGAGCGCGGCGACGACGGGTTCGCACTGCCCGGCGTCGACGCCGTCCCAGACCTGGACGACCTCGGCCCCGGCGGGCCACCGCGAGCTCCCTCCCCACGGTCGACGCCGACCACTGCCCAGAGTTCCGCCCCCAGCCCCACCCACGCCCGTCCCGTGGCGACCTCGTATGCCGAGGCGGCTCGCTACGCCCTGGCGCAAGGCGAGATCCCGGAAGAGGTGAGTGCGTCGTCCCCGACCCACGAAACCGACGGCGACGCGGCGCCGACATCGCCGTTCGCTCGCCCGCTCCCGCGCACGATGGCCATCGCCAACCAGAAGGGTGGCGTCGGCAAGACGACGACGGCGATCAACCTCGGCGCCTGCCTGGCCGTCCTCGGCTACCGCACGCTCGTGGTCGACCTCGACCCGCAGGGCAACGCCAGCACCGGGCTGGGCATCAACATCCGCGACCTCAACGCGTCGATGTACGACGTCATCCTCAACGACGTCCCGCTCGAGGACTGCATCGAGGCGACGGCGGTCCGCAACCTCTTCGTCGCCCCGGCGGCGCTCGACCTCGCCGGTGCGGAGATCGAGCTCGTCCCCGCCTTCAGCCGCGAGCTCCGGCTCAAGCGGGCGCTCGACACGGTCCGCGACGACTACGACTTCCTCCTCATCGACTGCCCGCCGTCGCTCGGCCTACTGACCGTCAACGGGCTCGCCGCCGCCTCCGAGGTCGTCGTCCCGATCCAGTGCGAGTACTACGCCCTGGAGGGACTCGGCCAGCTGCTGCGCAACGTGCAGCTCGTCCAGCGGAACCTGAACACCGGGCTCGAGCTGAGCGCCATGGTGCTCGTCATGTACGACGCCCGGACCAAGCTCGCCGATCAGGTGGTGCGCGAGGTGCGCGAGCACTTCGGCGAGAAGGTCTGCGCCAGCATCGTGCCGCGCACCGTGCGGCTCAGCGAGGCGCCGTCCTTCGGTCAGCCGATCATCACCTTCGACCCGGCGTCCCGTGGCGCCATTGCGTATCGCGACCTTGCCCTGGAGGTGAGTGGTGGAGCGCCGCGGCGGGTTGGGTAGGGGCCTCAGCGCCCTCATCCCCTCGGAGCCGGTCAACGGCGACGGTGTGCAGGTCGGCGTCCGTGAGGTGCCGATCAGCCAGATCGAGCCGAATCGCTACCAGCCGCGCGACTACTTCGACGAGGAGTCACTGGCCGGCCTCACGGCGTCGATCCGTGAGCTCGGCGTCCTGCAGCCGATCCTCGTCCGCAAGGTCGATAACGACCGTTACGAGCTCGTCGCCGGCGAGCGCCGGTGGCGGGCGGCGAAGCGGGCCGGCCTGCAGCACATCCCGGTCGTCGTCCGCGACGTCACGGACGAGATCAGCCTCCAGCACGCCCTGGTCGAGAACCTCCACCGCGAGAACCTCAACCCGCTGGAAGAGGCGGCCGGCTACCAGCAGCTGATCGAGGACTTCAACCTCACGCAGGAGGAGGTGGCGCGGCGCGTCGGCAAGAGCCGCTCGGCGGTCACGAACCTCCTCCGGCTGTTCCAGCTGCCGCCGCAGGTGCAGAAGCTCGTCGCCGAGTCCCGTATCTCGGCCGGCCACGCGAAGGCGCTCCTGGGAACGCCGGATCGGGCCTTCCAGGAGGCGCTGGCGCGTCGCATCGTCACCGACGGCCTCTCGGTGCGGGACACGGAGGACGCCGTCAGGAGGCGCAACGAGCAGCCCGAGGAGGCCCCCCGGCCCACGCCGGCGTCCGGCAGGTTGCCGCCGCCCGGGCTCCTCGAACTGGAGGAGTTGCTCGCCAATCGCTTCGACACCCGGGTGAAGATCAATCTGGGCCCGAAGCGGGGACGCATGGTCATCGAGTTCGCCGACCTCGAGGACCTCGAGCGCATCTACCGCCAGATCGCCGACGGCACCGACCCCACCGCCGCCGAGGCCTGACGCCCGTCGACACCGCCCGGACCGTAACCACGCGCGGTTCACCGCCGGATGGCTCCCGGGTATCCACAGGCTGTCGGACCACCGTCGATCACCCTGCTCGGGGCGATGTCCACAGGTCGAGCACTCCCCACAGGTGCGTGAACTGGGCAAATGCCCCACCCACCAAAGTTGTCCACAGGGGCCTGGGGAATCTCGAACGGTCAACCAGAGGTCCATCTGGGGACAAAAACGGCCTCGACCCCAACCTGAGGATCGGGGCACCTCAAGTCGGAGTCGAGTGATCCACAGCCTTTCGCACAGGTTGTGGATGAACGATATTCGCCCTGGTCAGGCGATGAATTCCTCCAGCTCAGCCAGGAGTTGACCCTTACCCTTGGCGCCGATCAGGCGCTTCTGGGCCGTGCCGTCCTTGAAGACGATCAGGGTGGGGATGCTCATCACGTCGAAGCGACGGGCCACGTCCGGGTTGTCGTCGACGTTGAGCTTGGCGACGGTGACCTTGCCGGCGTTCTCACGGGCGATCTCGTCGAGGATGGGGGCGATCATCTTGCACGGCCCGCACCACTCCGCCCAGAAATCGACGACGACCGCCTCGTCGGACGCTGCGATGGTCTCGTCGAAGGTGGCGTCCGTGAGGGTCGGGATGCCTTCAGCCATGTCGTGTTCTTCCTCTCGAATGGAACTGTCAAACCAGAACGTCCGGAGCGGCCCGCGTCTTCCCGACGCAGCGTGCGGCCCCTCAGTCGATGCCCTGCGCCTCCAGCCAGCGCTCGGCGTCGAGGGCCGCCATGCACCCCGAACCCGCGGCCGTGACCGCCTGGCGGTAGGTGTGGTCCTGCACGTCACCGCAGGCGTAGACGCCCTCGACGTTTGTGCTGCTGGCGCCGGCTCCGAGGCCGGTCACGAGGTAGCCGGACTCCTCCATCTCGAGCTGGCCCTTGAACAGGTCGGTGTTGGGCTTGTGGCCGATGGCCACGAACAGGCCGGTGACGGCCAGGGGAGTGACCTCGTCGGTCACCACGTTGCGGACCTCGAGGCCGGTGACCGTGGTGTCGCCCTCGATCTCCTCGACGACCGTGTTCCACAGGAACCGGATCTTCGGGTTGTTGCGGGCCCGGTCCTGCATGATCTTCGAGGCTCGCAGCTCGTCGCGGCGGTGGATGATCGTGACCGAGTCGGCGAACTTCGAGAGGAAGTTGGCCTCCTCGACCGCGGAGTCGCCGCCGCCGACCACGGCGATGTCGTGGCCCCGGAAGAAGAACCCGTCGCAGGTGGCGCAGGTCGAGACGCCGTGGCCGATCAGGTCGCCCTCACGGGGTAGGCCCAGCATCAGCGATTGCGCGCCGGTCGAGATGATCACGGAGTGCGTCCGGTAGGTGGGCTCGGCGGCGTCGGGGTCACCGACCCAGATGCCGAACGGCCGGGCCGACATGTCGATGCGGGACACCTTCTCGGTGCGGACGTCGGCGCCGAACCGGATCGCCTGCTCGCGCATGCGGATCATCAGCTCGGGGCCCATCACCCCCTCCGGGAAGCCCGGAAAGTTCTCCACCTCGGTGGTGAGCATGAGCTGACCGCCGGGCTGGTCGCTCGTGGACGACGGCTCGCCCTCGAGCACGAGGGGCTCGAGGTTGCCTCGTGCCGTGTAGACGGCGGCGGTCAGGCCGGCAGGGCCCGACCCGATGATGATGACCTTGCGGATGTCGTCGCTCATTGATCCTCGTCGTGCCGATGGTGGCTCGGGGGGAGGCAGCATCTCCCAACCACCCCCCCACCCAACGTCAACGACCGTGCGCGTCTTCCACGGAGGCGTTCCGCTTGCTCCAGGCGAACACGCCGGCGAGCGTGAAGGCGGCGCCGACCAGCAGGTGGGCGGCCCACACGTGGGTCTCGCCGAACACGGCGTCGGGCAGATAGACGTCGAGCAGGCGGACGAAGGCGATCGCGGCGATGACGACTGCGGCCACGCCCACGATGGCGGCGAAGAGCCCGTAGACCACCGCACGCGACGCCGTCAGGGCCGGTCCCGTCGTCCTGTCGCGGACGTTACCGACCACTCGTTCGATCGTGTCCGCCGTCTGGGCGGGCCAGTCGTCCTGGGGCGAGGCGAGCGCGCGGCCCGGGCGGGCCTGCGTACGGACGTCAACCATGGGGGGAGCCTAGATCCCACCTCCGCCCCGCCCCTGGACCGGCCGGTATTCGTTGCGCGAGTGGGCGGTCAGCCGGTCGGAAGGACGCGGTCGTCCACGACCGCACAGGCGGCGTCGAGCACCACGATCCGTCGCCCGTCGGCGTCGTCGAGGACCCACACCGTCACCGGCGCTCCGGCCAGGGTCGCGTTGCCGAGAAGGACCGGTATGGGGCCGTCGCCCGCCCGGCCGGCGGCCGGGGGCTCGCAGCCGGCCTCGGCGGCGAACGTCTCGAGCCGGGCCTCGGCCTCATCGGCCGTGACGTCCTGGCCGAGCGCTGCGCCGGCGTGCGGCCCGGCGGTGGCGTCGGCCGCAGCGGCAAGGTCGTCGGCCGTCGCGAAGGCGCCGAGAGACCGGGCGGCCCCCGGCGCCGCGCTGTCGGCCGCGGCGCCGCTCTCGGTGCTCCCCTCCATCGTCCCGCCGGACGCGTCGGCGTCGTCCTGCCCGCCGGACTCCTCGGCGGCGGACGTCGCGTCCTGCTCGTCGCCCGACGCCTCGGAGGACTCGGCCGTCGCCTCCCCGCTGCCGGTGTCGTTCGACTCGCCGCCCTCAGAGGCCGTGTCGGCCGCCATGTCGGAGTCGGAGGAGGACCCCGCCACGGCGACCAGCCCGGCGACGGCCAGCACGACGAGGATCACCGCCGCCGCCGGCAGCCAGCGGGCGGCGTGCGCCCGCCGGGCCCCCCGGCGGCGACGCTCGTCGAGGCCGGCGGGCGCCGCCGGGCGCTCGTCCGACGAGTCGAACCCGGGCCCGTACCGCCGGCCGGCGGGCGCACCGGCCGCCGCGGGCGTGTGCGGCTCCTCCGGTGTACGAGGTCCGCCCGGCGTTCGGGCCGTGTCGGCGGCGGCCAGGGCGGCGGCGATCGACCGCTCGCGCCGGGCGGCGTCCAGCGGCGGCGCGGGCTGGAGGAGGGACCGGACCGCGCGCATCTCCTCGACCCGACGGGCCACGGCGGGGTCGCGCAGGGCGGCCGCCGCCTCCTCGTCGCCGAGGAGGCCGTCGAGGACGGCGGACGCCAGGTCGTCGCGGGAGGGATCGGTCATGGTCCGGTGCTCGGACGTTCGGTGGGGGCGTCGCGGTTCCCGAGGAGGTCGGCGAGGAGGCCGCGCCCCCGGGCGATGCGCGACCGCACGGTACCGGGAGGGATCCCGAGGACCTCGGCGATCTCGGCGTAGTCGAGGGTGCACACGTCGCGGAGGACGACGGCCACCCGGTAGTCCTCCGGCAGCCGGGCCAGGGCGGCGTCCACGTCGAGCCGGTCGGCGACCACGCCGTCGATCCCGGGGCCGGTCCCGCCGTGCCCTCCACCGCCGACCACGCCGGGACGCGTGAGGCCGGGTCGGCCCACCGCGCCCCCGCCGCGCCCCGACCCGGGACCGGGGACGAGGCCGCCCCGCTCGTCCGTGGGCAGGCCGGGGAGGGGCCGGCGCTTCCGTCGTCGTAGTTCGTCGAGCGCGGCGTTCGTGGCCACGCGGTACGACCACGTGCTGAAGGCCGACCGCCCGTCGAAGCGGTCGAGGCCCCGCACGATGGCGATCAGCGCCTCCTGCAGCGCGTCGTGGGCGTCCGCGTCGTTGCCCGCCAGCCGCCGGCACAGCGCGAACAGTCGGTCGTGGTGCCGCCTGAGCAGGGCATCGAGAGCGGACCGGTCGCCCGACCGGGCGCCGGCCACGAGCGTCGCGTCGTCGGCCGGGGGAACGATGCGGCGAGGCTAGTGGCGGCCCACGCACCTGGCGGGCCGCCGCCAACCGAGCGCCGGCTCAGGTGAGGGCCCGGACCTCGTTGATGCGCATGTTGTTCTCGCCGTCGGTCTGGCCCAGGCGCGTGATCCAGACCAGGACGGCGCCGGCGGGTCGCGTCTCGAACGTCGCGGTGGCGGGGCTCGAACCGTCGCCCTCGAGGTCCTGGACCACGGGCTCGCCCCAGCCCGCGATGTCGTCGGGGGCCGACTCGGCCGTGTAGATGTCGACCGTCCAGCCGTCGGTGGTGGGCGAGTCGATCTGGACCTCGGAGATGTCGGTCACCTGGTCGAAGCGCAGGATCAGGCCGACGCCGTCCTTGAGGCCGCCGAAGTTCCGGGAGTTGTAGTTCTCGGTGTCCCAGAACGTCTCGGGGTTGCCGTCGGCGGCGAAGCGGTCGGCCGCCCGCTGCTGCGACTCACCGCCGTCGCCGGGCGGCGGGTCGAAGTCGATCGTCTCGGCGATCGTCACCTCGGTGTCGGCCGAGGCGGCCGTGGTGTCGGGCGTCGTGTCGTCGCTCCCGTTGCCGCCGTCGCTGTCGGGCGACAGCACGACCTGGCCGATGAGCAGGCCGGCCACGCCGAGGGCGACGGCCACGAGGATGACGAGCGCCGTCGGCACCAGCCAGTGGCGCTCGGCCTGGTCGCGCCGGGCCAGCCGGTCGGACGACGGCATCGGCCCGGGCGGGGGCGGCGGCGCCGGCGGCATGCCGGCCTCGGGCGTGCGCAGCGGCATCGGGCCCGGCATGGGCGCAGGCGGCGGGGACATGGGGAGGCCGACGTGGCCGGACGGTTCGGGTTCGGCCGCCCGGTCGTCGGCGCCGGCGTTGAGCAGGGCGCCGCGGGCGTCGGCCGCGGTGGGGAACCGGTCGTCGGGCGAGCGGGCCAACAGCCGCATGGCGATCGCCTCGAGTTGCGGCGGGATGCCGGGATCGAGCTGGCGGCACGGCACCGGCGCCTGGTGGAGGCGGGCCAGCGCCGTGGCCGAGGAGCTGTCGCCCTCGAACGGCACCCGGCCGACGAGCATCTCGTAGAGGACGACGCCGAGGCTGTAGAGATCGGTGCGCCCGTCGACGGGCTTGGACTCGACCTGCTCGGGCGCAAGGTACTTCGCCGTGCCGACGAAGGACCCCTCCTGCGTGAGGTCGGCCGACTCGGCGGCCTTGGCGATGCCGAAGTCGCCGACCTTCACCCGCCCGTCCTCGGACAGCAGGATGTTGGCCGGCTTGATGTCGCGGTGCACCAGCCCGGCGGCGTGGGCGACGTCGAGCGCCCCGGCGACCTGGGCGGCGGTGTTGGCGGCGGTCCAGGGCTCCATCGGGCCGTCGTCGAGCCGGTCGCGCAGCGTGGCGCCGCGCACCAGCTCCATCACGATCGCCTCGAGGCCGTTCTCGCTGCACGTGTCGTAGACGTTCACGATCGCGGGGTGCGACAGGCGGGCGACGGCGATCGCCTCGTGGCGGAACCGGGTCACGAACGTCTCGTCGGCGGCCAGGTGCGGGTGCAGCACCTTGACCGCGATCGAGCGCCGCAGCACCTCGTCGGTGCCACGGAACACCTGCGCCATGCCCCCGGACGCGATCTGGTCGTCCAGGCGATAGCGCCCGGCGAAGGTCATGCCCGGGCCAACGCCCGCGTGCGAAGAGGAACCGGTCGGGGGAGGCGTCACTGCCACGGTGCGCCAACCGTAGTGGAGCCTCGTGGGGCACGTGACGTCGTGGACAGGGGCGCGCCGTCGCTCGCCGGGACCGCCCACGCCCAGCGATGAGCCCGTTCGGCGGACCGAACCGGCACGACCGGCCGGCGCGGGCCCGCCCTGCGTCCGTCTAGTCGGGGTCGACCCACGTGAGACCCATGACCCGCGGGCCCCCGTGGGTCCCGATGGTGGCGCCGATCGTCGTCACCGCCAGCTCGTCACGCGAGTAGCGGGGCGCCAGGAGGTCGTACATGGCGTCGACGTCGGTCGCCATGCCGTTGGCGATGGTGAGGTGTTCGACGCCGGGGCGCTCGAAGACCTTGTCGCGCAGCCACTCCAACGCCTTGCGGCGGGTGCGGGCCTTGCCCGCCTCGCCGACGACCCCGTCCTTGATCTCGATGAGGGGCTTGATCGACAGCAGCGAGCCCAGCAGGTGCTGTGCCCCCCCGACCCGGCCGCCCTTCTTGAGGTTGTCGAGCGTGTCGAGGGCGCCGTAGACGTGCGTGCGGGGGACCATGGACTCGACGAGCGCCACGATCTCGTCGGCGTTCCGGCCGTCGGCGGCGGCGCGGGCGGCGACCCGCACGTGGGTGCCGAGGCCCGAGGTGATGGAACGGGAGTCGACGACGCGCACGTCGAGCTGGCCGGCGAGGCCGCCGGCGGCGTTCTGTGCCGCCTGCACCGTGGCCGACAGCCCCCCGGACAGGTCGATGCACACGACGGCGTCGGCGCCCGCCTCGGCCTGGCGGCGGAAGGCGGTGTCGAACGCCCCGGGCGACGGCGCCGCCGTCTCGGGCAGCGCCGACGACTCGGCGAGCTTGGCGTAGAACTCCTCGACCGGGAGGTCGACGCCGTCGGTGTACTCCTTGTCGCCGAAGCGGATCGACAGGGGCACGACCTCGATGCCGAGCTCCTCGGCCTCGGCCGGCGGGATGTCGGCGGCCGAGTCGGTGACGATGCGCACGGGCATGGCCGGCGACCTTACCCGACGCTTCGTCCACCTCTCCCCGTCACGGGCTCAGTGCCGGCGGCGTTCGCCGGGCAGGTGCGCCGGGCGGTACGCCGGCGGCGGCGCGTACGGGTCGTCCTCGGGGTCGGCGGGGTCCTCTGCGGCTGGTGCGCCGGCCGGCGGGACGGGCGGCGCCCACGGCGGCGCCGGCGTCCCGGGCGGGGCGAACGGCGACGCCGATCCCGGCGTGGACGCCGGCGGCACGGGGGCCGGGGGAGGGACCGGCGCCGGCGGGGCAGGCCGCGCCCACGGGGGCGGGTCGGTGAGCCGGGCGCCCCCTGGGGTGGGGGACGGGCGGGGCGCCGGGGCGTCCCACGGCGGCGCACCCGGTGCCGAGGCGGTCTCCGATGGGCCCGCAGCGCCCGGCATCCCGGGGGCGGACGGAACGGGCGTCGGCGGCGCGGTGGGTGCGGGTGTCTCCGTCGGCCCGGGGTCGCGGCGCAGGTGGCGGGCCGGCTCGGCCCACTCGGCCGGCGGCCCCCCGGGCGCTGGCGGCAGGGCGGTGGCGTCGGGCTGCTCGGGGCCGGGGCCCGAGCCGCCGTCGGGATCGCGCCCGTCGGTGGGGACCAGGCGCTTCGAGCGGGTCGTGGCCCGCCAGTTCCGCACCCACCACAGGGCGAGGAACAGGATCGCCCCGATCGACAGCACGAGGCCCACGCCCGACACGGCCGTCGACCGGATGTCGAACCGGGTCGTGTCCAGCTCCAGCTCCCCGTTGGGGCTGGCGATGCGGATGTCGAGCGGGAAGGCGCCCGACGCCAGCACCCGGACCCGGACGTCGATGCGGTTCGCGCCCGGCTGGAGCACCTGCTCGAACTCGTCGCCGTCCGGGAACTCCAGCTGGTCGCTCTGCAGCTCGATCCGCACCCGGACCTGCCGGCCGGCGTCGTTCGTGATGTTGAGCGGGATGGTCCCGGACCGCGAGGTGAGCGTGATGCGGAACTCCGGCGGGGCGTTGACCAGCTGGGCCAGGAGGTCCAGCTGGTCGTCGACCAGGTCGACGTAGTCACGCCGCTCGTCGTTCGGCGTCGCCGCCCCCGTGGCGATCAGCAGGGAGTGCTCGAGCCGAAGCCCGGCCGTGTCGTCCTCCAGGACGCCGCCGATGCCGCCGGCGCCGGTCCGGGCGTCGCGCAGGTGGTTGGCAAGGTAGCGGAGGTCGGCGACGGGCTGGTGGGGGGCCGGCGTGGCCAGGGGCCGGGCCTCGCCCTCCGGCGGGGGAACGGCGGCGAACAGCTCCGGGAGGGTCATCGGACGCACGACGGCCGGCTCGTCCAGCTCGCCCAGCGCCCGGGCCACCAGGGCGGGGTCCATCTCGGCGTCGGCCGGCACCCGGACCACGACCGCACGCCCGATGGCCGGCATCTCGAACCAGGCCATCGCCAGTTCGGCCACGAAGCGCTGGGCGTCGAGGACCGGGTCGGTGCCCTGCAGCGGCGCGGCGAGGGCGTCGTCGGCCACCATCACCTCGGGCCCGCCCTCGCCGAAGCGCAGCGGCACCTCGGTGACCCGCACGTCGCCGAGGCCGGCGGCCTCGGCCACGGCCTCCTCGTCCACGAGGGCCTGGCCCACGCCCAGCTCGGCGACCTGCCGGCCCGCGTCGGCCCCGACCGTGCCGGTCGCCTCCCACGTGCCGCCGACCGGCTCGGTGCCGAGGCGGGTGCGGATGACGTCGGCGCCGGCATCGGCGTGGGCGTTGACCTCGCCCACCAGGTCGGCGGCCATGAGGGCGGACACGTCGACGTCGGTGAACGGCCGGGCCAGGACCGTGCGATCGTCGGTGGCGGCGTCGAGCCGGTCGAGGAGGCGGGGCCCGCTCCCGGTGTCGGATGCGAGCGCCTCGACCGTCTCGGGCACGGGCGCCACCGTGAACGGGACGCGCGGGGCGTCCTCCAGCAGCGATACCCGTTCGTCGATGCGGGCGATCGACTCGGCCGACAGCGTGATCTCCCCGTCGGGCCGGAGCGCCGTCGGCGCCCCCAGGTCGACCACGAGGGCGACCGCCAGCGGGACGTAGCCGTCGGTCTCCTCGGGCACCGTCACCACGAACGTCACGAGCTGGGCGACCGGCTCGGCGGCGGCGTCGAGCACCCGGATCGCCACGGGGTGGACGCCCTGGCGCAGCCCGGCCTCGGGCCCGAACCCGACCCTACGCAGCCCGGCTGCGTCGGCCGGCAGCTGGTCGACCGGGACCGGGTCGGTGGCGAACTCCACGTCGCCCAGCTCACCGGCCTCGGCCGCCTCGAACTCCGTCCGGGAGCGCAGGTCGTCGTGGACGGCTACCTGCACGGTGGCGCCTGCGGGCGGCCTGGCGATGAGGACGTCGGCCGTCCACGACGCCCCGTCGGTCAGCCACGTGACCTGGTCGGCCAGCTTGACGGCGGGGGCGGTGCTCGACTCGTCGGGCTGGGCGGGCGCCCCCGTCACGCCCTGGCCCGAGACCGTCGTGGTCGTGGTGGCGCCGGGCGCCTGGCCGGAGGCGCCGGGCGCGAGGGGCGCGGCGCCGGCGGCGGCCCCGAGGCTCGCCAGGCCGACTGCGGCGGCCGCCACCCCGAGGCCGAGTCGCCGGGCGGCTCGCACGGGGCTCACTTGGCCCTCGGGGGAGGATGCCGCCGGGCGCGGCCGTGGCCCGGCGGCGGAGCGCCGGGGGCGCAGGGTGCGAGGAGAGCGCGTCCGTGGGGCGCCCGGGCGCACGGGCACCCGGGGGGACGACGACGAGTGCGCCGCGCCGCCCATCAGAGGGGTGGCCAGCCGGAGCCGCCCGCCCGGCCGGGCGGTGCGAAGACGTGGCGGCCCAGCACGGCGAGGCCCTCGGGTTGCACGACGAAACCGCTGCGCAGGTAGAGCTTCAGCGACCGCTCGTTGCCCTCCTGGGTGTTGACGACGGCGTCGCGGGCGCCCCGCCGGCGCAGCCAGCGCAGGCCGTCGATCAGGAGGGCGGCGCCGACGCCGCACCCCTCGACCCGGGGCGAGACGGCCAGGCGCTGGATGTAGCCGCGGTGCTCGGCGCGTCCCGTGATGGCGTACCCGACCGTGCGGCCGTCGGCCCGAGCCACCCGGAACCGGACTGCGCTCGTCGCGGCCAGGGCGTCGGAGAGGCCCCGGTCGTCGAGTCGCCAGAACGGTTCGAAGGCGGCGTGGTCGACGGCGAGCACGGCCTGCCGGTCGCGCCGGCGCGCCCGGTGGATCGACACGTCGGCGTCGACCCGGGGCAGCCGGTCGAGCGTGTGGACCAGGAGGTGGAGGCGCTGCTCGACCTCGAAGCCCGCCTCGAGGAACGGCGGCTGGTCGCGCCGGCCCAACGCGGCGGTGAGCACCTGGTCGTAGCCGGCGTGGCCGGCCCGCTCGACGCAGTCGCGCACGTCGGCGGCCGACACCGGCCCGAAGGCCAGGCGTGTGGGCGCGATGGAGGCCACGCGGGCGTCGCCGCGCCAGGACCCGAACCGCAGGCGGCCCAGCTGGGGAGTGCCGACCCGGAGCAGGCCCATCACCGCCCCCTGGAGCTGGGGACGTGCCGTCGCGGCGCGCATGCCATACCGGAAGCGTAGGCAAGCTCACCGACCGCCGGGTGAGCCCCCTCCCGGGCGGCGGTCCGGATGGCCGGCTTCGGAGGCGGAAGCGGCACCGGCCCGTTACCGTCGAGCCCGCATGACGGTCCTCTTCGTCTCGCATCCCGACTACGTCGAGCACGCCATTCCCGACCACCCCGAGCGACCTGAGCGGCTCGCTGCGGTCGACGAGGGCGTGGACCGGGCCGGCCTCGCCGGCGAGGTGGTCCGCATCGCGGCCGAGGCCGCCACCGAAGATGAGGTGGCGCTCGTCCACAGCCGGGAGTACGTCGAGGCCCTCCACCGGTTCTGCCGCACCGGCGGCGGCTGGCTCGACGACGACACCGCCGCCGTCCCCGCCTCGTGGGATGCCGCCCTCCACGCCGCCGGGGCCGGGCTGACCGCGGTTCGCCGGCTCGACGCGGGCGAGGCCACCGCAGCCTTCTGCGCCGTGCGCCCGCCGGGCCACCACGCCCTGCCCAGCCGCGCGATGGGCTTCTGCCTGTTCAACAACGTGGCCGTGGCGGCGGCGGCGCTGGCCGACCGGGGCGAGCGCGTCCTGGTCGTCGACTACGACGCCCACCACGGCAACGGCACGCAGGACGCGTTCTACGGCGACGACCGGGTCGCCTACGTGTCGTTCCACCAACACCCGCTGTACCCGGGGACCGGCTCGGTGCTCGAGACCGGCGACGGCGAGGCGGTGGGCACGACGGTGAACGTCCCGATGCCGCCGGGCGCCACCGGGGACGTCTACCGGCGGGCCATCGACGACCTCGTCGTCCCGCTGGCGGCGCGGTTCCACCCCACCTGGCTGATCATCTCGGCCGGCTTCGACGCCCACCGCCGCGACCCGCTGACCCAGCTCGGCCTGTCCGCCGGCGACTACGCCGACCTCACCGCGGCGCTGGCGGCGCTCGTCCCCGCCGGGCGGCGGCTGGCCTTCCTCGAGGGGGGCTACGACCTGCAGGCCCTGCGCGATTCGTCCGCCGCCGCCCTCACCGCACTCGCCGGCGATCCCGAGCACGTCGAGGCGCCGACCGCCGGTGGGCCGGGCGACGACATGGTCCTCGCCGCCGGCATCGCCCACACCCGCGCCGTCGGCGGCTGAGAGGCTGCGCCGGTAGGCGCACCGTGGCTCAGCGGCCCGGCGCCGCAGGCGCCACGAGCGGCGAGGCTGCGTCGTTCGACCCATCCGCGCACCCTCTAACGCCGTCTCTGGAGCGGTTCACCCGTCGCTACCCTCGGTACGTGGTCCCCGAGCGGTTGCAGCCCATCCTCGACGACGTCCGCCCGCTCGCCGAGCGGTTCGACGCCGCGGGCCATCGCCTGTACCTGGTCGGTGGGGTGGTGCGCGACCTGATCCTGGGCAAGGTGTCGCCCGACTACGACCTCACCACCGACGCCCGCCCCGAGGAGACCCTGACGGTGCTCGACGGCTGGGCCGACGCCGTCTGGGAGCAGGGCCGAGCGTTCGGCACAATCGGCTTCCGCAAGGACGGTCGCACGTTCGAGGTCACCACCCACCGGGCGGAGGCCTACCGGGCCGACTCCCGCAAGCCGCACGTCACCTACGCCGACGACGTCACGGTCGACCTCTCGCGTCGCGATTTCACCGTCAACGCCATGGCGCTGCGCCTCCCCGACGTCGAGCTGATCGACCCCTACGGCGGCGTCGCAGACCTGGCCGCCCAGCGGCTGCGGACGCCGCTCGGGCCCGAGGTCTCGTTCTCCGACGACCCGCTGCGCATGCTCCGCGCCGCCCGGTTCATGGCCGCCTACGGCCTCCAGCCCGACCCCGAGCTGGTGGCGGCGGTGACGCGCATGCGCGACCGGCTCGACATCGTGTCGGTCGAGCGCATCCGAGACGAGCTGTCCAAGCTGCTGGTCACCGACGACCCCAGCGACGGCCTGTGGTTCCTGGTCGACACCGAGCTGTCCGACGGCTTCCTGCCCGAGTTGGGCGCCATGCGCCTCGAGCAGGACCCGATCCATCGCCACAAGGACGTCCTCGCCCACACGATCGCCGTGGTGGCGAAGACGTCGCCCAACCTGGTCGTCCGCCTCGCCGCGCTGCTGCACGACGTGGGCAAGCCCAAGACCCGCTCGATCGGCTCCCGGGGCGTGAGCTTCCACCACCATGAGGTGGTCGGCGCCCGCATGGCCCGCGAGCGCATGCGCGCGCTGCGCTACCCCAACGAGCTGGTCGACGACGTGGGCAAGCTCGTGTTCCTCCACCTGCGGTTCCACGGCTACCGCGACGACGTGTGGAGTGATGCGGCCGTCCGCCGCTACGCCCGCGACGCCGGCGACCTCCTCGACGAGCTCAACGAGCTGACCCGCTGCGACTGCACGACCCGCAACGAGCGCAAGGCGCGCATGCTCGCCAACCGGATGGACGCCCTCGAAGCGCGCATTGCCGAGCTACGCGAGCGCGAGGAGCTGGCGTCGATCCGGCCCGACATCGACGGCAACCGGGTCATGGAGGTGCTCGGCGTGCCGCCCGGCCGGGTGGTCGGCGAGGCGCTCGACATGCTGCTCGAGGCGCGGCTCGACGAGGGCCCGCTGGGCGAGGCCGAGGCCGAGAAGCGCCTGCTGACCTGGTGGGAGGCCCGCCAGGCGGGCTGATCCCCGCTGGCCCGGCGTTGCCCGGCTCTCGGCCGCCCGGCCGCCTCGCCCTAGAGGCCTTGCTTGCGGGCCCGGATGACGAGCGTCGGTGGGACCCAGCGCAGCGCCTCGCACCAGCTCGGGCCGGCGCCCACCTCGTCGGCCGGCGGCTCGGCCAGGGCGTCGACCCGGAAGTTGGCGCGGGCCAGGCTCGTGAACAGGCTCGCCAGCGTGCGGGGCCGGTCGGCCGGGGCGCCGTCGCCGTCGGCGGACCACGCCACGGGCGAGGCGTCCCACCAGGCGCGGCGCACCCGGGGAACCGGGTCGGCGGGGTCGAGCATGTTGAAGGCCGGGTGAGGCAGCGAGAAAACGAATGGCCGGTCCTCGCGCAGCACCCGGTGGACCTGGCGGAACACCCTGTCGATGTCGTCCAGGCCGGCGAGCCCGTAACTCGACACGGCCGCGTCGATCGAGTCGGCCCGGACGAACGCCAGGTCGGCCAGCAGGCCGTGGTGGGTCTCGACCCGCACGCCGGCCCTGTCGGCCGACTCGCGGGTGGCGTTGGCGTTGGCGGCGGCCTCGTCGATGGCGATGACCCGGGCGCCGGCGGCGGCGAGGGCGATCGCTCCGGCACCGGCGCCGCAGCCGAGGTCGAGGATGCGCTTGCCCGCCACCTGCCCGAGCAGGCGGAGGTCCCCCTCCGGCGGCAGGCCGGGCCCGTACCGGACGGCGTCGGTCGACAGCGAACGGCCCCGGGCGCCGGCCAAGGTGAAGCGGCTCCACGCCATAACGACAGTCTGACGCGTGCTCGGGGCCGCCCCTTCGCCGCCCTTCGTGAACTTCCTGTGCAAAGGTCGCTCGCGCCACTACGTAGAGTGCGGCAACCACACGACGCGGTGCGCCTGGCCCTTGGAGCTGCAACAATTCGGCACCTTCCATGCGCCGCGAACCGCCTCTCACGGTCGCCGGGCCACGGAGCCCGGTCGGTGAGCTCGCCGAGGCAGACCTCGACGGGCTGCTGGCGACGGTCCCGGCACTGGGCCTCGTGTGGGACGGGGCCGGCGCGTGCCTGGGCACCGACGACCTCGTCGGCCCCGCCGCCGCCGATGGCGAGGCGCTCACCGCCGCCCTGTCGGGCACCGGCTGGCTCGAGTTCGTCCACCCCGACGACCGTGCCCGGGCCGCCGGCCTCGTGTCGGCCGCGCTGGGCGACGGCGGTCGCGCCGGGGCCGTGGCCCGCGACGACGGCATCCGCCTGCGAAGGCCACACCGGTGGGCCGTGCTGCGGGTCCGGGCCGACCCGGCCGGTGGGGCCCGCGGCGTGCTCGTCGATGCCACGCACTCCCTGGGCGACACGGCCCGCATGGCGCGCATCGTGGGCGGCTTCAACCGGCTGCGCCAGCCGGAGGAGATCGTGCAGGCCGTCCTCGACGAGGCCTTGGCCATGCTCGACGGGCGGACGGCCACCGTGCACGTCCTGTCCGACGGCGGCGACACGCTCGAGGTGGCCGGGATGGCCGGCCTCCCCGACGACCTGGTCACCGAGCGGTTGGGCTCGGTGCCGCTCGACGCCGCCGTCCCGGCCGCCGAGGTGCTGCGCACCGGCGAGACCGTGACCGTGGCGTCGCACGCCGAACGACAGCGGCGCTACCCCCTGCTCGAGGACCCCAACCTCGTGTACGACCCGTCGTTCGTGGTCGTCCCGCTGGTCGACGCCGAGGGACACCCGTTCGGCGCGCTGGCGATCGGGTTCCCCGACGACCGGGTCCTGACCGAGGCCGAGCACCAGACCCTCGGCGACGTGGCCGCCCAGTGCGCCCTGGCGCTCGACCGGGCCCGGCTGACCGTGATCGCCGAGAACCGCCAGCAGCGGCTGGTGTTCCTCGACGAGCTCAGCTCGGGCCTGTCCCGCTCGCTGGAGCTGGAGGGCACGCTCACCCGCCTGGCCGAGATGACCGTGCCGCAGCTGGCCGACTGGTGCGTGGTTCGGCTGGTCAGCGTGCCGGGCGACGCCCGGCCCCTGGTGGGCGCCGCCCACGCCGACCCGGCGTGGACCGACGACCTCGGCCGGCTGGCGCAGCGCCTGCCCCGCTACCTGCCCGACATGGGCGCCCTCGGCCACGCCCTCGCCGAGGGCCGGTCGATCGTGCGCTGCGGCGGCGGCGACGACCTGATCCGCGAGTTGGTCGGCGAGGGCGAGCAGACCACGCTCGCCGCCATCGGGGCCGACAGCGTGGCCGTCTTCCCGCTCACGGCCCGTGGCCGGCTGCTGGGCGGGCTGGCGTTCGGCAACCGGCCCGGCCGCCCGCTGACGCCGTTCGACCTCGACCTGGCCGAGCTGGTCGCCACCCGGGCGGCGACGCTGGTCGACAACGCCCGCCTGTTCGACGAGCGCTCGGGCGTGGCCCAGGCGCTGCAGGCCAGCCTGTTGCCGGGCAGCCTCCCCGACATCCCCGGCATCGAGCTCGGGGCCCGCTACCGGGCCGCCGGCCTGGGCCTCGACGTGGGCGGCGACTTCTACGACGCCTTCCGGGCCGACGACAACTGGTGGATCATCGCCGTCGGCGACGTCTGCGGCCACGGCGTGGAGGCGGCGACGATCACGGGCCTGGTGCGTCACACGATCCGGGCCTCGGCGATGGCGGGCGCGATGCCGTCGGCCATCCTGGGGCGACTCAACGAGATGCTGCTGCGGCACCAGGCCGAACTGACCGTGGCCGGCGTCTTCGACGCCCCCTACTCGCCCCGGTTCTGCACGGTCGTGATCGGCGCGGTCCAGCCCACGCCTCGGGGCGTCGACCTGGTGCTGTGCCTGGGCGGGCACCCCCAGCCGTTCGTGCGCCGGGCCGACGGCGAGGTCCTCCCCGTGGGCGTGGCCGGCACCCTCCTCGGCGTCACCGACCGGCTGAGCCTCACCGACTCGGTCGTCCACCTCGACCACGGCGACGCCCTCGTGTGCTTCACCGACGGGCTCACCGACCGGCGGCGCGACCAGGTGTCGTTCGGCGAGGAGGGCATCGCCGAGGCGCTCGTCGACACGTCCGGCCTGACCGCGACCGAGCTGGCCGCCCACGTCGAGGCGCGGGCGGTCGCCTTCACCCCCGACGAGCCGACCGACGACATGGCCGTCCTCGCGCTGGTGGCGACGCCTGCCGGCCCCCGGACGGTGTCACACCCCGGGCCGGGGGCGTTCCCCCACTAGGACTGCCTGAGCTCGGAGGGTGCGCGGATAGGCACGGTCCCCTTCTCGGGCGCTGGCGCGCCCGAGAGGTCGAACGACGCGGCAGCTCCGCTCTCGGCGCCTTCGGCGCCGGGCCGCGGGCCACGGCTGCGCCGCTCGACGCAGCCTCTCAGCCGACGGGCTCGGGTGTCCCCGTCGACGCGGCCTCCGCCGGCGTCTCGGCGTGCGACACGGTGACCGACAGCGGGATGCGCCGTGCCGTGCCGTGCGTGGACTTGAGCAGCTTGGTCACGTTCCGCTCGTGCAGCTTGGTCGTGTCGGCCGGGGCCTCGACGGCGGCGCCCGACGCCAGGTTGCGCCGCCGCACCTCCCGGTAGATGCCGTCCCACGAGGCGAAGAAGGCCTCCTCGTCCTTGCGGGGCATCCAACCGCGGCGGGGCTTGACCTTGAGGGTGTCGACGGCGCTCAGCACGCCGTTGCGGAACGCGCTCTGCAGCTTGGTCTCGTCGCCG
>DATFOS010000012.1:0-2976 GCA_035265325.1 Acidimicrobiales bacterium
CGGGGTCGACGGGCGTGCATTGCCCGGCGGCCACCAGCGTCTTGCCGGCGAAGGCGCCGATGCCGAGCGCCGGCGACAGGGTGGTCCCGTCGGCCAGAGCCATCTTCTGGCTGGCGTTGTGGGTGGCGAAGCACAGGTGGGGCCGGCCCTTGCGGCAGGCCCGGCAGTCGCCGCACACCGCCCGCCAGTTGAGGACGACGAAGTCGCCGGGCGCCACGGCGGTCACGCCGTCGCCCACGACCTCGACCATCCCAGCGGCCTCATGGCCCAGCAGGAAGGGGAAGTCGTCGGTGATTCCGCCTTGGCGGTAGTGGAGGTCGGTGTGGCACACCCCGCACGCCCGCACCTCGACCAGTGCCTCGCCCGGCCCCGGGTCGGGCACCACCACCGTCGTCAGCTCGACCGGCTCGCCCTTGCCCCGGGCGATCACCCCGCGTACCTCGTGCGCCATCGTGGCCCCCTCGTGCTCGTCCGTGGTGTGCCGTGCTCGTGTCGCGCTCGTGTCGTGCGGCGTCCGCCAGTCTGGCCGGTCGTCGACCCGGGCCGGTCAGCGTGCCGGCCGTGGCGTCCGGCCGCCGCCCGGAAGCAGCGCCCGCACCGCCTCGATGGTGTCGGCCTCGGCGGATGACTTGTCCGGCCGGTAGCGGCGCACCCGCGCGAACCGCAGCGCCACGCCGCCGGGGTAGCGCGACGACGACTGGGCCCCGTCGAGCGCGATCTCGACGACGATCTCGGGCCGGACGAAAACGGCGAAGTCGGTCTGCTCGTTGGCGATCTCGGGAAAGCGCTCGGTCTGCCACCGCAGCAGCTCGTCGGTGAGTCCCTTGAACGTCTTGCCCACCATCACGAACTCGTCCCGACCCTCCGCGCCGGCGGCGTCGGGGTCGCGAGCTCCGAGGTGGAGGTTGGACAGCCACCCACGTCGGCGGCCGCTGCCCCATTCGGCGGCCAACACGACCAGGTCGAGCGTGTGGACCGGCTTGACCTTCCGCCAGGCGCCGCCCCGCCGGCCGGCCAGGTAGGTCGACGACGCCGCCTTCACCATGACACCCTCGTGGCCGGCGGCCAGCGCATCGTCGAGCACGCGCCGCGCGACGCCCGGGTCGTCGGTGATCACGCCGGGGATGCGCCAGGGCCCGGCGACGCGCTCGAGCGCCGCCAGCCGGTCGGTGAGCGGCACGTCGACGAGGTCGGTGCCGTCGACGTGCAGGATGTCGAAGAACCGCGACTCCAGGCCGGGTATCCCGGCGGCGCCGGCACCGTCCTGCCGGCCGAATTGGCTCATCGTGTCCTGGAACATGCGGGGCAGCTCGTCCTCGCCCACGCCGATGGCCTCGCCGTCGAGCACCAGGCGGTCGGCAGGCAGCGACCGGGCGAGCTCGGCGATGCCGGGAAGGCGGGCGGTGACGTCGTTGAGGTTGCGCGTGAAGATCCGCACGTCGTCGCCGACCCTGTGCACCTGGATGCGGGCGCCGTCGAGCTTCCACTCCACCGATGCCAGCGTGCCGACGCTGTCGCCTGTGCCGACGCCGTCGCCTGTGCTGTCGCCGCCGCCTGTGCCGCCGCCGGCGGACTCGCTTCCGGCGTTGCCGGCGACCAGCGCCAGGGCCTCGGCAACGTCGGTGGCGGTCTGGGCCAACATCGGCTGGACCGGGCGGAGCAGCGACAGTCCGACCGCCGCCAGGCCCGCCTGGCCCTCGGTGAGTGCGATCTCCGCCGCCGCCGGCAGGTCCCCACCGAGCATCGCGGCCCGGCGCATGGTGTCCAGGGGCACGCCCGCAGCCTTGGCGACGGCGTCGGTGACCAACCCCTCCAGCGCGCCGTGACGCAGCTCGCCCACGAGCAGGCGGCGGAGCAGGTCCTGCTCCGGGGCGGTGGCCGCGCCGAGCAGTTCCCGCAGCTCGGCGGCGCGGGCTGCCTGTGAGCCCGGGCCGCTCAGGCCGGCGAGCCGGTCGAGCGCGGCATCGACGTCGGCGATCTCGAGCTGCGGCTCGTCGGCCGGTTCGGCCTCGATGCCAGCCACCGTGCGCCAGCCGACGCCGATGCGTCCCTGCCGGGGCGTACCGGTGAGGATCGCCACGACGACGGGCACCTCGCCCGGCGCCAGCCGGCCGAACAACTCGGCCAGGGCCGCCCCCTTACGCGACCGCGCGCGGGTCGAGGCGACCTCGGCGGTGGTGGCGACGACCTCGGCGAACCGCACGGCGCCATCATGTCGCCTGGCCCGACGCGAGGTCATGGGTTCCACGGAGCGGCGGGCGAGGTCATAGGTTCGATATCCGGAACTCATTGCCTCGCCCGTCGATCAACGGTACCTATGACCTCGGGTCCTGCGGGTTAGCGGGGTGGCTCGGGTCGCCGGGCTTGACCCGGTCGCCCGGGTCAACCGGGTCAACCGGGTCAGCCGGATCAGCGGCTGCGAGGTCCGGCTCGCTGGGCCGCCGGCGGGAGTCGAAGAGCAGCCATCCCACGGCGCCGACGAACGCGATCAGGCTCATCCAGATGTTCCAGCGAACGCCGAACAGGCGCGTCGCCGGGTCGATCCGCAGCGCCTCGACCCAGACGCGTCCCAGTGCGTAGCCGGCGACGTAGAGGGCGAACAGGCGACCGGGACGATCGCCGGGGCGGCGTCGCTCCCACCAGACCAGCAGGCCCGCCAGGGCCAGGTTCCACAGCGCCTCGTACAGGAAGGTCGGGTGGAACGTCTCGGTGTCGAGGTAGCCCGCCGGACGGTGGTCGGCGTCGATCTCCAGGCCCCACGGCAGGTCGGTGGCGCGGCCGAACAGCTCCTGGTTGAACCAGTTGCCCAGACGGCCGATGGCCTGGGCGACGGGGAGCGCGGGGGCGACCACGTCGAGCAGCTCGGCGACCGGGAGTCCGCGGCGGTGAGCGATGTAGGCGCCGACACCCACGCCCGCGATGAGCCCGCCCGGGATGCCGAGCCCGCCCTCCCACACCGCAAAGGCGTGGAGCCAG
>DATFOS010000013.1:0-7031 GCA_035265325.1 Acidimicrobiales bacterium
CGGGTGCGTCCACGAAGCGAAGTGCCAGGAGCGCGATGTCATCCGTGGCGGCGGCGCCCGGGCCCACCTCGGCCAGAAGGCGGTCACAGAGCTCGTCGAGCGTGCCGGCCCAGCTCGTGGCCACGTCGAGCACGCGCTCCATCCCGTCGTCCACCGTCTCGCCGCGGCGTTCGAAGAGACCGTCGGTGACGAGGAGGATGGTGGTGCCCGCCACCACGTCGATGGTGACCGGCTCCGGTCCCCGCAACGCGAAGCCGAGGACGCTGGCGTGCTCGTGCACGAGCCGGGCCCCGCCGGGGCCGATGAGGAGCGGCGGGGGATGGCCGGCGTTCACCACGGTGAGGCGGCCCTGGGCGCGGTCGAGCACGGTGATGCACACGGTGGCCGTGATGGTGGGATGGAACCGGCGCAACATGCGGTCGAGGCGCTCGAGGACGGCGGTGGGCGAGTGGCCCTCGAGGGCGTAGGCGCGCAGGGCGTTGCGCAGCTCCGCCATGACCGTGGCGGCCTGCAGGGAGTGCCCGACGACGTCGCCGACGGCGGCCAGCACGCGGTCGCCGTCCAGCTCGAGGACCTCGTAGAAGTCGCCGCCGACCTCGGCATGTGCGGCGGCCGCCTCGTAACGCACAGCGACCTCGAGGCCGTGCGGCGCGGCCGCCCACTCCGGCAGGAGGCTCCGCTGGAGCGTCAGGGCGATGCGGTGCTCCAGGTCGTAGGCCCGGAGGTTCTCGATCGAGATGCTCACGGCGTGGGTGAAGAGGTCGAGGACGAGGCGGGCCTCGGCCGTCTCCTCCGGCGACGGCGCCGGAGTCGCCGCCACGAGGACGGCGCCCAACGAGCTACCGCCCTTGTCGGTGAGGGTGGCCGCCAGGTACCCGTCCGGCTCGGTCACGACCGGCAGGGCCGGGAGGTCCCGCGGGTCCACCGTCCCTCCGCCGGCCAGGGCAGCCGCCACGTCGGCCGGCAACGTCTCGGGACACGGCAGCGCCTTCGCCTCCCGGTCGGGCGATGCCACGGCGACGAGGCTGCGGTCCCCGACGGAGGCGACGACCACGGCGGTGGCGCCGAAGATGGCCCCGGCGCCCATGGCCGCGGACGACACGAGTTCGTCGGGCGTCGTCGCAGCCGTGGCGGCCAGGCTCGCGTCGTGGAGGCTCCGCAGGTGGTCGGCGAGGCGGACGGCGCGGCGCCGCGCCGCCGAATACCGGAGCAGCGCCTCGATCGTGGCCAGGAGCTCTTCGCGTTCGACCGGCTCGACCAGGTAGGCGTCGGCGCCCCGACGCAGCCCCTCCGAGCGGTCGGCGGTCTCCACGGCCGTGGCCGACAGGTGCAGGACCGGCAGGGCCGCCGTGGCCGGCGCTGCCTTGATCTGCTCGCAGACGTCGATGCCGCTCATGTCCGGCAGGCGGATGTCGAGCGTGACCAGGTCGATGCCTCCGGCCTCGACCGCGGCGAGGGCCTCGCCGCCCGTGGCGGCCTCGAGGACGGCGTAGCCGGCGCGCCGGAGCCAGGTTCCGACCACGTAGCGGTTCGTCTCGACGTCGTCGACGACGAGGACCGTCGCCTTCCGGCCGGGTGAGGGGACGATCACGGTTGGCTCAGCGCCGCGACGAGGGCGTCGCGGACCGTCGTGCGGTCGAGGGACGCCTTGGCCAGGACGGCCGCAGCCCGGCCGAGGCTCCCGCCGCCCGAGCCCTCCAGGTCGGCCGACGTCACGATCACGACGGGGACGTCGCGCAGCGACGCCTCCTGGCCCATGCGAGCGAGGACGGCGCCGCCGTCCATGTCCGGCATGCGCAGGTCGAGGAAGACCACGTCCGGGACCCGACTCGCCATCGACGCCAAGGCCTCCTCGCCGTTGCTCGCCTCCAACACCTGCCCGGCCACGTCCTGCAGCATGCCCCGCAGGATGCGCCGAAAGCCCTCGTCGTCGTCGACCAGCAGAGCGGTCCCGACGTCGATCGGCCCGGCCTCCGTCAGGCCGGGCGAGACCTCTCTGGCGAGGGCCGACGCCCAGCGAACCGGCAGGCTCACGGTGAACGTGCTGCCCACGCCGGGCGCACTGACCAGCGACAGGTCGCCGCCGAGGGCCCGCGCGACACGGCGGGCGTACGGCAGGCCCAGGCCCGTCCCTCGTCGCCGGGCCTGGAGCCGCCCTTTGACCTGGAAGAACTCCTCGAAGACCCGGGCTTGGTCCGCCTGGGCGATCCCGATGCCGGTGTCGGTCACGTCGAGGGCCACCTCCAGCGGGGACAGCGCCCGGGCGGACAGGCGGACGCTGCCGTGCTCCGTGAACTTGAGTGCGTTCGTCAGCAGGTTCCGCAGGACGTGCAGCAGCAGGCCGGCGTCGGTCTCGATGGCCGGCAGGCCCGTCGGCGGCTCGACTCGCAGCTCGACCTCGCCGGCGACGAGCGGGCGCAGACCGGCATGGACGTCGGCGAACACATCGACGAGGTCGACCGGCCCGATCTCGGGTTCGAGACGACCGGACTCGGCCTTGGCCAGGTCGAGCAGGTCGTTGACCAGCCCGAGCAGCTCGCCCGCCGTCCGGGAGATGAGGCCGACCTGGTGGCGCTGCTCGTCGTCCAGCTTCCCCTCGGCGGGGCTGGCGAGGAGCTGCGCCAGCCCGAGGATCGAGTGCACCGGGCTGCGCAGCTCGTGACTGACGTTGGCGAGGAACCGGGTCTTGGCCTCGCTCGCCTCGGCGAGCTGCACCGTCTTGTCGTCGAGCTCGGCGTAGAGGGCCACGACCCCCCGGTTGGTCTCCTCGAGCTCGTCGGCCAGCTGGCCGTACATGGCCAGCACGCCGCTGTTCGTCTCCTCGAGCTCGGCGTTGAGGCGCAGCAGTTCGTCCTGCCGGACCTTCAGCTCGTCCAGGGTGGCGATCAGCTGCTGGTTCTGGGCCCGGAGCTCGTCGAGCGGACGTGTCGGGGCGACGGCGAGCGCCCGACGGACGTCCTCGGCGGCGGCCGTGCGTCCCGCCGGCAGGCGCTTGTGCAGCGTCACCGCCCCGGCGGGCCCGCCGTCGGCCGGCTCGACGGCGTCCACCAACCGGGCCGCCGCCGCCAAGGCCGGGCTCGCTGACGCCTCGGCGGGGGCCGGCAGGCCGAGGACCGTCACCGAGAGGCGCCGGCCGCCATCGGTCAGGGCGAACCGGGCGGAACCCTTGGCCGGCCCCGCGAGGAGCTCACGGCCCACCTCGCTGAGCGCCGTGGCGACCCGGACCTGGTCGGCTTCCTCCAGGCCGGCGGCCGCCGACGCCTCACGCGCCCGCTGCCGAAGGACGAACACGTCGTCCACCCGTTCGATGGGCACGACGGCGAGTTCCTCCGTCACGCGGCGCCCACCACGAGGACCGAGGCGTCGTCGTGACGGATCCCGGCGTCACGCAGGAGCGTCGCCGCGCTGACGAGGGCCTCGTGCCGGCGGATGCCCGGATAGTCGGCGAGCGACCATTTCTCGGTGAGGCCGTCCGAATGCAGCACCACCAGGGCCCCGGCCGGGAGCGGGTACTCCATCGAGCGGATCGCGGGGCGCTTGTGGCCGACGATGCCCGGGACCGTCACCATGCCGCGACGCCGCTCGCCGTCGTCGACCCAGCCCGCCACGTTCCCCACCCCGGCGAAGCGCACCCGTCCGGCCGCGGCATCGACCCGGGCGACCGCGACCGCCGCACCCCGGGTGCCAGGGAGGGCCCGGTGGATCGCCGCCAGGATGTCGCCCGGCTCCACCACCCCCTCCAGCGCGGCGGCCTCGAAGGCCCGGACCGCCTCCTGCGACGCCTTCGCCGCCAGCAGGCCATGGCCGAGCCCGTCGGCGAGCATCACCGTGAACCCGTCACCGTCGCCCCGCCACGTCCCGGCGTCCCCGCACACGCCGTCGCCCCCGATCGGACGGCTCAGCACGGCGACGGAGCGGTCGCCCCGGGCGACGGCCGCCGGTGTCCCGGCCGGCCAGAACGTGGCGACCACCACGGTGCCCCGGCCGGGCACCGAGTGTGCGTCGTAGTGGCTGGCGAGCCGGCGCACCGCCCCCAGGCCGACGCCGAGCGTGCCCGCGGTGGAATGGCCGTCGGCCATGACGACCCCGAGGTCGTCGATGCCCGGTCCCGCGTCCAGCGTCACCAGCTCGACCGCCGCCACGTCGTCGGCCCGACGGACGCGGACCACGGCCGTCCCGGCGACGGCGTGGCGGTGGAGGTTCGTGGCCAGCTCGGTCGCCGCCAGGCCCAGCTCGCCGGCGCGGTGCTCGTCGAATCCGAGGCGAGCGGCCACGGCCATCGCCGCCCGACGTAGCCGGCCGGCGGCGCTGGGCTCCTCGACCGGTATCCAGTCGAGGTCGTCGACCGGCCTCACCGAGCCCACTTTGTCATCGACACGGTCGTCCCCTTCCCGGGGACGGTGTCGATATCGAACGCGTCGACCAGCCGCCGGCTGCCGGACAGGCCCAGCCCGAGGCCCGTCCCGGTGCTCCACCCGTCGACGAGCGCCTGCTCGACGTCCGCGATCCCGGCGCCCCAGTCGGTGAACGTGGCCCGCACGCCTCGGCGGCGGCCGTCGGACACCACCTCGAGGGTGACGGTGCCGCCCCCACCGTGCACCAGCGTGTTACGTGCGAGCTCGCTGGCGGCGGTGACCGCCTTGGTCTGCTCGACCAGGCTGAGCTCGGCGGCGATGGCGAAGGTCCGCATCGCCTGGCGAACGCGCACGACGTCGCGGTCGGCGGCGATCGGTAGCTCCTCCGCCGGCGGCGCGCCGGGCACCGTCGTCGTCATCACCCGGTCGCGTCGGGCGCCGACGCCCCGGAGGAGATGGCGTCGAGGTCCTCCGCGGCCCGCAGCCCCAGGTCGCGGCGCAGGATCCTCAGGCCCTTCTCCACGTTCAGGGCGGTGCGGACGCTGCCGAGCGACAGGCCGAGGTCGACCAGCGTGATCGCCACGGCAGGCCGCATGCCCACCACGACCGTCTCGGCGTCGAGGACAGACGCCGTCGCCGCGATGTCGGCGAAGACGCGACCGATGAAACTGTCCACGATCTCCAGCCCGGAGATGTCCACCAACACGCCGCGGGCCCCGCTGGCGACGATCTTGTCGGCCAGGTCGGCCTGCAGGGCCAACGCCACCTCGTCCTCGAGGTCGAACTGGATCGACACGAGCAGGACGTCACCCAGCTTGAGGACGGGGACACGCTCCATCAGGCGTCCGCCCCCCGCCGCGGGACGATGTCGAGCCCGGCTTCGGCCAGCGTCAGCTTCAGGGCGTCGGACAGCTTGGCCTTGGTCACGATGTCGCCGAACTCGATGCCGAGCCCCACGATCGTCTGGGCGATCTGCGGCCGGATGCCCGAGATGATGCAGTCGGCCCCCATGAGGCGGGCGGCGACGATCGTCTTCAGCAGGTGCTGCGCCACCTGCGTGTCCACCGCCGGGACGCCCGTGATGTCGATGATCGCCCGCTCGCTCTCGGTCTCGAGCAGCGCCTCGAGCAACTTCTCCATCACGACCTGCGTGCGGGCGGAGTCCAGCGTGCCGACCAGGGGCACCGCCACGACGCCGTCCCACAGCTTCACCACCGGGGTGGACAGCTCCAGCAGCTCGTCCGCCTGGCTGGCGATCACCGACTCGCGGGCCTCGGCGTAGGCCTGGAAGGTGACGAGGCCCAGGTCGTCGACCAGCCTCGAGAACTCCAGGAAGTCGGCGTACTGCTCGGCGGTCGGCTGCTCGCCCACGGCGCTCAGCGCCGCTTCCTTGAGGGCGAACACCGACACGGCGGTCTCCGCCGGCGTGGCGCCCGCTCGCGCCCGCGTGCGCGACAGCTCGGTCAACAGGGCCCGCGCCTCGTCGAGCTCCGCTGCGGTCGCGTCGGGTAACTCGTCACCGACGAGTCCCTTGACCAGGGCGTCATAGAGCGTCGACAGCTCGGAACGCACCTCGGCCTCGGACACCCGGCCACGCGCGCCTCGCAGAGCACCCTCGACCCATCCGTCGAGGACCTCGTCCCGCCTGTCCCTCACCACGGCCACGACACTGTTGCCGCCGGCTTTCTTTGCCATCTGCTCGCACACTCCCTGTCCGCGGACGTGAGGAGTCTGGCCCAGCCTGGCGCCGGGCGCATCACGACGCCACCAGGCGCCCGCGGGATGGTCGCCACCTGCGCTCCATGGCGGAACGGGCCGGCGCGGCTTCGCCTCCTCGGCTGGCGCTCAACCGTAGGCGTGGACCGGCCGGTGTCGGCGGGATCCCCTCGGAGATTCGCCGGGGTGTCGTCCGGGTCGTCGATCGACGACGATGGCCGAGTCCACTTCGCCATCCGTCCCCGGGTCGGTCGCCGAGGAACACCCACCTCCACGGCCGCACCGTGGCGTGAGCGGCAGCCCGAAGATCCCAGGCAGGCCTGCGTCGAACCGGTTCCGACACGCGATCCGGCAGCGGTCGCAGCCGGCACCGACCGAGGAACCGCACCATGACCGACGCCGGCCCCACCATCGGACTCGTCCTCGACTGCCACGAACCGACCCGCCTCGCCGACTTCTGGGCCGCCGCCCTCGACTACGTCTCGCTCGGGCCAGCCGGCGCCTATGTCGTCCTGCTCCCCAACGGCCGCCCCGGGCCCAAGCTCCTCCTCCAGCAGGTCCCCGAACGCAAGATGGTCAAGAACCGCATGCACCTGGACATCGACGCCGTCGACATCGAGGCCGAAGCCGCGCGGCTCGAAGCCCTCGGCGCACATCGAGTCGGCCACGACCAGCTCCACGAGCACGGCAGCAACTGGATCCTCATGGCCGACCCCGAAGGCAATGAGTTCTGCGTCTGCGACGGTGGCGCCGGGAGCAGCTGACCAGTCGCGCGGTACCAGCGAGACCGGGCGCCGGTTGGTCTACCAGGCCGTCGCCGCACCGCAGTCTTCACAATCGAGTCTGTCGGGTAGCTGGCAGTCCGTAGGTGCGACGCACGCTCGTCCCCTGGCTCAGGTCCGCCCCGTACACGTGGAGCGTGATGGCAACCGAATCTCCGGTGTTCGCGACTCGATGGAT
>DATFOS010000014.1:0-59692 GCA_035265325.1 Acidimicrobiales bacterium
TGCCGGACCTACGACTGCCGGGTCTTCCCGGCCGCCGGCCTCGACGGGCCGGGCGACGACAAGCCACTGATCGCCGAGCGGTCCCGCCGCTGGCGCTTCGCCCACCCGACCGGCGCCGACCGGGCCGCCCACGACGCCGTGCGCGCCGCCGCCGGCTGGCTGGCCGCGCACGGGGCCGACCTCCCGCCCGACGCGGCGCCCGCCACCCCGACGCAGGTCGCCGTCCTCGCCATCGAGGCGGCCCAGGCGTTCCGCCGCTCGGCCGAGGCCGGGGCCCGGGACCGGGACGCTCGGACCGACCGCAACGGGCCGGCGGTGGACGAGGTCCTGGTCGCCCTCACCCCCCGCCGGCGCTGACCACAGCGCCGGCAAGGGCGAGCGGGGCGGCCTGGTTCCACGGCGTGGCCGCCCCGGTCACGTAGGCGTCCGGCCGCCCGCTCCGTCCCGCCGGCCCGGAGGGGCGAGCGGCACGCCCCCGACTCGGCAACGCCGACACGCTGCGGCACCATGACGCCCGCCGCCGCGGCGCCAGCCCGAGCGCCCACCGCCGGGCGTTCCTGCGCACCGGCGACGGGCGACGGCTCGCCGCCCCGCCGCCTAGGCCGTCGCGGCGGCCGGCCGGGTGCGCAGGACGAACCGCTTCTGCCACGGCGCCTCGACCGCCCGATGGCCGTAGGCCGCCCGGACGAACGCCACCGCCTCACCGGGCGGGACCCCGTCGAGGACGGCCAGGGACGCCAGGGCGGTGCCGGTCCGGCCCCAGCCGCCGCTGCAGGCCACCTCGACCCGCTCCCCCGCCGCCCGCTCCCAGGCCTCCCGGAGGGCGGCGCGGGCGTCGTCCGGCTCGCGGGGCAGCCAGAAGTCGGGCCAGCGGACCCAGCGGGACGCCCACGGCACCGCCGCCGGTTCCTTCCCCAGCAGGTACACGGCGAAGTCCGGCACGTCGCCGTCCGGGACAGGTCGCCGCAGCGACCTTCCCCGCACCGTCCGCCCGGAGGGCAGCCGCACCACACCGGCCGTCCCCACCGCCCACGTCCCACCCGCGTGCGGGGCCTCACCCGCGCCGTCGCTCATGCCAGGAAACCTACGGGCGCCTCCCGGCCCGCGGGGCGCCGGGGGCGGGGCACGCCGGAAGCGCAGGCTCCACCTCCCTGCTCACCACCCCGCTCACGTTCGGGGCGCCGTGTGGCGCACCCCCGGCCGGCCGACGGACGGGAACCGGGCGGGGCCGGCGGTCGTCCCACAAGGGACCGACCGGGAGGCACCATGACCGACGTGGACGAGCAGGACCCGACGCCGACGAGCACGCCGACAACGGCCCCGGCCGCTGCGCCCCCGCCCCGGGGCGGGCGGCGGCGGGCGTGGCTGGGGGTGGCGGTGATCGCCGTGGTGGCGCTGGCCGTCGTGGGCGTCCTCGCGCTGACGGGGGGCGAGGACGACGAGGTCCGGACCGGCGACCGGGCGAGCGACGACCCCGTCGCCGGCGGGGACGCTGCCGCCGCCACGGTGGCCGTGACCTACGGCGACGGCTCGGCGTTCGGCGAGCCGGCCGGCTTGACGCTGACGTTCGTGGGGCCGGACGGCGCCACGGTGGCCGAGCGCGCCTGGAGCGAGGTCGAGGAGGGCGCCGCCGGCGTGCCGGCCGACCAGGTGACGGCGATGCGCGGCCTCGTCCAGGACGTCCCGGCCGGCGACCTGACGCTCGTGGCCACGATCGGCGACGCCACCTGCGAGCAGGCCTTCACGGCCGCCGCGGGCGACCGGCTCGTCCTGCGGGCCCAGCCGTCCGCCCTCGGCGTCGAGACCGACCCGATGGACGCCCCCGTCGAGGCCGGCGGGGCGTCGTCCGGGGCGGTGGGCGAACCGGTCGACCCGGAGGCCTGCGCCACCGTGGAGACCGTCGAGCAGTGGGTCGCCGGCCGCACCGGCCCGACCGGCGACGACTACGTGGGCCTGAGCCTCGCGGACGCCGAGGCCCGCGCCACGGCGGCCGGCCTCACCACCCGGGTCCTCGGCGTCGACGGCATGGACCTCGTCGCCACCAGCGACTTCCGGGACGACCGCCTCAACCTGTCGACGTTCGACGGCGTGGTCGTGGCCGCCGCCCTCGACGGCGAGGGCCAGTTCGGCTGAGCCGTCGCGGCCCCGTCAGGAGGCCTCGGCGAGGGCGGCGGCCAGCTCGTCGCGGGACATCTTCGAGCGGCCCGGCACCTTGCGGCGCTGGGCCTCCTCGTAGAGCTCCTCGCGGGAGCGGTCGTCGTCGGCCGCGGCCTTCTGCGTCGCCCGCTTCCCCCCGGAGGACGCCTTGGTCGAGCCCTTCGAGGCCTTCGCACGCGACGAGCCCGACGAGCCCGAGCCCTTGGTGCCCGAGCCGGAGGAGCCGGAGCCGGCGGCGCCCGACGAGCGGCCGCTGCGGGCCTCCTTGACGCTGGCCTCGAGGGCGGCCATGAGGTCGGCGACCTCCGGGCGCTCGGGGGCCTCCTCGACCACCAGCTCCTCGCCCTTGTCCTTCGCCTCGATGAGGGCAAGGACCCGCTCGCGGTACGTGTCGCGGTAGCGGGACGGGTCCCAGTCGGTGGACAGCGACTCGATGAGCTGGCCGGCCATCTTCCGCTCGCGCGCCGAGGTCGTGACCCCGCCCTCGAGCGGCTCGGCCTCGTCGAGCTCGAACGGGTCCCTCACCTCGTCCGGGAAGTGCATGGTCTCGACGACCAGCACGTCGTCGCGCGGCCGGACGGCGGCCAGGTACTGCTTGTCCCGCATGACGAAGCGGGCGATGCCGACCCGGTTCGCCTCCCGCATGGCGGCGTGGAGCAGGGCGAACGGCTTCGCCGCTTCGGCGCTGGCCGGCAGCAGGTAGTAGGTCTTCGAGAAGTAGATGGGGTCGACCTCGTCGAGGTCGACGAAGTCCTCCAGCTCGATGACGCGGGAGCGCTCGGGGTCGAGGGCGGCCAGGTCCTCCGGCGTGACGATGACGTACTCGCCCTTGCGCACCTCGTAGCCCTTGACGACGTCCTCGTAGGGCACTTCGTCGTCGGTGCCGTCGGCGACCCGCTTGTTGTGCACGCGGGCCCCGGTCCCCGCCTGGAACTGGTTGAAGTGCACGCCCTTGTCCTCGACGGCCGAGAACAGCTTCACGGGCACGTTGACGAGCCCGAAGCTCAGGGCGCCGGTCCACATCGATCGCGCCATACCTCAGGCGTTCCCGCTGGTACGACAGCTATGCGTCACACGCGTCACATGCTGGCCACATGGCCAGTCGGTTGTTGGGGAATTCGCGCGGACCGCCGTACCATCCCGGCTCGTGATCGAGATCGCGGCGGCCGAGGTGGTCGCGTCGGGCAGCGAGGTCCCCGGGTTCCTGCCGCAGCTCGTGGCGATCGTCGGCGGGGCGGCCTTCATCGGCTACCTGTCGTCCCGGCTGAAGGTCGTGCCGATCGTCGGCTTCCTGCTCGCCGGCGTGGTCATCGGTCCGGCCCAGCTCGGGCTCGTCGAGTCGCAGGAGGTCGTGGACGCCGCCGCGGAGGTGGGCGTGATCCTCCTGCTGTTCACGATCGGGCTGGAGTTCTCGCTCGAGCGGCTGGCCCGCATCCGGCGGCTGATCCTCGGCGGCGGCGGGCTCCAGGTCGGCCTGACGATCCTGGTCACCACGCTGCTGGCCATGGCCGGGGGCGTCCCGGCGGCGCCGGCGGTCTTCACCGCGTTCCTCGTGGCGCTCAGCTCGACCGCCATCGTGCTCAAGCTGCTGGGCGAGCGGGGCGAGACCTCGACGCCGCGGGGCCAGGCCAGCCTCGCCGTGCTCATCTTCCAGGACCTCGGCGTCGTCGCGATGGTCCTGCTCGTGCCCGTCCTCGGCGGATCGGGCGGCGGGGCGGCCGACATCGCGTTGGCGCTCCTGCGGGCCGTGGCGCTCGTGGCCTTCGTGCTGGTCGCCGCCCGGCGGGCCATGCCGCGCCTCCTCGACGTCGTGGCCCGCACCTGCTCGCCCGAGGTCTTCCTGCTGGCCCTCGTGGCCGTGTGCTTCGGGACCGCGCTCGTGTCCGCCTGGGCCGGCGTGTCGGTCTCGCTGGGCGCCTTCCTCGCCGGGCTGGTCGTGAGCGACAGCCGCCACGGGACCCACGCCTTCACCGAGGTGCTGCCGCTGCAGATCCTGTTCAGCGCCGCCTTCTTCGTGTCGGTGGGCATGCTGCTCGACCTGGGCTTCCTCGTCGACGAGCCGATGCTCGTGGTCGGGGCGATCGTCGGCATCGTGGTCGTCAAGCTGACCGTCACCGGCGTCGCCGTCCGTGCGGTCGGGGTGGCGTTGCCGGCCGCGGCCGGGACCGCGTTCCTGCTTGCCCAGGTGGGCGAGTTCTCGTTCGTGCTGGAGGACTTGGGGCGCGACGAGGGCCTCTCCCCGCTCGACCTCGGCGCCGACGGGTCGCAGGCCCTGGTGGCGGCCACGGTCGTCCTCATGGCGCTGACGCCGGTGCTGGGAGCGGTCGGCACCGCGGTCGAGTCGCGCATGGCGGCGCGGCGGGAGGAGGCCGCACGGGTGGCCGTCCTCGCCGGGGCCGGCCCGCGCACCGGCGCCCGCACCAACGGCGGCACCGCCGGGGAGGACGGTCGCAGCGGGCACGTGATCGTCGCCGGCTACGGGACGGCGGCCCAGTCCCTCGTCGGCGAACTGCGCTCGCTGCACACGCCGTTCACCGTGCTCACGCTCAGCCCGGACGGCGCCGCCGAGGCGGAGGCCGAGGGCATCGACGTGCTGGTGGGCGACTACGCCAAGCGCCAGCTGCTGGTCGACGCCGGCGTGCGGCGGGCCCGGGCGGTCGTCGTGGCGGACGACGACGACGAACGCACCGCCCACGTCACGACGCTCGCCCGCGAGCTGAGCCCGGACGCGGTGATCGTGACCCGGCCGCGGGGTGAGCCCGACGTCCTCGAGCTGGCCGACGCGGGGGCCGACCACGTCGTCACGCCGGAACGCGCCAGCTCCATCGGCCTCGGCATCGCCCTGCGCTACGCCCTCGGCGCCGGCGAGGGGCCGCGGCCGCTGAGCAGCGTGCTGCGCTTCCGCCCCGACCCGGACACGCCGTGCCCCCACACCGGGGCCATCCAGCCCGTGCAGCCCAGCGCCTACGGGTGCGAGGACTGCCTGCGCATCGGGACCACGTGGGTCCACCTGCGGATCTGCCTGGGCTGCGGGCACGTCGGCTGCTGCGACACGTCGACCGAACGCCACGCCCGCGCCCACGCGGACGAGGACGGGCATCCCGTCATGGCCTCCCTCGAGCCCGGCGACGACTGGGCCTACTGCTTCTTCGACGAGACCCTCATCGACCCGGCCGGCTGACCCCGACCGCTGCCGTCAGTCCGTCCGCGTCACCGCCCAGGCGGCCAGCGCCGTCGTGAGGGGCACCGCCGCCACGAGGCCGATCGACCCGACGAGCGTCTGGACCACCTCGACGGCAACGACCTCGCTCGTGAGCACGTCGCCGAGGCCCAGGCCGGACTGGGTGAAGATGAGCAGCAACGGGAGGGCGGCGGCCGAGTAGGCCAGGATCAGCGTGTTCACGGTCGAGGCGATGTGGTCCCGTCCGATGCGGGTGCCGGAGCGGAACAGCCCGGCGAACCCGGCGGACGGGTCGCTGCGGCGGAGCTCGGCCACGGCGGACACCTGCGTGACCGTCACGTCGTCGAGCACGCCCAGGGCGCCGACGATGATCGCCGCCAGCAGCAGGCCCCGGAAGTCCAGGTCGGGGGCGAACGTGAGCAGCGAGAGCGACTCCTCGGACGCCAGCCCGCTGAGCCGGGCCGCCCCGGCGAACACGGCGGCCAGGGCGGCGGTGAGGAGCAGGCTGGCCAGGGTCCCGAGCAGGGCGACGGTGGTGCGCGGGTTGACGCCGTGGGCCAGGTACAGCGTGCCGACGGCGATGAGCGTCGCGCCGGTGAGCGCCACGCCGACGGGCGACGAGCCGTGGAGCAGGGCGGGGAACACGAAGGCGAGCAGCACCACGAACGTCAGCACGATCCCGGCCAGGGCCAGCAGGCCCCGGGCCCGGCCGAGCGCCACGACGGCCAGGGCGAACACGCCCGCCAGGATCAGCAGCGGCCCGGTCCGGCGGACGTCGGCGAAGGCGTAGCGGGCCTCCGCCGGCACGTCGTCGCCGGCGTCGTTCAGGACCACCTCGTCGCCGGTGGCCAGCGAGGCGGCCGGGGTCCGCGTGGCGCGTTCGGTCTCGATCCGGGCCGGCGTGCCGGCCTCGTCCCCGGACGTGACCCGTAGCTCGACGACGTGGCACTCCGCCTCGGGGTCGTAGGAGCACGGCCCATCGCTGGCAGCCGTGACCGTGGCGTCGACCCGGTCGGCGAAACCGAGGGCGTCCCGGTCGATGTTCGAGTCGCCACGCGGCCACCAGGCCACGAGCCCCACCAGGGCGGCGACGACGGCCACCGCCACGACGACCGCCATCCGCCGGTGGGCCGCCACCCCGGCGGCCTCCCCCCAGTCGTCGTCGCCCCACCCGTGACCATGGTGGTGGCCGTGGGCCTCACCCCCGGCGCGGCGGGGGGACTCCGGCGCCGGCCAGGGGTCGCGGTCGCGGCCGGGCGTCGACCCGCGGCGCGGCGCCGGCCCCGGATCAGGCGCCCCGGGCCAGGGACCGGCGGGCCAGGGACCGGAGGGCCAGGGCCCGGCGGGGTCGGGGCCCGCAGGGGCGGGGTCGGGGCCCGCAGGGCCGGGGTCGGGCGGCCAGGGACCGGTGGGCGCCGGGTCGGGCGGCCACGGCTCGCGCGCCGGCGGGCGCCCGGGCGGCGAGCCGGCGGGCCACCGGTCGGGCGGACGGGGGCCGGCGGAGCCACCACGGTCGTCGGGGTGGTGCGGGTGCACGGGCCCGAGTCTGGCCGGCCGGCCGCTGCCGCGCGGTCGAGCCGACGAGGCATACCGGGCGAGGCAGTCGGCGGGCGGGGCGGCTCCGCGCCGGTAGGTTCGGCTCGTGACCGCCCCGCTGACGTCCGGGTACCGGCAGGCCGTCCTGTGGCAGGAGCAGGTGGCGGCGAGCGAGCCGGGTGGTTCGGATGCGCCGGACGGGCCGCCCGCGCCGCTGCCCGCCTCGGTGGACGTCGTGGTCGTCGGCGGTGGGTACGCCGGGCTCTCGGCGGCCCGGGAGCTGGCGTCCGCCGGCCGGTCGGTCCTCGTGCTGGACGCCGGGCCGCTCGGGTCCGGGGCCAGCACGCGCAACGGTGGGATGGTCATCCCCGAGCTGAAGGCCGGCCCGTCCACGCTGGAGAAGCACTACGGGCCGCTCGGGCGGCGGCTCTACGCCGACGTCAACGCCGCCTTCGACCACGTCGAGTCCCTGGTCACCGGCCCGGAGGCACCCATCGCCTGCGACTACGAGCGCACCGGCCAGCTCTACCTCGCCCACCACCCGCGCGTCGTCCCGGGGATGCGGGCCGCCGAGCGGGAGCACGCCGGGGAGCTGGGCGAGCCGGTCCACTTCGTGTCCCGGGAGGAGCTGCCGTCCGAGGTCGGGACGACCGCCTACCACGGCGGCCTGGTCTACGGCCGCACCGGCGGCCTCCACCCGGCGCGCTTCCACGCCGGCCTGGCCCGCCTCGCCCGCGAGGGTGGGGCCACGATCGTCGACCGCACCCGGGCCACGGCTATCGAGCGGCCGCCCGGGCGGGCGGGCGTCCGGGTCACGACCGGGGGCGGGACCGTCGACGCCGGCGACCTCGTCGTGGCCACGAACGCCCACGCCGACGGGCTCGTCCCCCCGCTCGCCCGGCGGGTGCTCCCCGTGGGCAGCTTCATCGTCGCCACCGAGGTGCTCGACCCCGAGCTGGCCGCCTCGGTCAACCCGAAGCGGCGGATGCTGGTCGACTCGAAGAACTTCCTCTACTACTGGCGGCCCTCGCCGGACGGCCGGCTGCTCTTCGGCGGCCGCCGCAGCCTGGCCCCCTCGACGATCGAGCAGGCCCGCGACTTCCTGCACGCGGCCATGGTCGCCGTCCACCCCCAGCTGGCCGGCGTGCGCATCGACCGGGCGTGGGGCGGCGAGGTGGCGATCACGCTCGACCGCCTCCCCCACGCCGGCCGGGTCGACGGGACCTGGTACGCCAGCGGCTGCAACGGCTCCGGCATAGCCCAGCTCACGTGGTTGGGGGCGCAGGTCGGCCGGCACGTGGCCGGCGAGGGCCCGCCGCCGTCGTTCGCCGAGCTGCGGCACCGGCCCATCCCGGCGCACGGCCTGCGCCGCGCCTACCTCCCCGCCGTCGGCCTGTGGTTCCGCTGGCAGGACCGGGGTTTCCGCCCGGCCGGCTGAGCCCACGCAGCCGACCGGGCAGGCCGGAGAACCCTAGAGCTTGAGCATGACGTGCTTGAGCTCGGTGTAGTGCTCGATGGCGTAGAGGGACATGTCCTTGCCGTAGCCGCTGTGCTTGAAGCCACCGTGCGGCAGCTCGGACACGATCGGGATGTGGTCGTTGACCCACACGGTGCCGAACGTGAGCGCCTTCGACATGCGTAGCGCCCGGCCCACGTCGGTGGTCCAGACGCTGGCCGCCAGGCCGTAGTCGACGCCGTTGGCCCAGGCGAGAGCCTGCTCCTCGTCGGAGAAGCGCTGGACCGAGACCACGGGGCCGAACACCTCGCGCTGGACGATCTCGCTGTCCTGTGTCGGGTTGGCGACGACGGTGGCCTCGTAGAAGAAGCCCGGCCGGTCGAGCGCGGAGCCGCCCGTGACGAGCTCGGCGCCGCCGGACACGGCCCGCTCGACCATGCCGGCCACCCGCTCCCGCTGGCCGGCCGACACGAGCGGGCCGACCTCGGTCGCCTCGTCGGTCGGGTCGCCGACGGCGAGTCCCGAGACTGCCGAGCCGAGGCCGCTGACCAGGTCGTCGAACACCCGGGGCCCGGCGACAACCCGGCAGGGGGCGGTGCAGTCCTGACCGGAGTTGTAGTAGGCGTTCTCGGCCAGCGTGGACACGACCGACTCGAGGTCCGCGTCGTCGAACACGATGACCGGCGCCTTCCCGCCCAGCTCGAGGTGGACGCGCTTGAGGCTGTCGGCGGCGTTGCGGGCCACCAGCTTGCCGGTCTCGACGTCGCCCGTGATCGATACCATCGCCACCCCGGGGTGGCGGACCAGGGCGTCGCCCGCCGTCTCGCCCTGCCCGCACACGACGTTGAACACGCCGGGCGGGAGGATGTCGGCGGCCAGCTCGGCCAGCTTGAGGGCGGTGAGCGGCGTCAGCTCGGACGGCTTGAGCACGAACGTGTTGCCCGCCGCCAGCGCCGGCCCGAACTTCCAGGTCGCCATGTTGAGCGGGTAGTTCCACGGGGCGATGCCGGCGCACACGCCGAGCGGGTCGCGCCGCAGCATCGAGGTGTGGCCCTCGAGGTACTCGCCCGCGGCCTGGGCCTGCAGGGTGCGGGCGGCACCGGCGAAGAACCGCAGGTTGTCGACCGTCAGGTCGAACTCGAAGTCGATGATCGACACCGGCTTGCCGACGTTGTCGACCTCGAGCGTCTTGAGTTCGTCGATGTTGTCCTCGATGGCCGCGGCCATGGCCAGCAGGGCCTCGCTGCGTTCCCGGGGCGTGGTGGACCCCCAGGTGGTGAAGGCCTCGGCCGCGGCGGTGACGGCGGCGTCGACGTCGGTGGTGTCGCTGGAGGGGACCTGGGCGATCACCTCACCAGTGGCCGGGGCCACCACATCGTCGGTCGCTCCGGTGGCGGCCGGCTTCCACGCCCCGCCGATGAAGTTCTCGTGCGCCATGGGCCGAGCATCGCCTTGCGTCCGGGATCGGAGCAAGGGATTCCGTTGCAGAATTGTGAAAGGGCAAGTGATTTGATTGCGGCGGACGCTTCCGTTCGCGATCGTGCACCGGCGTCCGGGCGAGCAGGAGGGTTCCACTGAGCGACGAGACCAGCGTGCGCAACGTGTCCCCCGAGGACGCTCCTGCCGGCACCGACGGGGCCGAGGAGCCGCCCCGCGCCGTCATCGAGATCGACCGGGTGTCGAAGCTGTTCGGCGACTTCGTCGCCGTCGAGGACGCGGACATCACCATCGAGCGCGGCGAGTTCTTCTCGCTGCTCGGCCCGTCCGGCTGCGGCAAGACCACGACCCTGCGGATGATCGCCGGCTTCGAGAGCCCGTCCTCGGGGGCGCTTCGGCTGGAGGGCGTCGACGTCTCCCGCACCCCGCCGCACCGGCGGAACGTCAACACGGTGTTCCAGCACTACGCCCTGTTCCCGCACATGACCGTGTGGGACAACGTGGCGTTCGGGCCACGGTCCAAGAAGCTGGCCAAGGCCGAGGTGGCCCGGCGGGTCGACGAGCTGCTCGAGGTCGTACGGCTGGGCGACTTCTCCAAGCGCAGGCCCGCCCAGCTCTCCGGCGGCCAGCAGCAGCGGGTCGCCCTGGCCCGGGCGCTGGTCAACTACCCGAGCGCCCTCCTGCTCGACGAGCCGCTCGGTGCGCTCGACCTCAAGCTGCGCCAGGTCATGCAGTTCGAGCTCAAGCGGATCCAGCGTGAGGTCGGCATCACGTTCGTGTACGTGACGCACGACCAGGAGGAGGCGCTGACGATGAGCGACCGGATCGCCGTCATGGACGCCGGGCGGGTCCAGCAGATCGGCACGCCGGTCGAGATCTACGGCCGGCCGGCCAACGTGTTCGTCGCCGGCTTCATCGGCCAGGCCAACCTGTGGCCGTGCCGGGTGACCGGCCGCGACGGCGACACACTGGTCGTCGACACGCTGGGCACCACCCTCGGTGCCGCCGCTGGCGAGACGCCGGTCGAGATCGGCCGCGACGCAACGCTGATGGTCCGGCCCGAGCGGGTGCGGGTGAGCGTGGAGCGCCCGGCGGCCGGCAACGCCGTCGAGGCGGCGGTGACCGACCTGACGTTCCAGGGCCCGCTGGTCCGCCTGACCCTGGACGCCCCGGGCGGGGCGCCGATCGTCGCCCAGCTGGGCCACGACGTCGACCTGCCGCTGCTGCGCCCCGGTGACCGGGTCTTCGCGAGCTGGCCGGCGCCGGCGGCACTGGTGCTGCCGGCGGCCGACATCCCCACCCCCGAAGACCTCGAAGAGATGTTCGACGAGGGCTGACGGCCCCCGTCCTCGCAAAGGAGCGATACCACCACCATGCCTGACCGGCCCAAACGCCTCGTCGTCCCGTCCCGCAGGGTCCCCGACCTCAGTCGCCGCCGTTTCCTCGGCCGCGGCGCCGCCGGCATGGCGGCCGCCTCGATCCTCGGCCCCGGCTTCCTCGCCGCCTGCGGCGGCGACGACGACGAGTCGACTGAGGAGGGCGGCGGCGGCGCCGAACAGAACGAGAATGCCCTGCGCGTCTCGAACTGGCCCTTCTACATCTCCGAGACCTTCGTGGCCGACTTCGAGGAGGCCTCCGGCCTCAGCGTCGACTACCGCGAGGACTTCAACGACAACGAGGAATGGTTCGCCCGGGTGCGGGAGTCGCTGGAAGCCAACCAGGACATCGGCGCCGACCTCGTCATCCCCACCGACTTCATGGTGGGCCGGCTCATCGGGCTGGAGTGGCTGGAGGAGCTGGACGACGCCAACATCCCCAACAAGGGCAACCTGCGCGAGGACCTGCTCGCGTCGACGATCGACGACGGCCGGCGGTACTCGCTGCCCTACATGTCCGGCATGGTCGGGCTGGCCTACAACCGGGCGGCCACGGGCCGGGACATCACGAGCGTCGAGGACCTGTGGGACCCGGCGTTCGCCGGCCGGGTGACGCTGTTCTCCGACGCCCAGGACGGCCTCGGCATGATCATGCTCGCCAACGGCGACGACCCGGCGGACGGCGACATCGAGGCCATCCAACGGGCGGCGGACGTGGTGGCCGAGCAGCGCGACGCCGGCCAGATCCGCCGGTTCACCGGCAACGACTACGCCGACGACCTGGCCGCCGGCAACGTGGTGGTCGCCCAGGCCTACTCGGGCGACATCGTCCAGCTCGCGGCCGACAACCCCGACCTGGCCTTCGTGGTCCCCGAGGGGGGCGGCACGACGTTCGTCGACAGCATGATCATCCCGATCACGACCCGGAACAAGGCCGGCGCCGAGGCGTGGATGGACTACGTCTACGACAAGGCCAACTACGCCCAGCTCATCTCGTACATCCAGTACGTGCCGGTGCTGAGCGACATCACCGAGGAGCTCGAGGCCATCGACCCCGAGTCGGCGGCCAACCCGCTGATCAACCCGCCGCCCGACATCCTCGACCGCCTCTCCACGTTCCCGGCGTTCGACGACGAGGAGGACGCCGCGATCGCCGCGCTGTACGCCGACGTGACGGCGGAGTAGCCGATGGCCGGGACCGCCACGAGCAGCCGCCGCCGGAACCCCGTGGCGCCCTATGCCATGGTGCTCCCGGCCCTCGTCTACCTCGGGATCTTCTTCCTGGTGCCGCTGTGGTCGTTGTTGCGGACGTCGCTGTCCCGCAACGGCGGCTCTGTGTTCCTGCCGACGCTGGAGTTCGACTGGGCGTGGTCGAACTACGGCGACGCCTTCAGCGACTACCGCGACCAGATCGTCCGGTCGTTCGGCTACGCCCTGGCGGCGACGCTCATCTGCCTGGTCCTGGCCTACCCGCTCGCCTACGTCATCGCCTTCAAGGCCGGCCGCTGGCGCAACGTGGTGCTCGGCCTCGTCATCCTGCCGTTCTTCGTCACGTTCCTCGTCCGGACGCTGGCCTGGCGGATCATCCTGTCCGACGACGGATGGGTGGTCTCCGTGTTCGACGCCGTCGGCCTCCTGCCGGACGAGGGACGCCTGCTGTCGACCAGCTGGGCGGTGGTGGGCGGCCTCGTCTACAACTTCCTGCCGTTCATGGTGCTGCCGCTCTACGTCAGCCTCGAAAAGGTCGACCCCCGGCTCATGGAGGCGGCCGCCGACCTCTACTCGTCGACCTGGCGAGGCTTCCGCAAGGTGGTGCTGCCGCTGACCATGCCCGGCGTGCTGGCGGGGAGCCTGCTGGTCTTCATCCCCTCCTCGGGCGACTTCGTGAACGCCCAGTACCTGGGCGGGACCCAGACGACGATGATCGGCAACGTCATCGAGCGGCAGTTCCTGGTGGTCCACGACTACCCGACCGCCGCCGCCCTCAGCTTCGTGCTGATGGCGATCATCCTCGTGGCCACGCTCGCCTACACCCGGGCCCTGGGGACGGAGGACCTGGTGTGACCACGCTGACCACCGCTCCCCCGCCCACGGCGTCGCCGCCGCTCGCCCCGGCGCCCGCCCCGCCGCAGGCCGCCCGCCCGCCGCGCCGCTGGGGCGACCTGGCCCTGCGCCTGGTGGCGGGGCTGGTCCTGCTCTACCTGTTCATCCCGATCCTGCTGATCGTGCTGTTCTCGTTCAACGACCCGGAGGGCCGCTTCAACCTCACGTGGCAGGGCTTCACGCTCGACAACTGGCTGGACCCTTTCCGCTACGAGCAGCTGACCGAGGCACTGGTCACGAGCCTGAAGGTCGCCGCCCTGTCGACGGCGATCTCCGCGGTCCTCGGCACGCTGGTGGCGGTGGCGCTGGTCCGCTCGCGCTTCCGGGGGTCGGGGGCGATCGACACGTTCCTGGTCGTGCCGCTCACGGCGCCCGAGGTCGTCCTGGGCGCCTCGCTGCTGACGCTGTTCATCGACCTGGAGTGGGCGCGCGGCTTCGGCACGATCGTGGTCGTCCACGTCATGTTCGAGATCAGCTTCGTGGCCCTGACCGTGAAGGCCCGGCTGCGCGGCTTCGACTGGACGCTGGAGGACGCCGCCATGGACCTCGGCGCCTCGCCCACCCGCACGTTCCTGCGGATCACCCTCCCGCTCATCGTCCCCGGGATCGTGGCCGCGGCGATGTTGTCGTTCGCCCTCTCACTCGACGACTTCATCATCACCTACTTCAACAGCGGGTCGACCGTGACCTACCCGCTGTACGTGAACGCCGCTACCCGGACCGGGCTGCCGCCGCAGATCAACGTGCTGGCGACCGCCATCCTGCTCGTCAGCCTGCTGTTGCTCGGCGCCTCGGTGCTGTGGCAACGCCGCCGGCCGGCGAGCACCTGACCCCAGCGAGGTGCCGTGACGCTCGACCCCGAGGCCCTGCAGCAGACCGCCCGAGACCACCTGTGGGGGCACTTCTCCCGCCTGACGCCGGGTGCGGACGGCATCTCGGTCATCGAGCGCGGCGAGGGCTGTTACGTCTGGGACAGCAACGGCAAGCGCTACCTGGACGGCCTCAGCGGCCTGTTCACGGTCCAGGCCGGCCACGGCCGGGCCGAGCTGGCCGCCGCCGCCGGAACCCAGGCCGCCGAGCTGGGCTACTTCCCGCTGTGGACCTACGCCCACCCAACCGCCATCGAGCTCGCCGGGCGGCTTGCCTCGCTGGCGCCCGGCAACCTCAACCGCGTCTTCTTCACCACCGGCGGCGGCGAGGCCGTCGAGACGGCGTGGAAGCTCGCCCGCCAGTACTTCACCGCCATCGGCCAGCCGGCGCGGCGCAAGGTCATCTCCCGCGACCTCGCCTACCACGGGACGACGATGGGGGCGCTGTCGATCACCGGCCTCGCCGCCATCCGGGCGCCGTTCGAGCCGCTGGTCCCCGGGACGTTCCACGTCGCCAACACGAACCGCTACCGGTGCCGGTACTGCTCCATGGCGTCGTCGTGCACGCTGGCCTGCGCCGACGAGATCGAGGCCGCCATCCTGCGTGAGGGGCCGGAGACGGTCGCCGCCGTGTACCTCGAGCCGGTGCAGAACTCCGGCGGCTGCTTCACGCCGGCCGACGGCTACTTCGCCCGGGTGCGGGAGATCTGCGACCGCTACGGCGTGCTGCTCGTGTCGGACGAGGTGATCTGCGCCTTCGGGCGGCTGGGCGCCATGTTCGGCAGCGAGCGCCTCGGCTACCAGCCCGACATGATCACGATGGCCAAGGGCCTGACCTCGGGCTACTCGCCCCTCGGGGGCGTGATGATCGGCGACCACATCGCCGAGCCGTTCCTCGAGCCGGGGGCGTCGTTCCTGCACGGCATCACGTTCGGCGGGCACCCGGTGAGCTGCGCCGTGGCGCTGGCCAACCTCGACGTCTTCGAGCGGGAGGACCTGGTGGGCCGGGTGCTGCAGTACGAGCCCGAGTTCCGGGCCGCGCTGGAGTCGCTCGCCGACCTGCCCATCGTGGGTGAGATCCGCGGCATGGGCTACTTCTACGGCATCGAGCTGGTGAAGGACCCGGTCACCCGCGAGACGTTCGACGACGACGAGTCCGAGCGGCTGCTGCGGGGCGTCCTCACGCCGACGCTGTTCGAGTCGGGGCTGATCTGCCGGGCGGACGACCGGGGCGACCCGGTCATCCAGCTGTCGCCGCCGCTGGTGGCCGGCCCGGACCAGTTCGACGAGATCGTGTCGTCCATCCGGACCGCCCTGCTCGACGCGATGAAGGTCATGGCCTGACCGGCCCCGGCCGGCGGCCGCGGCTAGACCGGACCTCCGGTGGCCTCGCTCGACGACATCGACAAGGCGATCATCCGCCAGCTGCAGCTCGACGGGCGTATGCCCTACGCCCGGCTCGGGCCGGCCGTCGGGCTGTCGCAGGCGGCCGTCCGGCAGCGCGTCCAGCGGCTGATCGAGCACGGCGTCATGCAGGTCGTGGCCGTCACCGACCCCCTGACCCTGGGCTTCGGGCTCCAGGCGATGGTGGGCGTCGAGGTCGAGGGCGACCTGCGGCCCGTGGCCGCCAAGCTGGCCCTGGTGGACGAGGTGTCCTACGTCGTGGTCACGGCCGGGCGGTTCGACCTACTGGTCGAGATCGTCTGCCGGGACAACGAGCAGCTGCTCGGGATCGTCAACGACGTGGTGCGCGCCATCCCGGGCGTCCGGGCGACCGAGACGTTCACCTACCTGCACCTCGAGAAGCAGACCTACTCCTGGGGCACGGGCTGACTCAGCTGTCGAAGCCGACGCCGAAACGGTCGAGCAGCCGCAGCCAGGGACCGCGGCGGCCCTCGTTGGCGTCCGCCCGGGCGATCGCCCGGCGGGTCGCCTGGATCGCCACCCAGCGCGCCGGCTCGGGCGGGAACGGGAACGGCGGCCTGCGCACGGCGGCGAGCGCGGTGCGCTCCGTCGCCTCGCCGGCCAGGAGGTCGAGGGCGACGCGGGCGCCGAAGCGGCTCGCCCCGACGCCGAGGCCCGTGTAGCCCACCGACCAGGCCAGGCGCCCGGAGTAGCGGGTGCCGGCCGTGAACATGAACCGGGACGTCGTGGCGATCGGCCCGCCCCACCGGTGCGTGAAGCGGACGCCCTCCAGCTGCGGGAACGTGGTGAGGAAGTGCTCGGCCAGCCGCCTCGACGTGACGTCGTCCTGCTCGTGCTCCGGCGAGACCCGCCCGCCGAAGTGGTACAGGGCGTCGTAGCCACCCCACAGGACCCGGCCGTCCGGCGTGGGCCGGTAGTAGTGGAACTGGTTGCCGGCGTCGGAGAGGCCCTGGCGGTGCGCCCAGCCGACGCTCCGCCACTGCGCCGGGCTGAGCGGCTCGGTCACGAGAACGTGGTCGTACACCGGCGCCACCGCCCGGCGGATCGGCGCCACCAGGCCCGGGAACGCGTTCGTGGCAAGCAGCACCCGGCGGGCGCGCAGGTGCAGGTGCGGCCCGCGGAGGATCAGCCCCCGGCCGGCCACCCGGTCCGCCCGGATGCTGGTGACCGCCGTGTGCTCGTGGACGCGGGCGCCCATCTCGCGGACGGCCCGCGCCAGGCCCCACGCCAGGCGGGCCGGGTCGACGAGGCCCTCGTGGCTGCGCTGCCACACGCCGCCGAGGTAGGTGGGCGAGTCGACCTCGGCGCGTACGGCGGCGGCGTCGAGCAGCTCGACCTCCTCCCCGGCGTCCCGCAGCAGGTCGGCATGGCCCTCCAGGTCCTCGGCCTGCCACGGCTCGACGGCCACGTCGAGCTCGCCGACGGGCTCGAAGCAGGCGTCGATGGCCAGCATGTCGAGGTCCCGCAGGAGGCCCTCGTAGTTCTCGTCGCCGAGGCGGCCCAGCGTGGCGGCCTCGTCCGGGAAGTGGCGGCGGCCGTTCTCGACGCCGTGCGTGATCGACGACGAGAGGAAGCCGCCGTTCCGGCCGGATGCCCCGAGGGCGATCGTGCCGGCCTCCACGACGAGCACGTCGCGTTCCGGGTCGTCGGCGAGCGCCTGCCGGGCGGCCCACAGGCCGGTGAACCCGCCGCCGACGATCACGAGGTCGGCCTCGTGGCTGCCCGTCAGCGCCTCGGTGGCCTCCGGCCGGCCCGCCCGGTCGAGCCAGAACACGCTCGGCGCGGCGTCTGCGAGCGCATCCCGTACGACATCGGCAGCCACCACACCACCGAGTGTGCCATCCGGGGTTCACCTCCCGGCTGTCCGTGACCGTTCACGGTGCCGCCCCGGCCCGGACCTCGTCCGCCCGCTCCAGGAGGAACCGGATCGTCGGCGCCCACGCCGCCACGGCCTCGGCGAACGGGCGGCCGTTGAGGCGCTCCCGCCGCTCGGACGCCGCCCGCAACAGGAACGGCGCCAGCCAGCCGAACTTGGCCACCATCGCCGCCGCCATGGCCAGCCGCACGTCGTCGAGAGAGCCCGTCCAGCCGGCGGCCCGCAGGCCGGCGTGATAGCCCTCGGCGACCACGTCCTCCAGGTCGGCGAGGCGGTCCGGCGGCACGTGGAAGTCGAGGACGGCGTCCGGCACGAGGTTCCCGGGGTCCTCCCCCACCGCCGCCACCCCCACGAACGCCCAGTCGATGACCACGGTGGCGTCGTCGGGCCCGGCGCCCGGCGCCTCCCCGGCGAACATGTTGGCCGGGTGGAGGTCGAGGTGGGCGACCGTGCGGGGCAGGGTGTCGAGGACGGCGAGGAAGCGGCCGCGGTCCGCCCACAGGGCCGCCAGCTCGTCGACCGGCGGCCGGGGGAACCAGGCCGCCACGTCCGGGTGGCGCCAGGCGGCGGCGTCCCCCAGGTGGGCGAGGTCGCCGTGCCGCTGGGCCACGTAGGCGCGCAGCCAGTCGCGGCTCAGCCAACCGTCGGCCGGCAGCGGCCGGCCCGCCACGAACGCGCCCTGAGCCTCGCCGAGGTGGCGGGCCGCCACCCCGTAGCGTTCCAGGGGCCACGCCGTCGCCGGCGTGCCGGCCACGTCGTCCAGCCACAGGGCGACCGTCCCGTCGGGCCGGGCGGCGACGAGGTGGCAGGCGGGCGCCCGCAGCCCCCCGGACAGGCTCGCGAGCAGGCCCGATGCGTAGGCGTCCGCCTCGCGGCGCCAGTAGTACCAGTGGGCCGCGTGCACGCCCGACCGCCAGCGCTCGCTCCCGGCGCCGGCCGTCGGGGTCAGGACCTTCACGACCGCCCGGCGGTCCCCCGCCCGCACCCGCCACAACCCGGCGGTGGCAGAGGCGACGACCTGGTGCCCGATCGGCGCCGCGACGAGCCCCTCGGGCGAGCCGGCGTCCGGCCCGAACACCCGGCACGCCTCGTCGACCAATGCGTCGGAGGCCTCCACCCGGCGGAGGCTACGGCGCGGCGGTGGTCGGGGGCGGCGCGCCGGCGCGGGTCACCGTGGGGACCGGCTCGGTCGGGAGGGAGTCCAGGATCGGGCCGTGATGCCTCCGGAAGCTCGGCGTCCGGGTCGTCGACCGGTCAGTGGGTCCGTTCGAGCATGTAGGGAACGACCGCCTCCAGGAAGCGCCGGTGCGGCGAGGGCGGGACGCCGGCGAGGGCCGGGACGAAGGCGGCCCGGGCGGCGGCGGCGATGCCGTGGCCGTAGGCGACTGCGAAGTCGATGCTCCCGTGCTCGGCCATGAGGTCGGCGACCCGGCGGACGTCGCCGGGCGTCCGCTCGGACTCCGGCGTGGCCAGGTAGGCCTCGAGCCAGGCGCGCTCCGCCGCCGGCGCCGCCCCGAGCAGGTGGACGAGCATCAGCGTCCGCTTGCCCTCGCGCACGTCGTCGAGTGGCTCCTTGCCGACCTCGGCCGCGGTCCCGACCAGGTTGAGCAGGTCGTCGCGGATCTGGAAGGCGGCGCCGAGGTGGAAGCCGAAGCGGCTGAGGGCGTCGAGGTCGGCCGTCCCCCGGGAGCCGACCAGCGCGCCCACCCGCAGCGGGTGGATCGTCGTGTACCAGCAGGTCTTGGCGCCGATCAGCGCCAGGTAGTCGTCGGGGCCGAGGTCGACGACGTTGTCCCGCCGCCAGCCCAGCTCGCGGGCTTGGCCGGCGATCGTGCGCTCGACCATGGCGAGGAACTCGTCGGTCACCGCCTGCTGGAGCCGGGTGCCGAGGACGCCCTGGTCGCGCAGCGGGCGGAGGGCGGCCAGGGCGAGAGCGTCGCCGGCGTTGACCGCCAGCGGGACGCCGTGGAGCTCGTGCAGCGTGGGGAGGCCGCGCCGGCGGGGGCTCTGGTCCTCGACGTCGTCGTGGACGAGGAAGGCGTTGTGCACGAGCTCGATCGCCACGGCCGGGCCCATGGCGTCGCGCAGCGACCCGCCGAAGGCCTGGCAGGCGGCGAGCACCAGCGCGGGCCGGAGCGCCTTGCCGGCCCGCTGGGGGTAGTCCGCCACCAGGTCGGTGAGGTACGGCGTCGCCGGGCCCTCGTCGAGGACGCGCCGCATGGCCGCCCGGGTCAACTCCCCGTAGCGGTCGAGCGTGGCCTCGACGCCGGCGAGGTCGGCGACGACGGCGGTCACGGGCCCTCGCCGTCCAGGCCGGGGACGACGACGTGGAGGGGCAGGGCGCCGTGGGACGTGAGGAGGTGGCCGACGTAGCGCCCTGCCGGGACGCCGGCCAGGTCGACCCGGACGAGGGCGGCCCCCGACTGTCCCGCCGGCACCGCGGGCAGCGGCGACGGCTCCACCCAGACGCGCTTGGCCGCCACGACCTCGCCGGTGTGGGCGCACAGGGGCGTCGTGGTCACGGCCTCGGGCTCCGTCGGCGCCCCGGTGCCGTTGTGGACCCAGAACGGTGCGTCGGCCCCGTCGCCGGCGGCGTGGAGCGTGAGCGCGTCGGCCTCGCCCGCCCCCGCGACCGTGACGCCCCGGCGGCGGAGGGCGGCCTCGGTGAGGTCGGCGTACGCCTCGAACGTCCGGCGGAACAGGTCGACGTAGAGGTCGACCGCCCGCGCCATCTCCGCCCGCATGGCCCCGAAGCCGGCGTCGGGCGGCGCCCCGGCGCCCGGCGGCGCCTCGCCCTCCTCCGCCACGTCGAGGGGGTCGCCGGCGGCCCGGGCGTCGTGCGCCGCCCGGCCGGCGAGGTCGAGGAGCTGGCCGATGACCCGGCTGGCGCTGTCCATGGCCTGGCGCTGCACGTCCCCGACGGCGTGCAGGGCGTCGAACGGCGGGAGGCCGCCCTCCCAGCCCTCGGCGGTCACGCCGTCGCCCCGACCGGTGAGTCGGCCCCGGACCTGGCCAGCGGGTACCAGCGGCCCCGCACGCCGGTGAGCAGCGGGCGGCCGAGCACGGCGTTGGCCGCCTGGCGGCCGGACAACACGGCGGCCTCGATGCACCCGGCGTTCAGCCCGCAGTTCGTCCAGTCGCCGGCCAGCACCAGCCCGGCGAACCCGGACTCGTCGGCCCGTAATCGGTACCGGTCGGTTCCCGGCAGGGACTGGACGTACCGGTCGGACGGGTCGTCGGTGGCGTTCACGTACTGGGCGTCGAGGCCCCCGTGCAGGACGTCCTCCGGGACGCCGCGGACCCGGCCGGGCGGGACCGCAGCCGGCCACAGGTCGCCCATCCGCCCCGCCAGCAGGTCGCCCACCCGGGCGCGGACGGCCGCCTCGCCGGCCGCGTCGCGGGCGTCCAACGCGGAACAGAGGTAGACGAGGCCGCGGGGCGCCCCGCCCGCGGGCCAGTCCTCCAGCGCCACCAGGTGAGCCATCGAGGCGTAGGTGTCGAACGGCTTGGCCCACCCGCTGACCGTGGCCCCCGCGTGGGGCCAGCCCAGCTCGTCCTCGGACCGGGTGAGCCACAGCTGGGCCGCCTGCGTGGCGACCGTGGCGACGCCGGAGGCCATGTCCCGCCACCGGTCGGACGCCGCCGCCAGGTCGGCCGCAACGAACGGCACGACGCCGAGCGAGGTGGCGAGGACGACGACGTCGACGTCCCGCCCGACGACCAGCGTCTCGGTCCCGTCACCGGCGCGCCGGACGCCGTGGCGTTCGGTCCCGGTGGGCGCCGGGCCGGCCAGCTGGGCCGGGTCCGGGGCGGCCGGGAAGCACGGCAGGCCCCGCACCCGCACGAGTGGCTCGTACGCCTCCGGCCCGGCCACGACGATGGCCTGGCGGGACAGCTCGACCGCCGCCAGCGCCCCGCCGGAGGGATCGAGCCGCAGGGCATCCACCTGGGAGAAGAACCGGAACCGGACGCCGCGCGCCCGCAGTGCCTCGTACAGCGGGGCGATCACGACGTCGCCCATGCCGGCGGTCATCTTCCAGAACAGCGCGCCCTTGTACTCGAGGAACATCTTCCAGGCCAGGAACAGCCCGAGCCCGGCGGCGAAGGCGGGCCGCGCCGGGTCGCCGTCCTCGTAGGCGAAGACCAGGTCGTACATGCCGTTCACGAGCGGCGACACCAGGGTGTCGGGCTCGGCGCCGTGGCGGGCGAGCCAGTCGCGGAAGTCCTCGTCGTCGACGGACGGGAGCCGCTCGACCGACGTGAGCCCGTCGACCACCATGCCCCGCACGCAGGCCAGCAGCAGGTCGGCGACCGCCCCCAGCCGGCGCCCGGCGTCGTCGTCGCGGGCGCGGGCCCGCAGCGCGTCCCGCAGCCCGCCGAGCCGGTCCAGGACCAGGTCGCGCAACGGCGCCGGGACCAGGCCGGACCGCTCCAGTTCGTCCGCCGCCCGCAGCCCGGCCACGAGCGCGGCCACCTCGGCCCGCCGCAGCAGGTCGCCGGTCTCGGCGAACCCGGCCAGGGGTCCGGGCCGCCCGGCCGCCGGCGGGTGGGGCGAGGCGGACAGGACCACGCGCCCCGGCGGGCGGGGCGCTGGCGCCGGGCCGAGGGACGCCCACAGGTCGCCGAGCAGCCCGACCGCCCGCTCGGCGAAGCGGGCGGCGGTGAGGACGACCCCGCCGGGGCCCGCAGGGGCGGCCGCGCCCGGCTCGCCCGGCTCGCGCCCGTCCCGGCCGAACGAGGCCACCCACGCGGCCCAGCCGTCCGGGCCGTCCTCGGCCACGCCGACCCGGTCCGACGGGACGAAGGCGTCGCGCCACGTGCGCACCGGGCACGCCGGGTCGGCGGTGGCCCGGTCCAGCTCGGCGTACACCTCCCGCATCAGGGCGAAGGCGTTGTCGTAGTACCCGAGCCAGACGTGGACGCCGTGCTCCTCGATGCGGCCGTGGGCGCCCCGGCTGCTGGCGCCCTTGCCGCCGAGCCGCCAGCCGCGCTGGTGGACCGTGACCTCGGCGACCGTGGCCCGGTGCTCGGGCCGGCTCAGCTCCCATGCGGCCGTGAGGCCGGCCATCCCGCCGCCCAGGACGGCCACGCGCAACCCGCTCAGCTCGCCGGCACCCCGAAGCCGCGGAGGTAGGTGACCTGGCGTGTCCCGTCGCTGAGCGTGAACTCGTAGAGGTGCTCGGCGTGGTCGACCGGCCGGTCGACCTCGACCCGCAACTCGACGGTCCCCGGCGGGTTGTCGATGGCGTCGACGGTGTTGGGGACGACGGCCACGTCCGCGGCCGGGATCGGCTCGCCGGCCACGCTGACCATGCGGGTGCAGGCCACCTGGACCGAGCCGGCCTCGGGGCACGGGAAGGCCACGACGGCCGAGGTCGACCGCAGGCGCCGGTCCTCCGCGGCGACCTGCTCGACGCCCATCTTCATCCAGGCGACCGAGAGGTCCCACATCTGCGAGGCGACGCCGGCCCACACCCCCACCACCTGCTGCGGGGTCGGCCAGGCGTCGCGCGGGTCGGCCATCACGCCCCTCCCAGCTTGCGTAGTTCGGCCATGCTGCGGCGCCAGGCCTCGAGCGTGGCCTCGGCGGTCGAGATGACGCCCGAGCCCATCCCGACCAGGTCGTTCACCCACCGGGGGTCCGGCGTCGGGGCCAGTGCCCGCTCCATCGCCGAGGTCATCGACGCCCGGTGGGCCAGCATCGAGCGGCTGGCGGCACCGACCCACTCGTCGGCGATGGCACCCAGCGCGGTCACCACGTCGTCCTGGGAGGTGGGGCCCGTCCCGGCCTCGCCGACGCCCATCACGCCCGCATCCGGGAGCCGTCCCGCCATCGGGGGCCGGTCGCCGCAGCCGAGCGCCATGCCGATCATGAAGTGGAGCCACCCGCCGTCGCAGGCCAGGTCCGGCAGCCGGTTGTAGATCGGCTCGGCGAAGCGGATGGCCTTCAGGCCCTCCACGTGGGTGCCCCCGCCCTCCCCGTCGGTGACGGCGTAGAGCCAGCCGCTGTCGAACGTGACCTTGTCCCCCGGCTCGGGGTCGGCGGCGAGCCGGTAGTCGGCGACGGCGTAGTTCTCGGCCTCGCGGTAGCGGACCCGCAGGTTGACGGCGACCGGCCCCACGATCGGCACGTCCACCTCCTCGCGGAACACGGCCACCCAACCGCTCGACGTGCCCCGGGAGAACTCGGACCGGTCGCCGCGCAGCGACATCTCGGTCCAGTAGGGGCGGCCGCACCTGGCCCACTCCTGGGGGTCGACGAACTGCTTGACCTCGGACAGCGCCCGGCTCGTCCGGAACGCCGAGCGCACCGACGCCGCCCGGCCGTGGGGCGTGTCGATCACCTCCTCGTCGTTGCATGCGGGCAGGTCGACCAGCGGGACCACGTCTTCGCTCGCCTCGGTGGCCTGGACCGCGGCCGGCCCGCCCAAAGCGTCCACGAACTCGACCCAGCGGGCGTGGGTGAGCCCCTCGCCGTCGCGGCGGCCGGCGGCGAAGGCGGCGAGGCGGTCGGTCAGCGCCTCCTGTTCGGCGGCCGCCGGCGTCGCGCCGTCCTCCCCGACGACCAGGCCGATGGCGGGGGCGATCTCGGGGGCGAGCTCCGGCGCCCGATTGATCGCGCGGGCCAGCGTGTGGAGGCGGAAGGCGGCGTCGATGCCCGTGAGGTCGCAGAGCGCGTAGGCGGCGGGCCCGGCGCCGCGGCCGGGACCGGCAGGACCGGCCGCCGCCTCCTCGGCGGCCGGGCCCGGCGCGTCGTCGCCGGCGCGCGGCCCGGCGTCGGGGAGATCGGCGAGCATCTCCGGCGGGAGGCTGCGGCGGTAGAGGTCGTGGGACGCCGACAGGAAGGTGTCGAGCACGTCGCCGGGGTCGCCGCCGTCCGGGCCGCCCGGCTCGTCCTCGCTCGTCGTCTCGCTCATCGCCGCCTTCCCGTCACCCGGCTCGGCCCACCCTGGGCGCGGCGCGCGACGCAGCGCCCGGGACGTCGCCCAGGAGGCGCCGGCGGCTCGCCGTGATACGCCCGAGGTAGAAGGCCGCGCCCTGCGCGCTCGCCACCGCTGCGGCGGCGTCCAGGTCACGGGCGACGGCGTCGGTTTCGTCGGGCCCGCCTCCGGTCCCGGCCAGCGCCGCCCGGACCTCCGCCCGCATGCGCAGAGCCTCCGCCCGGGCGTAGCACTGGACCGTGTGGCCGAGGGCGTCGTCGACGCACCGCCCGGCGGCCTCGAGGTCGCCGAGGGCGAGGTGGCCGGCGGCCTGCTCGAGCAGGAGCGACGGGACCATCGCCCCGCACCCGAGGGCGCGGTAGGCGGCGAGCGCCCCGCCCAGGCCGGCCACCGCGGCGGCCGTCGGGCCGGCCACGATCTCGGTCGCCAGGGCGTTCATGTGGCCGGCGGCCACCCACACGGCGAAGCCGTGCACCTCGCCGAGGCGGGTCATCTCGCGGGCGGCCCGGCGGGCGGCGTCGATCTCGCCCCGCACGCGATGCGCCCAGGCCTCGAACGACCGGACCATCGCCTCGCTGTACGCACCCATGGGGAACGGGACGTCCCGGCTGCGGGCCACGCCGGCGTCGACGGCGGCGAGGGCGCCGTCGCCGTCTCCGAGGACCATGCGGACGCCGGCCAGCCAGGCGTGGGCGCCGGCCAGCGGGTCGTTGGGGATCGGCCAGCGGCCCCAGTCGTCGACGTCCTCGCGGCCGAAGCCGGCGATCGCCTCCTCCAGCCGGTCGCGGCTCTCGGCGAGGCGGCCCCGGTAGAACAGCTCGGTCCCGCGGCAGACGGCGAGCACGGGCTCCCAGGCCACGACCGGTGTGCGGCGCAGCTGGCGTTCCATGGCCCGGGCCGGCTCACGCAGCTCGTCCAGCTCGCCCTTGGTGATGTGCCAACTCCACACGCCGAGCAGCGCCCGCAGCGACTCGCTCCCGGCCCCGGGATCGTCGGCCGACGCGTTGGTGCACAGCTGGAGGGCGCGGGCGAACTCGTCCATCAGGCCGGGGGCGCCCCAGCCGTACAGGATGCTCGTCACCCGCCAGCGGGCCAGGCCGACGGCCAGCTCGGCCCCGACGGCGTCGGCCGCGGGCTCGACGGACGGCAGCAGCTCGGTGGCGCGGGCCAGGTGGGCCTGCGCCTCGTCGAAGGCGCCGAGCCCGGCGGCGCGCTCGGCCGCCTCGACGTAGGCGGCCACGGCCAGGCGGGCGTCGCCGCCCTGATCGCGGTGGTAGGCGACCAGCGCCATGTCGACCGGGCTGCCGCCGGCGTCGAGCTCGGCGAGCACGTCCGCGACCGCCCGGTGGCACCGTCCGCGGACCCGCCGCAGCTGGGAGCCGTAGGCGGCGTCGCGCACGAGGGCGTGGTGGAAGCGGAGGCGCCCAGGGGCGACCGCGTCGGCCTCGACCAGGTGGCTGCCGAGCAGCCGCCCGACGTGCTGGGCCACGCGTTCGGGTCGGAGTTCCCCACCGTCCCGGTCACCCGTGGCGGCGAGGCGCGCCACCGCCCGCTCGAGGACCGGCAGGTCGAACTCCCGCCCGATCGTCGCCGCCACCTGGGCCACGGCCTTGGCCGCCCCCACGGAGTCGAGGCGGGACTGGAGCAGCTCGGTCAGCGGCAGCGGCAGACCGCCGTCGTGGGCGGTGGCACCGGTGGCGCCGGGGTCGGCGGCGCGGGCGCTCGCCAGCGTCTCCACCAGCTCCCAGACGTAGAGCGGAACCCCGTCGCTGCGCCGGACCACCTCGTCCAGGGCGGCGTCCAGCTCGCCGGGGGTGAGGCGGCCCCTCGCCGCCACGGCGGCCAGCTCCCGGACGGCGGCGTCGGGGAGCGGCCCGACGTCCATGAGGTCGAGGCCGGCGTCGCCGATCGGCCACCCGGACCCCGGCCGGCACGTCACCGCCACGACCACCCCGGGCGCCGGCCCTGCCCGGACGACCCGTCGCACCAGGTCCAGCGTCATCGGGTCGGCCCACTGGGCGTCCTCGACGGCGACGACGAACGGCGGCCGGTACGAGGCCAGGCGCGCGGTGACGGCGACGAGCTGGTCGAGCAGCTGCTCCTTGAGCAGGTGGGCGTCGAGCCGCAGCGGCGGGAACCGGCCGACGGTGTCGAGCCCCAGCGGGATCGCCAGGTACGGCACCACCTCGTCGGGGTCGAGGCCGAGCTCCTCGATCCGCTCGACCAGCTTGGCCAGTCGGGCCGGCGCCGGGTCGTCCACGGCGATGCTGGCGCTCCGGTGCATGGCGCCGGGCAGCGGGTGCAGCGAGCGGGTCACGGCGTGCGGCGAGCAGTGCAGGGTCACGGAGTCGCCGCCGGCCGCGATGCCCGCCGCCACCAGCTCGGCCAGCAGCCGCGACTTGCCCACCCCGGCCTCGCCGCGCAACACGACGGCCCGCCGGGGCGCGGCGTCGGCGCCCTCGCCGGGCCCGCCCTCGGCCGCCCCTCCCACGAGGGCCCGGGCGGCGTCGAGGTGCGCCAGGAGCCGGGACCGCTCGGCGTCGCGCCCGACCAGCTCGGTGCGGGCGTCGGCGCGGGCCCGCGGGGCGTCGTCGAGGACATCGGCCACCTCGAACACGTCGACCGGGCGCTCGACCCCGGCCAGCCGGTGCGGCCCGAGCGGCGCCAGCTCGACCGCCGGCCCCAGCAGGGCGGCGGTGGTGTCGCTGACCACCACCGTCCCCGGGGCGGCGACGGCCTGGAGCCGGGCGGCCATGTTGACCGTGGGGCCGAAGGCGTCGTCGCGGCCCGTCCAGCCGGCGCTGCCCCGGTCCCCCACCACGACGGGGCCGGTGTGGACCCCCACCCGAGCGGCCACGACCACCCCGTGCTCGACGGCGACGGCGTCGGAGACCTGGCGCAGCGCGTCCAGCGCGTGGAGGCCGGCGAGCGTGGCCCGGAGGGCGTCGTCCTCGTGGGCGTTGGGGTAGCCGAAGAAGGCGATGAGCCCGTCGCCGGCGAAGCGGTTGACGTGGCCGCCGTAGCGGTCGATCAGCGCCCGGCACGCGGTCTCGTAGGCGAGGATGACCTCGAGGTACGCCTCGGGGTCGAGCTCCTCCCCCATGGCGGTCGAGCCCACCATGTCGGCGAATAGCACGGTGACCTGGCGCCGCCCGGCGGCCGGGATGGCGCGGCCGACGTGGCGCTCGGCCAGCGACCGCAGCGCGGCGGCGTCGGGGTGGTCGGGCTCGAGGGCCAGGACGTCCTCGCACAGCGCGAGCACCCGCCGCCAGTCCTGGGCCGACACGGCCCGCTCGGCGCCGGCCAGCAGGTCGTCGACCACTCGGCCCAGGCGCCCGCCCATCGCTCAGGCCTCGCCGCGCGGCGGGTCGTCGGGTCGTGACCGCAAGACGAGCGACGCCGCCGCCGTGGCGTCGTCGGCGGCCATACCGGCCCAGCGCACCCAGTCGTCGACGAGGTCACCGAGCCCGTAGCGGCCCTCCGCCACCTTGGTGCCGGCCGTGCGCCACAGCTCCGCGTACTCGGCGAGGCGCGCCCGCACGTGTTCGCCGCACTGGTCGCTCCCGGGGCCTTCGCCTGCCGCGCCTGGCGCCATGATCCGCTCCCCCGCCTCAGGGTGTGGTGCGCGGTCACAGTACGTCACCGGCCGTGCCGATGTGCGAGGACTTTCAGGTCACGCCGGCCAGCGCCGCCAGGGCGCCCTCGTCCACCACCCGGAGCCGGCCGCGGGCCAGCTCGATGACCCCCCGCTCGGCGGCCCGGCGGAGCATGCGGTTGGCGGTCGAGCGCGTGGTCCCGGCCAGCATGGCGACCTCGTTCTGGCTGAGGCGGACCCACTCGTCGGCGTCCGCCGCCGTCGCCATTCGGCAGAACGTCAGCAAGCGCCGGTACACCCGCTGCTCGACCGCGGTGAACTGCAGCTCGAGCAGCTGGTCGTTGAGCCGCTTGTTGCGCTCGGCCAACACGGACAGGAGGAACCGGTCGACGCGGGGGTTGCGCCTCCGCAGGTCCTCGAAGTGCGACCGGGCCAGCATCAGCGTCGCCCCGCCCTGGACGGCGACGATCGTGGCGTTCCGGTGGTTGTCCGCCGTGAGCAGCGCCAGCTCGCCGAAGACCTCGCCGGGGCCGAACACGTTGACGGCGATGACCTCGCCCAGCGTCGACGAGCTGCGGGCGATGAACACGCCGGCCGTGACGATGTGGAGGGCGTCGCCCGGGTCGCCCTCGTGGAAGACGACCTCGTTGCGGGCGAACCGCCGGCGCACGGCGGACCGCACGAGGTCCTGCCGTTCCCCTTCGCCGATCGACTCGAGCACCCGATGCCACACACCTTCACCGCCGGCGGCGGACGAGCCACCGTACCGCTCGTCCGCCGCCGCCGGCCGCGTCTCCGCCACCGTGGAGGTCACGCGTAGAGGGATCGCAAGGTGTCGTCCCGCCGCAGCCGCGAGAGCGCCCGCTGGCGGGTGGGGCCGATGCTGCCGACCGGCCGTCCCAGGGCCGAGCCGATGCCCCGGTAGTCGGGCCGGTCGTGCGCGCTGAGCATCTCGAGCAGGCGCCGGTCGCCGTCCCGCAGGCGGCCGAGGGCAGAGTCGAGGGCCGTGGCCACCTGGGCCCGGTGAGCGCGGGCGGTCCCGAGCGCCTCGGTGTCCTCCACGGCGGGGCGATCGCCGACGTCGGCCAGGGGGACCGCCCGCGACCGCCGCCGGACGAGCCGCCACGACGCCCGGGTCGTCACCCGGACCAGCCACGCCCGCAGGGCGGCCGGGGACGAGATGCGGTCGGCGTTCTCCGCCAGCGCCAGCCACACGTCCTGGACGACGTCGTCGACGTCCGCCTCGTTGCTCACGTACCGCCGGGCCACCGCCCGCACCATGGGGGTGCACCGATCGACGATGGCGCGCTCGGCGCGGGGGTCGCCCGTCCGTGCCCGCACGAGCAGGGCGGCCAGGAGGTCGCCGTCGCTCGTCCGGGGCCGCGCCCCGGCGTACGTCCTCGTAGCCGGTAGCGGGTCCTCGTCTCCTGATGCCGCGGGCTCGCCGCCCACCTGTGCCGTGCCGTGTCCGCCGTCCATGGGGACACGGGACCACGTCGGCGCCCCGCAGTCGTTGCCCCGGCACACAGCCCATACGTGCTCACGGGCACACTTCGCGTGCCGAACACTCACCCCTTCCAGTGCCCGGCGTCACACGGCAGATACGCGATTCGCCGCGGCGGATGCCGGGAGGCGCTCCAGCGGGCCCGGCCGGCGGTCGTGACGGCGCGGGTCGCCCGTCGGTCAGGCGCTCGCGGCGTCCGCCTCGGCGTCGCGGTCGGCGTCGGTGTCGGCGAAGGCGGCCAGGACCTTCCGGAGGGTGGCCCGGGCGGCGAGCAGTTCGTCGGCGGACACGCCGGCGCGGGCGAGCAGGGAGGCACGGTCGCCGTCCGAGCCCGCGAAGAGGCGGTCGAGCGTCTCCTTCCCCGCCGGCGTCAGGGCCACCAGCGGCGACCGGGCGTGCCGTGGGTTCGGTCGCAGCTCGACCAGGCCGGCGGCCTCGAGGTCGTGGACGATCCGCTGGACGCTGGGCCGGGCGTGGCCCAGCCGGTGCGCGATGGCGGGGACGCCGTGCGGTTCGTCGGCGATCACGCTCAGCACGTGCCACCGGGCGGCCGTCTGGCCGTGGGCGGCGGCCATCCGGTCGCTCGTCCGCCGGGAGGTGCCCGCCAGCTCGTACACGTCCGCGATCAGCAACCGGTACGCCGCCACGGCTTCGGCCATGCCGGCATGCTGCCAGGACGCCAGCACGCTGGCAATACGGAAGCACGCTGGCATGATGGAAGCATGCTTCCATCAGAAGGAGCGGGCGGAGCGGCCGCAGCGCCTGCATCCGCCGGCGGCGGCCTGAGCCGGCGGCAGGCCGTCCCGCTGGCGGTCGGGTCGGTGGCCGGGTCGGGCATCCTCTTCCTCCCCTCGGCCGTCTACGCCGAGGCGGGCAGCGTGAGCTTGCTCGTGTGGCTCGTGGCGACGGCCCTGTGCCTGCCGATGCTCCTCATGTTCGACGACATGGTCCGCGCCAAGCCCGACGGCGACGGCATCGAGGCATTCATCCGGGACGGGCTCGGCGACCGGGTCGCCCGCTGCGTCGCCCCGATGTTCGTGGGCCTGGTGAGCGTCGGCCTGCCGACCGGAGCCATGGTCGCCGGCGAATACGTGGCAGAAGGACTGGGCGCCGGGCGGGCCGTCGCCGTCGTCGGGGCGGTCGCCGTGCTGGTGGCGGCGGTGGCGACGAACCTCGCCGGCGCCCCGACGAGCGCCCGCGTCCAGCACGCCGGGGTCGCCGCCCTGCTCGTGACCACCGTGGTCCTCGTCGCGGCGGCGACGCCCGGGATGGCGGACGGCCTCGGTGCGGTCCGCCCGCGCACGGCGGACCTCGGGCCGCTGCTTCCCACGGCCACGCTCGCCTTCTGGGCGTTCGCGGGGTTCGAGAACCTCACGTTCCTCAGCCGGGAGTTCCGGGACCCCCGGCGGGACTTCCTGCCGGTCAGCGCCACGGCCCTCGGCGCTTACGGCCTGCTCACGGTCCTGCTGACCGTGGCGATCGCGGTGCGGGTCCCGCGCGGCGACGTCGACGAGGTCACGGGGCTCCTCCAGTTGGCCGACAGCATCGAGCCCCGGGCCCTCGTGGTCGCCGCCGTCACCGCCATCGCCTTCGGGGCCATGACCCTCAACGCCGTGGCCTGGGTGTGGGGGATCTCGCGCGTGGCGGCCGGCGCCGCCGCCCGCGGCGCGCTGCCGGCGGGCCTGGCGGCGACGACCGACGCCGGCGTCCCCCGCCGGGCCATCGGGTTGCTGGCGGGGCTGTTCGCCGTCTCCGGGACCGCCCTCGTGGCCGCCCCCGGCCTCGTCATCGACGCCGCCGCCGCGGCCGGCGCCACGTTCGTGGTCCTCTACGTGCTCAGCATCGTCTCGTACGCCCGGGCCCGGGGCCTCACGCCCCGGTCGGCCGCGAACCTCGCCCTGCTCGTGGTGCTGGCCGTGGCGCTGGCCCAGTCCGGCGCCCGCGCCCTCTACGGCGTCGCCCTGTTCGCCGCCGCGCTGGCCGCCCCCACGCTCACCCGCCGCCGGTCGCGGCGGGCGGACCGGCAGGCGGCGACCCGCCCGACCCAGCCGACCCCGACCCGGCCGACGTGAACGGCCCCACCGACGTCGACCAGGCCGCCCGAGCGGCTGCGGTCAGCGCGGGTCGAGGACGACGACCGGGATCTGTCGGTCGGTCCTCTCCTGGTACCGGTCGTAGTCGGGCCAGACGTCGGTGGCGCGGGCCCACCAGGCGACGCGCTCGTCGCCCTCGACCACGCGGGCGTGGACGTCGACCACGTCGGGCCCGTCCTGGAGGGTGACGTCCGGCTCGGCGACCAGGTTCCGGTACCACTGCGGGTGCTCCGGGGCGCCGCCGTTGGAGGCGACGACCGCCCAGGAGCCGTCGTGCTCCACCCGCATGAGCGGGTTCTTGTGGACCTTGCCCGACGACCGCCCGCGGGTCCACAACACGACGCACGGGACGTCCCGCAGGGTCGTGCCCGACGTGCCGCCGGATTCCTCGTACTCGGCCACCTGATTGCGCACCCAGCCCTCGGGACTGGGCTCGTACTCACCCTCGATCGGCATCGCCGCCCGGTTTACCCGCGAGGCGCTTCTCGAACCAGTGATGGGCGTAGGGCTCGTCGTTGTACCGCGGGATCTCCAGGTAACCGCTCGACCGGTACATGGCGATGGCCTGGCGCAGGGCGGCGTTCGTGTCGAGGCGGATCACCGACACGCCGCGCTCGGCCGCCCGGGACTCCAGCTCGGCGAGCATGCGCCGCCCGACGCCCAACCCCCGCACGGAGGACGACACCCACAGGCGCTTGACCTCGGCCGGCTCGTCGCCGTGAAAGCGCAGCGCGCCGCAGGCGATCGGCTCGCCCCGCAACCGCCCGACGAGCAGCAGGCCGGCCGGCTCGGTCATGTCGGACGGGGGGAACGGAACGGACGTGCCCGGGTCGAAGCCGCCGTCGAAGCGCTCGTCCAGCTCGGCGAGGTAGGCGGCGAGGCAGGCCTGGGCGTCGGCGGTCGTGGGTGGCTCGACCCGCACGTCGACCAGGCCCGCCGTGAGCAGCCGCTCGACCTCGCTCATGGCGTCGATCAGCCGGGCCCGCCGCGGGGCGTCCAGCTCGGCCAGGAGGGAACGCGCGAGGTCGTCGCTGCGGGCGTCGAGGAGGGCGACCTCGGCGTCGCCGGCGGGCGTCCGGCGCACGAGTCGGACCCGGCCGTCCTCCGGCGACGGCCCGACGGCCACGAGGCCGTCGCGCTCCAGGCCCCGCAGCAGCCGGCTCAGGTACCCGGAGTCGAGGCCGAGCCGGGCCCGCAGCGCCCGGACGTCGGTGCCGGCGCCGACCTCCCACAGCACGCGGGAGGCACCCAGCGGGCGGCGCCGGTCCAGGTACTCGTCGTCGAGCACCCCGATGCGCTCGGTCACGGTGCGGTTGAAGCGGCGGACGGCGGCGATCTGGTCCACTCTCTGACTCTAGTCAGAGAACTCCCCGTTGCGTGAGGGGTGGGTGCGGCGGGTAGACGCGGCACCGATGCCGACGACGGGGAGCGACCTCGCCCGGGTCGAGCCGTACGTCCAGCTCGTGGACGTGACGGCGACCGCGGCGCTCGTGGCGTGGGGGCGCTTCGTGCTGGAGCCCCACGGCGAGTCCTGGCGCGCCCGGCGGACCGGCGAGACCTTCGGCGCCCGGTCCGAGCCGATCGGCCGCCGGGCCGCGGTCGAAGTCCTCGACGACGACGATCGCATCGTCGCCCGGACGGCGACCGACGACGCCAACCACGTCTGGGTCGAGGGACTGCGGCCGGCGACGACGTACCGCTACCGGGTCCTCGTGGACGGCGAGCCGTGGGGCGCCGGCGAGCTCTGGGACTGGGCGCCGGAGGACCTCCACCCGGCATCCCGCCCCCTCGACCTGCGCCTCCGCACCCACGCCACACCGGACCGGGACGACCCGGTGACGTTCCTCGCCCTCGGCGACGCCGGCGTGGGCCTGGCCGCAGGCGAGGCGGGGCGCCAACAGCTCGCCGTGGCCCGGACGATGCAGCGGCTGGCCGACGCCTACGACGTCCGGTTCGTGGTCACGCTGGGCGACACGATCTACCACGGGCCCGGCGGCCCCACCGACCACAGCGGCGCCAACGACGACGACTGGTGGCTCACCTACTTCCAGCCCTACCGCTACCTGCTGGACCACCTCGCCTTCTACCCGACGGCCGGCAACCACGACGGCGCGGACGAGGAGGCCGCCGACGACCGCGCGCAGCTGGAGGACAACCTCTACCTGTCCGCCCGCTTCGCCCCCCGGGCGGAGGCGGGGCGGGCGTCGCTCGGCCCCGGCCTCTTCTACCGGCTGCAGGTCGGCAGCCTCCTCGAGCTGGTGTGCGTCGACACGACCTGGGGCGCGGAGCAGGGCCTCCACTGGTTCGACGAGCCGCACCACCGGGCCTGGCTGGAGGACACGTTCGCCGGCCCGAGCACCGACGTGGCGTGGCGTGTCCCGTTCGGCCACCACCCGGCCTTCTGCGCCGGCCCGCACCACGAGGGGCAGGCCGAGCAGGCGTCCCGGCTGGTGCCGCTGTACCGGCGGGGCGGCGCCCGGCTCTCCCTGCACGGCCACGAGCACAACTTCCAGCACGGCCGGGTCGACGGCCTGGACTACCTCATATCGGGGGCGGGTGGGAAGCTGGACACCCGCGCCCCGACCCGGATGACCGAGGCGGGCACCCGGTCGTGGGCGGCGGCCCCCCACTGCCTGCTGGTCCAGGTGGCGCCGTCGGCGCTCACCATCGTTCCCTTCGGGGGGACGGCGCCGGGAGGCACACCGGCCCCGCTCCCCCGCCGGCTGCCGTCGGGCGAGCTGACCGACGAGCCGATCGTGATCCGCCCGGACTGCGACTGACGCCTACGCGCCGTCGAGCGCCTTCAGCATCCGCTTGATGGCGACCTGGCGGTACGACCCGTCGATCAGCTCACGGACCTCCTGCCAGTCGACCGGGGCGGCGTCGAGGTCGAGGGCCAACCAGCCGCTCGGCCCGAAGTAGGGCGGGGCGTACATGCGGGGGTCCTCCACCAGCGCCCGGCGCTCCTCGGGGTCGGGCTTGTAGATCACGCCCCACGGGCGCTCCTCGGTGCCGCTGAACAGGGCGAAGATCTTCTTCCCGGCCCGGAACGTGGGATGGCCCCACGACTCGACCTCGGACGACTCGGGGAACGCGAGGCACACCGCCCGCAAGTCGGTGAGGTAGGGGTCGTCGTCGCTGTACATGCGGGGATGCGCCACCCCGCCGACCTTACGGAGCGCCTCACCCGCCGTCTTGAACGGATGCGATCAGCGCGTCGATCGCCCCGCGCACCTCGGCCGACTCGTCGGCGGGGTCCGGGAGCATCCGGGTGCCGTGGTGGGCGCCGGCGACCACGATCACCTCGGCCGACGGGCTGGCGGTGGCGGCGTCGGCCATGGCGCGGGCGTCCTCGACGGCATCGCCGTCGTCCTCGGCCGCCACGAACAGGGCGGGCACGGTGACGGCGGGGGCGGCGGCCAGGGCGTCCGCCTCCAGGAAGCTGCCGGGGGCGGACAGGCTCGCCACCGCGTCGATCCCGCTGCCCGGCGCCCCGGCGGCGGCCACGGCGGCCGTCCCGCCCATGGACGCCCCGACGGCCACCACCCGCTGCGCCCCACGGGCGCGCACCTCGGCGACAGCGGCCGCCACGTCGAGGTCGAGCCGCCGGTCGCCGACGGTGTTCATGTCGACGGCGAGGACGAGGTGGCCCGCCTCCACCAGGTCGGGCACGTAGAAGGCCCAGTCGCAGGCGTCCTGGCCGGACTCGTGCGCCAGCAGGACGGCCGTCGCGCCGTCCCCCGCCAGCACCCCGTGCAGGGTCGCGCCCTCCCGACCGGCGTCGAGGTCGACGTCCTGCCCGCCGGCGATGCCGCAGGCGCCCGCCTCCTCGCCGGCGGTGGTCGCCGTGGCCGAGGTGGTCGCCGTCGTGGCGGCCGCAGTGCCGCCGGCCCCCGCGCCGGTCGTCGCCGTGGTCGCCGCCGTGTCCTCGGCGTCGTCCCCACCGCACCCGGCGGCGAGGAGGAGGAGGAGGAGGACCACGGCGGCGACCACGAGACGTCCACGCATCCCCCGGGACGCTAGGCCTTCTTGCGAATGCCCTCCCGCCACACCAGCGACACCATCGACGGCTGGACGGCCGTCGTCGCGATCCCCACCGCTTTCTTCACCCAGGTGTCGGACGTGGCCTGCGCCAGCAGCAGGTCCGCCAGGTCGAGCCGGGCGGTGAACCGCCCGAGCACGTGGTCCTCGCCGGTCACGTAGTCGGTGACCCGGTCGTGCTCGAACAGACCGGACGGCCGGACGATCGTGGAGTCGAGCCCGCTGTCCTCGACCAGCGACTCGAGTCGTCGCATGTCGTCGTAGAGCGTCCTCCCGAGCCGGTTCAAACGCCGACCCTCCGCAACCTGTGACACGCGGCGGCACGTCGTCGGGTCAGGCGAGGGTGTCGAGGTGGGCCCGCGCCAGCGCGTGGCGGGGGTCGGAGGCGGGGAGGCGGGCGAGGACCAGCTCGTGGAGGTACGCGTCGTGCGGCCCGGTTCCTTTCGGCCGCGACGGGGGTCGGAGGGGTATGACGAGAACGATCGTGCAGTACCAGGTCCGCCCCGACCGGGCGGACGAGAACCAGCGGCTGATCGAGGCCGTGTTCGCCGAGCTGGCCTCGCTGGCGCCCCGCGGCGTCCGCTACGCCGCCTACCGGCTGGAGGACGGCGTCACGTTCGTCCACGTGGTGGACGAGGACGACGGCCTGCTGGCCACGTTGCCCGCCTTCGCCGCGTTCCGGGCCGGCTTCGCCGAGCGGACGGTGTCGGGCCCCACCAGCCACACCGCCACGCTCGTCGGCGCCCACCGGCCGACGCCGGCGACGGCGTAGGCCGTCGGGGGCTCGGGACCGTCATCCCCGGCCCCGAGCCCCTCTCGAACTAGAGGTCCAGGCGGCGGGACAGGTCGCTGGTGAAGAGGTGGGTGGGGTCGGCCTTCGAGCAGACGTGCTTCCACTCGTCGAGGCGGGGGTACATGGCGGCGAAGGTCTCGGCCGTGAGGCGGGAGTCCTTGGCCAGGTAGAGGCGGCCGCCGGCCTGGAGGACCAGGTCGTCCAACTGCTGGCACAGGGCCCCCAGGCCGGTGCGGACGGGCATGTCCACCGCCAGCGTCCAGCCGGGCATGGGGAACGACAGCGGGCCCTCGTTGCCGGCGCCGAACCGCTTGAGGACGTTCAGGCAGCTCAGGTGACCGGACGAGGAGATGACCTCCATCGTCTTGCGGACCACCGATTCCTGCCCGAACGGGACCACGAACTGGTACTGCAGGAACCCCTGCGGTCCGTAGACCCGGTTCCAGTCATTGGCCACGTCGAGGATGTGGTAGAAGCTCGTCAGGTTCTGGATGGCGCCCTGCTGGGGGCGGTTGACCCGGAAGTAGAACTCGTTGAACGCCGCCGCGGTGACGCGGTTGAGCATCCCGCTCGGGAACACGTCCGGCACGGTGCCCAGCGAGGTGGCGTCGAAGCGCAGCGGGTCACGCCGCAGCTTGGGCGGGAGGTCCTCCCGCGACGCCATCGACGCCCGGAACAGCGTCCCCCGGCCCATGCGGCTGCCGGTGCTGACCGAGTCGAACCACGCCTTCGAGTAGGTGTAGCGGTCGTCGTTCTCGGACAGCTTGTCCATCAGTTCGTCGAGGTTGGCCGCCCGCTCGACGTCGGTCTTGAAGTAGGTGGATTCGACCCGCTTCAACCGCAGCGTCGCCCGCAGCACGATGCCCGTGAACCCCATGCCGCCGGTCGTCGCCCAGAACAGCTCGGACCCCGAGCCGGGCGTCAGCGTGACGATCGTGCCGTCGGCGAGCAGCAGGTCCATCGACAGCACGTGGTTGGCGAAGCTGCCCTCGGTGTGATGGTTGCCGCCATGGATGTCGGCGGCGATGGCCCCGCCCACCGTCACGTGGCGGGTGCCCGGCAGGACCGGCACCCACAGGCCGTGCGGGACGACCATCCGCAGCAGCCTGTCGATCGAGACGCCGGCGTCGAGGTCGACCGTGGCGGCGTCGACGTCCAGCGAGTGGACCCGGTTCAGGGCGGTCATGTCGATGACCACGCCACCGGCGTTCTGGGCGGCGTCGCCGTAGCTCCGGCCGAGGCCCCGGGCGATGACGCCCCGCCGGCCCGCCTCGCGCACGGCGGACACGATCGCGTCGACGGCCGTGCCGTCGATCACCGTCGCCGTCGTCGGGGCGGTGCGCCCCCAACCGGTCAGACTCCGAACCCTGGTCGCCATCCCACGTCAACCCTGTGCGCCGTGATGGCGGACCGACGGGGCCCCGGCCCGTCGCCCCACCAGATCGTTCGCCAACCCTAGTGGGGCCTCACGGGCGCCGAACGATCGCGATGGGTCCCGCCGGCGGGTGGCGGTGGCGCGTCCCATCGGCCGATCAGCCGGGCCTCCGTTCGTCGTTGTACGGGACGCGGATCGGTGCTTTTCGGGCGTCCCGTCGGTCTGCACGGGGAAGAGCTGTCGAGCGACGCGAAGAGGGAGGGGAACGCCGTGGCGGGTCCCGAGGAGGCGAACAGAGGGAACCGGCCCGCACCCACGCCCGAGGACGGTGCCGGGGCCGGCACGAGCGTCGTCATCGTCCTGCGGGGGCCCATCGCCTCGGCGGACGTCCCGGCCCTGTGTGCCCGGCTCGACGGCATGCTGCGCCACACCGGCGCCGGCCTCGCCACCTGCGACGTCCGCGCCGTGCCGGACGCCACCGTCGCCACCGTCGACGCCCTCGCCCGCCTCCAGCTGGTGGCCAAGCGGGCCGGCGGGCGTATCCGGCTGCGCCACGCCTCCCCGCAGCTGCGGGCGCTGCTCGACCTGGTCGGGCTCGCCGACGCCATTCCCTGCTGCTCCTCCGCGTCCGCCTCCCCCTGAGGGACGGGGCAGCGCCACCGCGATTCCTTTCCGCCCCAGGGGTGGTCGTAGGGGGCGTTGTCGTCGCGGATGGAGGAAGCGATGTTGTCCACCAGACGCCCCAGCCGGCCCGGGCTCGTGCTCGGCCTGGTCAGTGGGGCGCAGTTCATGGTCATCCTCGACCTGGCCATCGTGAACGTGGCCCTGCCGTCGATCCAGGCCGACCTCGGCGCCAGCCGGTCCGGCCTGCAATGGGTCGTGATCGCCTACGGGCTCACACTGGGCGGGTTCCTACTCCTCGGCGGCCGGACCGCCGACCTGCTCGGGCGGCGAGCCGTGCTCGTCAGCGGGCTGGGGCTGTTCGCCGCCGCCTCACTGGGCGCCGGGCTGTCCGGCTCGTTGGGGTGGCTGATCGCGTTCCGGGCGCTGCAGGGACTCGGCGGCGCCCTCGCCTCGCCGTCCGCCCTCTCGATCGTGACCAGCACGTTCGCCCAGGGGGCCGCTCGCAACAAGGCCCTCGGCATCTTCGGCGCCGTCGGCGGGAGCGCCGCCTCGATCGGCGTCATCGCCGGCGGGGCGCTCACGTCGGGGCCCGGCTGGAGCTGGGTCTTCCTGATCAACGTCCCCGTCGGGCTGGCCCTGGTGGCGGGGATCCTGAAATACGTGCCCGCCCACCCGGCCGTGGAGCGGGGCCCGATCGACGTCCTCGGCGCCGTCACCGTCACCGGCGGGCTCATGGCGATCGTCTACGCCGTCAACCACAGCGCCGAGTCCGGCTGGACGTCGGGGGCCACCCTCGGCGCCCTGGCGGCCGGCGTGGCGCTGCTGGGGCTCTTCGGCCTGGTCGAGTCCCGGGTGCGGTCGCCGCTGATGCCGCTCGGCATCCTCCGGCTGCGGACGCTCACCGCCGCCAATGTCGTGGCCGTTCTGCTCTGGGGCGCCTTCTTCGCCATGATCTTCCAGGGGACGCTGTTCATGGGACAGGTCCTCGGCTACTCCGCCATCCGCACCGGCGTGGCGTGGATCGCCGCCACGGCCAGCTCGCTCGTGATCGCCGGCGGGGTGGCGCCGCGGGTCGTGTCCCGGCTCGGCGCCGGCACCACGCTGGTCATCGGCCAGACCGTCATGGCGCTCGGCCTGCTGTTGCTCTCGCAGGCACCCGTCGACGCCACCTACTGGGCGGACCTGTTCCCCGGGTTCCTCGCGATGGGCGTGGGCATGGGGTTCTCGGGCATGGCGGTGCAGGTCGGGGCGTTCCTCGGCGTGCGGGAGTCCGTCAGCGGACTGGCCGGCGGGCTGGTCGAGACCGCTCGCGAGGTGGGCGGCGCGCTGGGCGTCGCCGTCGTGGCCACGGTGGCGATCGCCCGGACGGACGCCGTCCTGGCGGCCGGCCCGGGCGGCCCCGGGGCCGAGGCCGTCGCCCTGACCGAGGGCTTCCAGCGGGCCATGCTCGTGGCCGCCGCGATCAGCGTGGCGGCGGCCGTGGCCGCCGCGGTCCTGCTCCGCCCGGCCGAGCGGGCCGCGGCGGCCGACGCGGTGCCCGTGGCGGACGCCGCGATGGCCGGCGCGACCGCCGTGCCGGGCGCGGCGGTGAGTTCGGAGGCCCCGCTCCGTCCTACGGGCGACGAGGTGGGCACCGCCCCCGCCGGCATCGACGCGGCCCCGTCGCCGCAGGGAGCCACACCGTGACGCTCAGCCCCGACACCATGGCCGTCGAGGCGCGGCTCGAACCCTTCCGCCCGGCGCTGACCCGGTACTGCTACCGCATGCTGGGCTCGGCGTTCGAGGCCGACGACGCCGTGCAGGAGACGTTCGTCCGGGCGTGGCGGGGCCTCGACCGGTTCGAGGGACGGGCCCCGCTCGAGGCCTGGCTGTACCGGATCGCCACCAACGTGTGCCTCACCATGCTCCAGGGGCGCCGGCGCCGGGCCGAGCCCATGGACCTCGGCCCGGCGTCCCCCGGCGGCGCCGGTGCCGCGGGGCGGCCGGCCGGCGTGCGCTGGGTCGAGCCCTTCCCGGACGGCGGGCCGTCGGCCGGGGTCGGCGCCGCCCCGGGGTCGGCCGTGGCCTCGGCCTCGGTCGAGCCCGGGGACGCCGTCGTGGAGCGCGAGTCGATCCGCCTGGCGTTCGTCGCCGCCCTCCAGCACCTCCCGCCCCGGCAGCGCGCGGTGCTCATCCTCCGGGACGTCCTGCGCTGGCGGGCGCAGGAAGTCGCCGACCTGCTGGACACGTCGGTCGTGTCGGTGAAGAGCTCGCTCCAGCGGGCCCGCGCCACGCTGGCGGCCCGCGGCGTGGCGGGCAGCGGGCCCGGCGGCCCGCGGCGGGGTCCCGGCCCCGGCGCGGCCGAGGGGACGGGTGACCCCGCCGCGCTCGCCGAGGACCAGGCCCGGCTGCTGGACCGCTACCTCGACGCCTTCCGCCGCTACGACGTCGACGCCCTGGTGGCGCTGCTGCACGAGGACGCCACCCTGTCCATGCCGCCGGCCGACCTGTGGTTCCGGGGCCGGTCCGACATCCGGGTGTGGCTGGGCAGCGAGGGCGCCGCCTGCGCCGGCTCGCTCGTCGTGCCGACCTGGGCCAACGGCTCCCCGGCGTTCGCCCAGTACCGTCCCGGCCCCGGTGGCTACGAGGCGTTCGCCCTCCAGGTCATCGACGTCGAGGACGGCCAGGTCCGCGCGATCCGCGCCTTCGTCGAGCCCCGCCTGTTCCCGCTCTTCGGACTGCCCCTCGTGGCCGCCTGACCCCGGGCCTCAGGTCGCCGCCAGCGTGAAGGTGGCGGTGAAGGCGTCCCCCGGCGCCACGAGGGGCGCCTTGCCGGTGACCAGCGCGTCCGTGGGTGCCGCCATGGGTTCGAGGGCGGCGTACGGCAACCCTTCCGGGACCCACACCTGGGCGTACGGGAAGCCCTCGCCGGGGATCATGGCGATGCCCGTGCCGTCGTCCAGGGCGAACGCCAGCGCCCGGCCGTCGGCCCCGGGCGCGTCGCCCACCTCGTAGAGGTCGTCGTAGGTGCGGTTCCCGAGCGGGGCGTCCTCGACCGGGACGGCCACCCGCTCGCCGGTGGGGATGCCCTGCGCGTCGAGCAGCAGGTGGTCCCGCGCCGGCGCCCGCAGGTGCCAGGCGGACCGGTCCGCCTCCGGCAGGCAGAGGTAGGGGTGCCAGCCGAAAGCGACCGGGACGGGGCGGTCGCGGGTGGGCGTGACGGTCGTGGCGACCACCATCCGGTCGTCGGCGACGCGGACGTCGATCGTGACCGTGTGCGGGAACGGGAAAGCGGGGTCGTCCACGGGACGGGAGGCCCGCAGCGTGGCCGCGTCACCGTCCGTGCCGAGCTGGTCGACCGCCCACCCGGGCCGGCCCACCAGCAGGCCATGGATGGGCAGGCCGGTGGCCTTGTCCGTCCGGACCGGCGGCGACTGGCCCGTGAGGTCGACCGCCACGCCGGCCGCCTCGTAGGACCAGCGCGACAGGCGGTTGGCCCAGGGCGCCAGCAGCGGCAGCGCGGCGGTCCGGCCGGACCGCAACACCTCGACCCCCTCCCGCAGGTGGAGGCGCTCGCGCCCGCGGTGGCGCAGCGACACGCCGGTCATCCCCACCCCCGGCAGGAAGGTGGCGGTCAGGTCCCCGGAGGCCAACTCGACGGCGGGCTCGCCCCGGAACCCGACCTCCTCGGCACGTACGTGGCGCGTCACGCCCGCAGGCTTACCCGCCCGAGACCCCCGCACGCGACTGTGCAGCCCGTGCAGGATCGCCGCTCCGCCTCCGCTCGGTGGCCACGATGTAGAGGACCTCAACGACCGGGAGCTTCGGCGGGCGGAGGCTCCAGGGCGCATGTGACGGCGCCGGCGGCGCGCTGCTCGCGTGCCTCGATGTAGTCGCCCGCTATGTCGGTGCGGTCGACGTCGTCGAGCTCGACGGCGATGTCGCCGAAGGCGAGAGTCTGGTCACGCATGTGCTCGAAGTCGATGGCGTCCTCGCCGAAGCCGGGGGCCCACAGTGACCAGGGCCCGCTGATGCCGGCGATGGTGGGGATGAGCAGGCCGTGGAAGTTCGTGCCGAGGCCGCCCTGCGAGCAGACGCTGGGGACCTGGTCGGCCTCCGGAACGCCCACGCCCTTGACGACGGCCGTCCGTTCGAGGCCGCGGCGCTCGACCGCGTCGAGGGTGGCCTGGAGGAGCACCGGGCTCTCCTCGGGCGCGGACCACGCGAAGGGCTCGACCTCGCCGGTGTACTCGAGGCGGCCGCCGGGGGTCGTGGGCAGGATCTCGCGGGTGCCGAGGTGCTCGGTGGCCATGACGAAGGCGACGGTGCCGTCGTCGTAGTCCTCGTCGAGCTGGGGGCCGTAGCGGAAGGTGCCGTCGGTGGTGAAGCCGAGGTGGTTCGTCGTGAGCGCGAACTGGACGTCCCTCGTCCGGCACTCGATCGGCAGGTCGCCGAGGTAGCGGGCCAGGGCGATGGCGGCGACGGTGCCGTTCTCCTGCACCCAGGACACGCTGTCGGTGTTGGCGTTGACGACGATGCGTTCCCTCGTCTGACCGGGGAGGGTGGCGATGAGGTTGCGCGTGGGTGCTTCGTCCCAGTCGGCGAACACGGAGAGCTGTGCAGTCGCGCCGGCGGCAGCGAGGTCCCGGAGGCGGTCGACGTCGTCGTTGCCGACGAAGACGGCCGGCACGCGGAACCTCGTGCCGGTGTGCGGGTCCCAGTAGCCCTCGAGCTGGTCGGTCGGCGCGTCCCACACCATCACGACCCCTGCGGCGCCGGCGATGCCGGCATCGGTGAGGATCGCGTCCATGTTGCGGAGGTAGGGCCGGTCGTAGTCGCCCTCGGTTGGCAGGTCGTCGGTGATGACGTGCCCGATCGCCCGGAACGCGGCGTACGGCAGGGAGGAGTGGGGGATCTCGGTGACGACGACCTTCCCGGCGGCGTCGGCCGCGGTGATCCGGTCGGCGGCGAGGAAGGCGAGTTCCCCGGCGACACCGTCGTCGGGGGTGGGCAGCGAGAAGGGCACCGCCCCGGCAACCGCGATGTCCTCCGGCGATGTGCCGTCATCGACGGTCAGGGCGCCGGCGGCAGCGAGGTCGCGCCCGGGCGTGTCGCCGGCCGCCTCGGGCGTGGGCTGCCAGCGGTCGATCGTGTACTCGTCGAACTCGATCTCCATCCCCGGGACGTCACCGAGCTCGCCGGCGAGCCAGTCGATCGACGCCTCGTGCTGATCGCTCGCCGGTGAGCGCAGCCCGAAGTCGTTGAACTCGGCGAGGAGGCCTCGAAGTTCCTCTGCAGTGGCGAACTCCTGGGCGTCGACCTCCGTCGGGCACTCGACGCCCGGGTCGGTGGTGCCCGACTCCGTCGTGCTGGTCGCGGCCGCGTCGTCACCGTCCGAGGACGCGCACGACGTGATGGCCAAGGCCATCGCCAGGCTCGCGGCGGCCGCGCTCAGCAGCGGCCGGCGGGTGCGATGCGGGGGGATCGTCGTCGTGCTCATGCTTGGTGCTTCCGACTTGCGGTCGTGCGGGTCACGGCTGGATGGGGGCGTCGTGGCGGACCTCGAGCGGGGCCACGGGCGTGCCGTCGCTCCACTCGCCGGTGCTGAGGTGCTCGGGGTCGTCGCCGATGGCGTGCCGCGGGGGGTCGCCCTCGGCGACCGCCGACCGGAGCGCGTCCCAGACCTTCCAGCAGAAGCCCCAGTCGTAGGCGTCGGCCTCGCCCTCCTGGGCGGCGCACACGCCGTGAGATGAGGACAGGGCGGGCCTGCCGTGGTCGTCAGGCCGGGTGAGGACGATGGCCTTGTTGCCGGCGGGGATGTGGCGGAGTAAGGGGAACAGGGCGTTGCAGCCGCCGGTCGGGTCCTCTGCGATCACGCCTTCCGCGCCGACGTGGCACTCCAGCAGCACATCCGAGGGGATGCCGTCCATCGAGTCGTCGAGCGCCGGCTCGCCGGGCCCGTCGAGACCGGAGTCGTGGATGTCGTCGATGAAGATCGCCTGCGGCACGGGCAGGTCGAGCTGTTCCCACCGGTTCGCCATGTTGGCCGTGAGGATCCCGCCGAACGACAACCCGAAGTAGCTCGTGCGATCGACGTCGGGTTGCACACGCGAGTCGTCGGCCCGGAGGTGGGCCAGCGCTCCCTCGATCCCTGCGACGGCCGCGTCGAGGCAGGGCTCGGGGTCGAACGGCCCGGGACACGGCTCGACCTCTCCCGTCTGCCAGCGGGGGTAGATCACGATGGTGCCCGAGAGGACCGTGTGGCGGATGAGCTCGTACATCGAGCCGTAGCCCTCGTACTCGAAGTAGCCGTGCATCACGATCGCCAGCGGCGCCGTCGCCGGACGGGGGGCCATCGGCTCGAACACGTACCAGGCGTCCGCCCCCGAGCCTCCGGAGCTCTCCCGCCAGTCCCAGTGCGGCAGGTCGCTGCCGCCCGGCCCCGACGTGGGCTGCACGGGCTGCGTCACCGCCGCCCCGGCCGGGGCCGGCACGGAGGAGGGCGGCAGCGGCGGCTCGGTCGCGCTCGCCGCCGTCGTGGTCGTCGCCGGACGAGCCTCGTCGGAGCTCGAGCACCCGACCGCAACCGTGAACAGCATGGTCACGACGAGGGCGGCGTCGAGCCGGCGTCGGCGACGACCACGCCGGCAGCGCAGAGACACTGCCTGTTCACGCATCGGGGCCACCCGGCAAGAGGGGCGCCATGCCGGCCCAGCAGAACTGGGCGAAGCGGTCGACCACCTCGCCTCGTGTGACGTCGGGGTTGTCCAGGAACCACTGGGCCAGCTGGTGGGCGGCGCCGAAGATCAGGTGGGCCGTCACCTCGACCGTCCGAGCCGACACGTCGGGACGCACCCACCGCCGGATCGCACGTACGTAGTACCCGAGGCCGTTCGCGTTGACCGCAGCAAGGCGGTCCCCCAGCTCCCCGGTCAACGGGACAGCGCTGCCGCCGTAGAGCAGCACCCAACGTTCCGGGTCACGCTCCACGAACGAGAACCAGACGTCGGCGGCCGCCCGCAAGATCGTCTCCCGGTCGCGCAGTCCCGCCAGGGCTGCGGTGTAGTCGTCGGCCAACCGGCGTTTCGCCCGTTCCAACGCAGCCAGGTACAGGCCCTCCTTGGACCCGTGGTACTCGTACACCACCGGACGACTGACGCCGGCGGCGGTGGCGACGTCGCCGATCGAGGTGCGGTCGTAGCCCTTCGTGATGAACAGCGCCTCCGCCACGTCGATCAGCTGCTCGGCGCGCTCGGCGGCGGTCAGGCGCGCCCGTCGTCCGTCTGCCTGCATCGTCACGACGAGGACCCTACACCTTGTAAACCTACACCTTGTCAACCGCTCGTGGGCTTCGTCGCGGACCTGCCCCAGGGCGGGTGAGTGGTCCTCCTGACCGGGCACCGATTGGCCCTGTTCGGTCGGACCACCTCACCCGTACGGTCCACCTACGCCGACACACGGTCGACCGGTCCCCCCGAGGAGCCCTCCGATGCCGACGCACACCACCCACAGCACCCCCTCCACCCCCGTTCCCACCCCCGTTTCCGGCCTCGACGACGTCGTCGTGGACGCCTACTTGCGCCGCTTGGGTGTCGACGCCGCCCCGCCGTCGGTGGACGAACTGTTCCGCCTGCACCGGGCGCACGTGGAGCGGATGCCGTACGAGACGTTCTGGATCCACCTCGCCCAGGGCTGGGGCATCGACCCCGCCGAGTCGGCCCGGCGCCTGGCCGCCGGAGGCCGCGGCGGGTACTGCTACCAGCTCAACGGCGCCCTGTCGGCCCTCCTGGCCACCCTCGGCTACTCGGTGACCCGGCATGTCGCCGGCGTCCACGACGAAACCGGCCCGAGCCCGAAGACGCTGGCGAACCACGTGGCGCTGCTGGTCCACGGCCTGCCGACGGACGCCAACCCCGGCGGCACCTGGTACGTCGACACGGGGCTGGGCGATCCGCTCCACGAGCCGCTGCCGCTGCGGGCCGGCGCCTACCAGCAGGGCCCGTCGGGCCTGTCGCTGGCGCCGGTCGGCGCGGCGGGCACGGGACACGGTGAGAACGGTCCGGACGAGCCGGTCGGCGACTGGCATCTCGGTACGGATCCGACGAGCTCGGTCTCCGGCGTCAGCCTCGTCACCTCGACGGCCGTCGGGATGGACGCGTTCGCCGCCCGGCACCTCTACAACGCGACGTCGCCGGAGTCCGGCTTCGCCAAGGTCGTCACCGCACAGCGCCGGCACGCCACGGGCTGCGACATCGTGCGGGGCTGCATGCTGACCCGGCGTTCGGGCGCCGCCGTCGAGACCACGACGCTCGACTCCCGGGACGAGTGGATCGCCGCCCTGGCCGACATCTTCGGCCTGGTCCTGGACGTGCCGGCCGCGGCCGTCGACGGCCTGTGGGGCCGGGTCCGGACGGCGCACGAGGCGTGGTCCGCCGCGCAGGCGGCCGCCGTGGAGGTGGCGGCGTGAGGCGGGTCGTTCTCGCCGCCATGTCCTTGCTGGACGGCATGTTCGACGGCCCCGGTGGGTCGGTGTGGTCAGTGCGGCCGTCAGGTGCTGTTGAGGGTGCGCCAGATGTCGCCGAGGACGTCGGCGGGTGGGGTGGGCGGCCAGGTCTCCCAGGTGCGGACGGCCACTGCCAGGAGGGCGACGGCGGTCATGACGCCCATGCCGGCGGTGGCGAGCACCAAGCCGGCCTCGACCTCCGCCTCCACCGGCATCTCCTGGAGGATGTCGTAGGCGTCGGTGGCGGCGATCCAGGCCCAGCCCACCGGCAGCCAGGCCACCAGGAGGGCGGTCGGCGCCCAGTTGCGCCGGCCGTGGAGGCCTCGGACGATCAGCGCCGCCACCACGAGCCCGCCGGCCACGACGACCACGGTCGTGGCGTCGCCGCCGTCGGTCACGGACTCGCCGCCGGTCGGTTGCTCCCGGACGTACCAGGTCGCCGTCAGGCTGCCGAGCAGCATGCCGGCCGGGACGGCGACGAGGCCCCCGACCAGCCCGCGGGCCCACCGCAGCTCCGGCCGGGGCGCGTATCGGGGGCTGCGCACGCCGGCGGCGACGATCACGACGACCAGGACGAGCCCCGCCGGCAGCTCCATCGCGGACAGGGTCCCACAGCCCCGGCCGCAACGGAACGACCCCAGGCCCGCGACCACCCGTCAGCCGGCGGCCAGCTCGATGAGTGGTCGTTCCGGTCGTTTCGCACGTAGGCGCTGGCGCCGACCGCTCGGACACCCAGGGCCGTCGCCCTTCCCGCCCGGTTGTCGTCGTACCACAGGACACGTCGTCGGCGCCGTCGTGTGGCCGACCCGGCGGGTTCGTGATTCCCCGGTCCGCCAGGTCGCCCGCCGCGGCGGTCAGGGAGCCGGGAGCTGGGCCCCGGCCCGGTACGTCCGGCGGACGGGCGGCTCGGCGCGCCCCGGGCCTTCGGCGATCGCGTCGGCGAGCGGGGCGCGGAGCAGGGCAAGGTCGGCCGGGGCACCGGGGACGACGCGGCGCGGCGGGCCGCCCGGCCGGTCGGCCGGGCCCAGGAACAGGGCCAGCGCCGTCCGCGGCGGGACGGCCTCGTCCGGGCCCAGGGGCACACCGGCGCGGGTGCGGCGGGTCGTGGCCGCCCGGATGGCGACCCAGGGGTCGAGCGGGCCGTAGGGCGCGTCGGTGCCGGCGGCGACCGGGACGCCGGCGCTGGCCAGCGTGCCGCAGCGCCAGAGGTCCGGCTGCTCGGCCTCGTCGACCTCGGTGAGGTAGCCGTCCCCGCGCTCCCGGACGAAGGACGGCTGGGTGACGACCGCGACGCCGAGGTCCAGCAGGTGGGCGACGAATGCCGGCGGCACGATCGCCGCGTGCTCGATGCGGTCGCCCGCCATCGGGCCGGCGTCCTGCAGGGCGGCGATCGTGACGACCAGCGCGTCCAGCGTGACGCTGTGGACGGCCACCGGGCGCCCGGCGCCGTGCGCCCAGCTCACCCACCCGACCACCACGTCCAGGGGAGGGAGGTCGTGGTCGTGGAGCAGCAACTTGACCGGGCCCGGGGTGAGGCCCGGCGGCGCGGGCGTCCCGACCAGTGCCGGGCCGCCCATCATCGTGACGTGCTGGGGCAGGTCGCCGGCCGCCACCGCCGCGCCGAGCCGCCGCGGGCCGTCCGGCGTGGCGAAGGGCGTGGCGTCGGTGACGCCCGTGACACCGTAGGCAGCCAGGCGGCGGCCGAGGGCGGCCAGGTCGAGGTCCACCGTGGGCCAACGGTCGGCCAGCCAGCGGTCGGCGCGGAAGAACCGGCCGGTGTCGGCGCTCGTCCCCGGTCCGTCGCCGTCGTCCGCCGGGATCGGCGCGACGGCGGCGAGGGCCGCGCCGTTGAGCATCCAGAGCCCGCCGGTGCGGTGCTGGACCCGAACCGGCGTGTCCGGGACCCACTGGTCCAGCGTGGCGCGGTCCAGGTCGCCGGCCACCGACTCGTGGTAGCCGACCGCACGGACCCAGCCGCCCGGTGGTGTCCGGGCCGCGGCCCCGCGGAGCGCGGCGGCCAGGCCGGCGGCATCGCCCACGTCGGCCGGGCCGACCGGGACCGACGCCTCCGCCGCCGCCGTGGCCAGCAGGTGGATGTGGTGGTCGTGCAGCCCGGGGACCAGCGCCCCTCCCCCGCCGTCCACCACCTCGGCCCCCGCCGCCGGCAGGTCGGAACCGACACCCTCGATCACGCCGCCGGCGACCCGCACGTCCACCCGCCGCCCGTCGACCTCGACGTCCCGGAAGACCAGGCCCCGACCCCCCGTCACGGCCCTGCACCCTCACCGGGCTCCCCGGCGCCCTCACCACCCCCGGCGAGTTCGGCCAGGACGCGGGCGGTGTGGGCGCCGTGGCGGGCCGCTCGGCCGGCCGGCCGGCGGGCGATGGGCGCGGGGGCGTCGGCGTCGCGGCCCGGCGGCCACGGCTCGGCGGAGGCCGGTGACGTCGCCCGGTCGCCGGCGATGTCGGCCGCGACGTGCGCCATCGAGACGTCGAGGAGCCAGCGGCCGCCGCCCTCCAGGGTGCTGCGGACGGCGCCGGCGGCGGCGAGGCCGGTGAGCGGGTCGGCGATGGCGTCGGCGACGAAGACCGGCGTGGGCGCGTCCGACGGGCCCGGCGGTGCGGCGCCGGCGAGCGTTCGTGGGTCACCGGCCGTCCAGGCCACGAGGCCGCCGGCGACGGCGGCGTCGTCGCCGAAGGACACGGCGTCCGAGTCCCGGCCTTGGCCCGTGATCGACACCCAGCCCCGCACGCCGTCCCGGACCGCGGCCTCGGCGTCGATGCCCAGCTGCACCAGAGCCCGCGGGCGGGACGCCGCGATGACCACGTCGGCGGCCCCGACCAGGCGACGCAGGGCCGACCGCCCGGCGGCCGAGCCGAAGTCCAGCGCCACGGACTCGTGGCCGGCGTGGAGCAGGTCGTAGAACGTCGCCGGCCCGCGGCGGGCGCCGTCGGCCCGGCCGGTCGACTCCACCTTGACGACCCGAGCACCGGCCAGCCCCAGCAGGTGGGCACAGAGCGGCCCGGCCCACAGCGACGACAGGTCCAGGACGAGCGGCGGCCGGCCGAGCGGTGCTGCGTCGCCGAGACGCCGGGCCAGGACGCCGGGCCGCCGCCCCGCTCCGCCTGCGCACTCGCCCAGGAGGGCGACCGGGAGGCCCAGCAGACGCCCGTCGGCGACGACCACAGCAGCCGGGCGCAGCCCGACCTCGCGCCCCACCGCCGCCCACACGTCGGGCGGCGGTGTGTCGAGGCCGAACCAGGCGGGGACGAGGTCGACGTCGTCCTGCCGGGCGAGCGAAACGGCGACCCACCCGCCGGCCGCCCGCAACAGCCGCGTGGCGCCACCACAGCTCGTCCGTCCCCGCCGGCTCAGCCCGGCGATGGCGGCCCGCTCGGCCAGCAGCGCCAGGGCGTCGGCGCCGCCGGCAGCGTCGCCGAGCGCCGCGATGCGGGCCACTAGACCGGCCGGCGCGATCAGCGGCGGGCCGTCCGCGTCGCCCGTGAGCGCCATGGCGCCGCTCGCCGCCCACCGCGAGCGCAGCTCCTGGTCACGTCGATCCACGGCCACCATGCGTGCCCGACTGTACGGTCGCCCACCGTGGACATCGTCGACGCCGCCATCCTCGCCGACGCCGTGGCGTCCCCGGCGGCCCTCGAGGCGCTGACCCCCGGCCCCGGCGGCGGAGCCCTGGTCGTCGACCTGCGACACGTCCCAACGCCCGCGACCGACCCGGTCCGCCGGGCGCTCGTTGCGCTGGCGGCCTACCCGGTCGTCGTCGTGGGCGTCGCCCCGGGCGCAGCCGGCGACCCGGCCACGGGGCCAGCCGCAAACCCGGCCGCGGGCTCCGCGGGCGGGGTTGCCGGCGAGGCCGACGTGGTGGTGGGCGGGGCCGACGAGGCCGGCGAGGTGGTGGCGGCCGTGGAGGCGCATCCTCTGGCGGCGACGGCGCTGGTGGTGCACCTCCGGGCGAGCGAGCCGCTCGGGGTCGAGGAGGCGCTCGTCGCCGAGTCGGCCGTGTACTCCATGCTGCAGGCCGGGCCGGACCACGGAAGGTGGCTGGACGGGCGGGCGACCGCACCGGCTCGCACGCCGGACGACGGCGAACGCGTGCGCGCCGAGCGGGACGGCCGACGCCTCACGGTCACGCTCGCCCGGCCCGCCGCCCGCAACGCCGTCGACGCCGCCATGCAGCAGGCGCTCGTGGACGCGCTGCTGGTCGCCGCCGACGACGGCGTCGAGGAGGTCGTGCTGCGGGGGGACGGCCCGGTGTTCTCGGCCGGCGGCGACCTCCGGGAGTTCGGGTCGCTGGCCGACCCGGCCTCCGCCCACCTCCTGCGGCTGGCCCGCAGCCCGGCCCGGGCCCTGCACCGGGTCGCCGGGCGGACCACGGTCCACGTCCACGGCGCCTGCCACGGCGCCGGCGTCGAGCTGCCGGCCTTCGCCCGCCGGGTGGTTGCCCATCCCGGCGCCACGTTCACCCTGCCCGAGGTCGCCATGGGCCTCGTCCCCGGCGCCGGCGGGACGGTGAGCATCCCGCGCCGCGTCGGGCGGCAGCGGACCGCCTGGCTCGCCCTGGCCGGGCGGCCCATCGACGCGCCGACGGCGCTCGCCTGGGGCCTCGTCGACGCCGTGCGCGACCTCGGGCGACAGCCGGGTACGTGACGGTTGCCACGGCGAATTCCTCATGATGAAATAGGAACCATGAACGTTCTGCTGCTGCTGGAGATGGCCGCCGGCGAGGCCCCCGAGCGCGTCGCCCTGGGCGACCTGCGGGCCGGGCTCACGTACGGCCGGCTGCTCGACCTGGCGCAGCGGGCCGGCCGGCACGCCCTCGGCCGGGGGGCCGGGCGGCTGCTCTACACCGACATCTCCGGCCCCGCCCTGCCGGTGGCGCTGTTCGGCGCCGCCGCGGCGGGCATCCCGTTCGTCCCTCTCAACTACCGGCTGGCCGACGACCGGCTCCGGGCGCTCGTCGGGCGCCAGGCCCCCGCTATGCTTCTGTGCGCCTCCGGCATGGAGGACCGCCTCGCCGGCATCGACGGCGTCGAGGTCGTCACCACCGACGCCTTCCTCGCCGCCCTGGACGCGGACGCCGACGGCGACCCCACGAGGGACCCCACGAGCGACGTCACCAGCCACGGCGGGACGGAAGCCGAGCTGCCGCCGTTCGTCGACCCCGAGGACGTCGCCGTCCTCCTCCACACGAGCGGCACGAGCGGCGAGCCCAAGGTCGCGGTACTCCGCCACCGGCACCTGGCCAGCTACGTGCTCGGGTCGGTCGACTTCCTGGCCGCCGGCGAGGACGAGGCCTCGCTGGTGTCCGTCCCGCCCTACCACATCGCCGGGATCTCGGCCCTCCTGACCTCGGTGTACGGCGGCCGCCGGCTGGTGCAGCTGCCCAGCTTCGACCCGGCCGCCTGGGTGACGGCCGCCCGCGAGCAGCACGTCACCCACGCAATGGTCGTCCCCACGATGCTGGCCAGGATCCTCGACGCCCTCGACCCGAGCCCGGGCCCGAGCACGGGCGCGGCCACGGGCGCAGCGCCGACCACAGCCGCCGCGACGACCCACGTCGACGGCTGGCAGCCCGCCCTCCCTCGCCTGCGCCACCTGTCCTACGGCGGCGGGCGCATGCCCCTGCCCGTGATCGAGCGGGCGATGGCGCTGATCCCGGGCGTCGACTTCGTGAACGCCTACGGGCTCACCGAGACCAGCTCGTCGGTCGCCGTACTCGGCCCCGACGACCACCGGGCCGCATTCGCCAGCGACGACCCCGCCGTGCGCCGTCGCCTCGCCTCGGTGGGGCGGCCCGTGCCCACCGTCGAGATCGACGTCCGGGACGCCGAGGGCCGCCCCGTCCCCGCCGGCGGGCGCGGCGAGGTGTGGGTGCGGGGCGAACAGGTGTCCGGCGAATACGTGGACCGGGCCGGACGCGACACCGGCGGCTGGTTCCCCACCAACGACGAGGGCTGGTTCGACGACGAGGGCTACCTCTACGTCGAGGGCCGGATGGACGACGTGATCGTCCGGGGCGGCGAGAACCTGTCGCCCGGCGAGATCGAGGACGCCCTGCTCACCCACCCCGCCGTCGCCGAGGCCGTCGTCGTCGGCCTGCCCGACGACGAGTGGGGCGAGGTCGTGGCCGCCGCCGTGGTGCTCCACCCGGGGGCGGCCGCCACCGCCGGGGAGCTGAGCGACTGGGTGGTCGCGGGCCTGCGCTCGTCCCGCCGCCCGGCCGTCGTCGAGGTCCGCCAGGCGCTCCCGTACAACGACACGGGTAAGGTCCTGCGCCGCGTCGTCAAGGCGGAGCTCGAGGCCCCCCGCCACACCACCTCCGCCGCCTGACCGGGGCCGGCCCGGTCCCGGGCGTCGACGAGCGAGCACCGCCCGCCCGCCCCCCGGCCTGGCGCGGTGACCGGGCGCGGCGCGCCTAGTCCGAGGCCGGAAGGGGCTTGGCGTCCTTGCGCTCGAGGAGGTCGTCGCCCACCGACAGCAGGGACGAGCCGGCCTTCGTGACCAGAACCTCGAGGCCCACGGACGGCGCCACGTAGCGCTTGCCGATCGGCGTCTCGCCCACCCGGTCGGGCGAGGCGGACTCGTCGGGCGGCGGGCCGTCCGGGGACGCCGGGCGCACCGGGACGCCGCCGAAGCGCAGGTCGACCTCCTCGGACGGCGCCCGCACGACCACGACCTGGCCGGCGCAGACGGCACTCTGCAGGCGAGCCCCGGGCTTGAGCAGCATCACGACGAGACCTCCGGAGGGGTGAGGCCGAGACGGGACCCCGCCTCGGCCAGGGTGGCGGCGGCCGCGGCGGCCCCGCCGGGCGACGACGACCCGGGCCACACCTGGTCCGCCCAGACGAGGACGGATGCGAAGCCGGCCCCCTCGTAGGCATCCAGGGGCACGTCGGGCGAGGCCACGCGGACGTGCATGGGGAACGGCTCGTGCCGGCCCAGCTCGTCCCGCAACTCGAGCAGCCGGCGGCGCAGGACGACGGCGTCCTCGAACGACGGAGTCCCCGAGGCGAACCAGCCGTCGGCCACCGCGGCCGCCCGCCGCAGCGCGGCCTCGGTGTTCCCGCCCAGGACGAGCGGCACCTCCACGGGGGACGTACTGACCTGGACCCGGCCGAACCGCCAGTACGTCCCGTCGTGAGCGAAGGGCTTGCCGCTCCACGCCTGGCGCAGGATGGCGATCGACTCCTCGTAGCGGGCCCGGCGCTCGTCGAAGGGGACGCCGACGGCGGCGAACTCCTCCTCGAGCCAGCCGGAGCCGACGCCGAGCATGAAGCGCCCGCCGGACACGTCCGCCAGCGTGGCCGTCATGCGCGCCGTGACCAGCGGCGGTCGCAGCGGCAGGAGGTAGATCCCGGTCGCCAGCCGCAGCGACGAGGTCGCGGCCGCCACCGCGGACAGCGCCACGAGCGGGTCGACCAGGGTCGTCGAGGGGTCGACGATCGGCCCGGTGTGGTGCTGGTGGGCCGTGTCGCCCGTGGTCGGGTGCTCGCTGCCGTAGCCGACCGGCAGCACGACGTGCTCGCCGAGCCACACCGAGTCGAACCCGGCCGCCTCGGCGGCGACGCCCAGCGCCACCAGCTCGGACGCCGAGATGTCGTAGCAGGACAGGCCGACCCTCACGAGCCACCGCCGGGCGGCGAGCCGGGCGACGCGCCGATCAGCCGATCGGCCTCGACCTGCGCCAGCACGTCGGCGAACCGGGCCTCGGCCTCGGCCTTGCGGCGGGGCAGGTGGCCGGTCGGGAACAGGTCCTCGGTCGGCCTGTACTGCTTGAGGACCTGGCGGGCGACCTGCATCTGGTGCACCTCGGTGGCGCCGTCGGCCAGGCCCATGTGGAAGGACTCGAGGACCATCGAGCCGAACGGCATCTCGTGCGACACGCCCAGCGACCCGTGGACCTGCAGCGCCCGGGCGGCCACGTCGTGCAGCACCTTGGGCATGGCCGCCTTCACGGCCGAGATGTCCACCCGGACCTTCTGGTAGTCGTCGTACCGGTCGATCTTCCAGGCCGTCTGTAGGACCAGGAGCCGGAACTGCTCCAGCTGGACCCACGAGTCGGCGATCATCGCCTGCACCAGCTGCTTGCGGGCCAGCGTCTCGCCCTGCGTGACCCGGGACAGGGCCCGCTCGCACATCATCCCGAGCGCCTGCTTGACCAGGCCCACGGTCCGCATGGCGTGGTGGATGCGCCCGCCGCCCAGCCGGGTCTGCGCCACGGCGAAGCCCTCGCCGCGGGCGCCGAGGATGTGGTCCGCCGGGATGCGCACGTCGTGGTAGCGGATGTAGGCGTGGGTGCCCTCGTCGGGGTCGTGCCCGTAGACGCCCACGTTGCGGACGATCTCGATCCCCGGCGTGTCGGCCGGGACCACGAACATCGACATGCGCTTGTGGCGGTCGGCGTCGGGCTCCGTCACCGCCAGCAGGATCAGGAACGAGGCGTAGCGGGCGTGCGACGAGAACCACTTCTCGCCGTTGACCACCCACTCGTCGCCGTCGAGCTCGGCGCGGCACACGAAGCCGGTCGGGTCCGACCCGCCTCGGGGCTCGGTCATCGAGAAGGCGGAGACGATCTCGTTCCGTAGGAGCGGCTCGAGGTACTGCTTCTTGAGCTGCTCGGTGCCGTAGTGGGCCAGGATCTCGGCGTTGCCGGAATCGGGCGCCTGACAGCCGAACACGATCGGCGCGCTGTGCGAGCGCCCGAGGATCTCGTTGAGCAGGGCCAGCTTGACCTGGCCGTAGCCGGGTCCGCCCAGGTGCGGGCCGAGGTGGGTCGCCCACAGGCCCCGCTCCTGCACCTGCCGCTGCAGCGGCGGGATCAGCGCCCGGCGGACCGGGTCGGCCATGTCCCACGCGTGCGTGATGACCTGGTCGACCGGCTCGACCTCCTCGGCGACGAACCGGTCGACCCAGTCCAGCTCGGCCTGGAACTCGGGGTCGGTCTCGAAGTCCCAACTCATGCGCTCGCCCCTCCGTGTGCCTCATCGGGTGCCCAGTTCGGGACCACGGTGCCGTTCCCGCGTGCCTCCCAGGTGACGTGCATCGGCATGCCGATCGTCAGCGGCGGGGCGCCGTCGAGCGTGCCGACCAGCCGCACGGCGGGGTCGTCCGCCAGCTCGACCAGCACGACCGTGTACGGGACCGGGAACGCCGGGTGCACCTGGTGGGTCACCGTCGTGTACGAGTACAGGCGCCCGGCGCCGGACCGGGGCTCCCACGAGCCGTCGAAGCTCCCACAGCGGACGCAGCGCGCCCGGGGCAGGTGGAGCGTGGTCCCGCAGGCGGCGCACACCCGGGCCACGAGCCGGTGGCGGGCGGCGGCCTCCCAGAACCCGGCGCTGTCGTGGTCGTCGGTGACGGGGGCCGGCCATCCCACGCGCACCGGCTCGTCTCCGACGGCCACGTCGGCGGCGCTCATGCGGCCCTCAGCAGGATGGCGCTGCCGGGAGGCAGGGGCGTGCAGGCCACGAGGCACGTCTCCGCACCGGGGACCTGGCTCGTCGACTCGCCCCGGACCTGACGCACGCCCTCGACCACATGGTTCATCCCGTGGATGTAGCCCTCGGACAGGTGGCCGCCGCCGGTGTTGACGGGGATCGTCCCCTCCATGCCGATGCCGCCGCCGGCCACGAACGGGCCGCCCTCGCCCTTGGCGCAGAAGCCCCAGTCCTCCAGCTCCATGAGCACGGTGATCGTGAAGCAGTCGTACAACTGCGCCACGTCGACGTCCTCCGGGCCGATGCCGGCGCGGCGGTAGAGCAGGTCGGCCACGTGCCGGGCCGGCAGGGTGGTCACCGACTCCCGCATGAGGACCGGGAACATGTCGCCGCCCTGGCCGCGGGGCATGCCCGCCTGTGCGACGGCTCGGATCAGCGCCGGCTTCCGGCGGAGGTCCCGCGCCCGCTCGGTCGACGTGACCACCACGGCGCAGGCGCCGTCGGTCTCGAGGCAGAAGTCGAACAGGCGCAGCGGCGCCGAGATCATCCGGCCGGCCAGGTAGTCGTCGAGGGACAGCTTGCGGTCGTGCATCTGGGCCGCCGGGTTGGCGTTGGCCCGCTCGCGGCAGGCCAGCGCGATCGCCCCGAGCTGCTCGGACGTCGTCCCGTACTCCGCCATGTGGCGCTGCGCCAGAAGGGCGAAGGCCTGGCCCGGCGTGAGCAGGCCGTGGGGCATGAACCACTCGTCCCAGCTCACGTTGCCGCCGACGACCTCGGTGCCGGCCCCGTCGCCCGCCCGGGCCGGGTCGGCCTGGCCATAGCGCCGGCCCGAGCGCCCGTTGAGCGCACGGAACACGAGGACGCTCGTCGCCTGCCCGCTCTCGATGGCGGCGACCGCCTGGGCCACCTGGGCGCACGGGGCGGCCCCGCCCGGCCCGGTCTCGCCCCAGTAGGTCAGCTCGTCGATGCCGAGCGACTCCGCCAGGTCCTGGTGCTTCACCTGGTCGAGGTCGCAACGGACGATGCCGTCGATGTCCCCGATCGTGAGCCCGGCGTCCTCGATCGCCGCCAGCGACGCCTGCGTGGCGAGCGTCAGGTCGCTGCGGCCCGAGTTGCGGGAGAAGTCGGTCGCCCCGATCCCCACGATGGCGCACCGGTCACGGTGCTCCCAGCCGTCTGGTCCAGCCATCCGTACTGCCCCCTCTCGTCTACGGCGGACTATATCATCATGAGGAATTCGGATCCATGAAACAGGGGGCAAAGATGAAGGACCAGCTCAGCGGGCGGTGGGCCGTGGTGACCGGCGGCAGCAAGGGCATCGGGCTCGGCATCGCCGAGGCGTTCGTGGGGGCGGGCGCCAACGTCGTCCTCGTGGCCCGGGGCGAGAAGGACCTCGACGCCGCCGCCCACGAGCTGCGCGCGGTGCCGGGGAGCGGCGGCGCCACGCCGGAGGTCCGCACGTACGTCGGCGACACGGGCGACCGGGCGGCCATCGCCGACCTCTTCACCCGCCTGGAGGCGGACCTGCCGTCGCTCGACGTGTTCGTCGCCAACGCCGGCGCCGGCGTGCCCCGCCCGTTCCTCGAGATCACGCCCGAGGAATGGGACTGGTGCATCGACCTCAACCTCACCGGCACGTTCCTGTGCATGCAGGCGGCCGCCCGCCGGATGATCGCCGACCGGTCGGCGGGCGACGCCGATGCCGGGGCGGACGCAACCGGGATCGACGCAGCCGGGACCGCCGCGGCCGCGGCGGACGGTGCCGGCGACCCGGTCGACAAGGCGATCCTCGTCGTGTCGTCCATCCGTGCCCTCGGCGCCCGGCCCACGATCGGCGCCTACTCCGCGGCCAAGGCGGGGCTGAACCAGATGGTCCGGGTGGCGGCCTACGAGCTGGCCGAGCACGACGTGCGCGTCAACACGCTGTCCCCCGGGATCACCGCCACGCCGCTGGCGCTGGAGGGCAACCCGGCGCTGTTCGAGGAGCGGGCCGGCGGGGTCCCCCTTCGCCGGGCCGGCCTGCCGGCGGACATGGCCGCCGGCGCCCTCTACCTCTGCTCCCCCGCCGCCCGCTTCGTCACCGGCGCCAACCTGGTCGTGGACGGCGGCGAGTCGCTCTGGTGAGGGCTACAGCCACTCGATGAAGTCGTCGACCCGGTCGCCGAGGCGCTCGCGGTTGTGGCCGGCGACACCGGCGATGTGCGCCTCCATCAGGTCGCGCGCCCGACGGGGATGGCCGGCCGCCACGGCCCGGGCCAGCTCGCGGTGGTCGTCGGCCAGCATCTGGCGGATGTCGCGCGGGTCCTGGACCGTGGCCAGGTGGTGGCTCACGATCTGGCCGTAGGTCTGGAGCGTCAGCTCGAGCACCCGGTTGTCCACCAGGCTGGCGACGGCCCCGTGGAAGCCGGCGTGGGCCTCGACGAACCGCTCGAGCTCGTCCTCACCCGTGCCGGGGGCGTCGGCCGACAGATAGGGCGCCATGGCCGCCGCCCGGGCCTCGCCGTCGGGGTGGCGGGCCGCCCGCTCGGCCAGCGCCACCTCGGCCATCTGCCAGGCCTCGAACAGCTCGGCGTAGGTGGCGCCCGACATGTGGAAGAACAGCGTCGAGACCCGGCCCAGGTTGGCCGGGTCGACCGTGCCGACCACCGGCCCGCCGCCGGGGCCCCGCCGGATCGAGATCAGCCCCTGCACCTCGAGCAGCCGCAGGCCCTCCCGCAGCGACTCGCGGCTGACGCGGTAGTGGTCGAGCATCGCCGCCTCGGACGGCAGCGCCGCCCCCGGCAGCTGCCCGGCCTCGATGATGTCGTGGACGATGTCGCGCGCCACGCTCTCGGCCGTCTTGAGCGGGCGCATGACGCCGCCACCGGAGCCGATCGAGATGCAGCCGCGCCCGCCCGCGCCGTTGCCGTTCGCCTTCGCCGGGGACTGGGCGGGGGCCGCCGCCCCGCCGCCCGCACGGATCCCACCGTTGCGCCGTGCCATGGGCGCATCGTAGCCGTGCTTCTTTCCTGCTGAAGGTTGTCTCCGCCAAATTCATCATGAGAATCAGTGACAGCTGCCGGGCCGTTGTCACCGGGGGCGGTTCGCGGATCGGGGCGGCCACCGCCCACCGCCTCGTCGCCAGCACCGCGGCTGCTGAAGCCCTGCCCCGGGATGGTGCCGAGGTCGGTCATCCGCCCCCGCCGCCACCGGAAGGCGTGCGTCTCGCCGGTCGCCGTCTCGCTGAAGCCCACCACGTCGCCCCGGTCGTTCACGCCCGTCGCCCGGCCGAACGGCCCGCCGAGCGTGCCGAGGTCGACGATGCGCCCGTCGCGCCACATGGTGGGGTGGTAGCCGCCGTCGGCCGCCGAGCTGGCACCCACGACGACCCCA
>DATFOS010000015.1:0-5160 GCA_035265325.1 Acidimicrobiales bacterium
GGGATGTCCTCCAGGTGGCCCCAGCGGCGCAGCACGGCGGCGGCCGACTTGGCGCCCCAGCCGGACAGCCCCGGGAACCCGTCGGCGCTGTCGCCCACGAGCGCCAGCAGGTCGGGGATGGACGCGGGCGGCACGCCGAGCTTTTCCTCCACCCCGGCGGCGTCGAGGGTCACGCCCTTGCGCCGGTCGAGCTGGAATACCTTGCCGCCCACGCACTGGCCGAGGTCCTTGTCGGGCGTGCAGATCACGACCCGCTCGACCCGGTCGTCGGCGGCGGCCATGCGGGCCCCGGCGGCCAGCCCGTCGTCGGCCTCGTGCGTGACCTGCGGCCACACGACGAACCCGGCGGCGGCCATCGCCTCCTCGACGAGCGGGAACTGCCGGAGCAACTCGCGCGGCATGCCGGCCGACGACTTGTAGCCGGGCCACAGGTCGTTGCGGAACGACTCGATGATCTGGTCGGTTGCCACCGCGACGTGCGTGGCGCCGTCGTCCAGGAGCTGCAGCAGCGTGGCGACCACCCCCACCGTGGCGCCCCGGTCGGCGTCGCGGTTGTTGGGGGCGAAGTGGTAGCGGAACAGTTCGTAGGTGCCGTCGACCAGGTGGACGTCCATCGCCGGCCACCGTACGCGCTCCCCGTTCCGCCGTCCGACGCGGGTCGCGGCCGTCGCGGTGGCCGACGTCACGGACGGCGGCGGTGTCGATCCGGCCTGCTCGGGTATCACCCTGGCCATGCCCCCCGCTCGCGAGTCGCCGGACGGGGCCGGCCCGGCGCCGGCCGTGGTGGCCCGCGGGCTGGTCAAGGAGTACCGCCGGGGCAACGAGGTGGTCCGTGCCCTCGACGGCGTGGACCTCGACGTGGCGCGGGGCTCGTCGGTGGCGGTGGTGGGGCCGTCCGGGTCCGGCAAGTCGACGCTGCTGCACCTGATCTCGGCGCTGGACCGGCCCACGAGCGGCCAGGTGACGATCGCCGGCCGGACCGTGGCCGACGCCGGTGACGACGAGCTCAGCGACCTGCGCCGCGACGAGGTCGGCTTCGTGTTCCAGTTCTTCAACCTGCTCCCGACGCTGTCCGCCTGGGAGAACGTGGCGCTGCCGTCCGTGTTCGCCGGCGAGCGCCTGTCCCGGCTGCGGCCCCGCGCCGTCGAGTTGCTCGAGCGCGTCGGCATGGGCCACCGCGTCGAGCACCGGCCGGCCGAGCTGTCGGGCGGCCAGCTCCAGCGGGTGGCGATCGCGCGGGCGCTGCTGCGGTCGCCGTCGATCGTCGTAGCTGACGAGCCGACCGGCAATCTCGATACAGCCGCCGGCGACCAGGTCCTCGACCTCCTGGCGTCGCTGGTCCACGACGGCGCCACGCTGGTCATGGTCACCCACAGCGCCGAGGCTGCCGCCCGGGCCCAGCGGGTCGTGCAGATCCGCGACGGCCGCGTGGCGGCGGACGACCTCGCCCCCGGCGACCTCGCCGCACTGGGGGACTGACCCCGGGTGCTGCGGATCCGCCTGCGGGCCATCGCCGAGCGGCCGTTCCGCACGCTCGTGACGGTGGCGATGGTCGCCGTGTGCAGCGCGCTCGTGGTGTCCGTCGCCGGACTCGTCACGTCGGTGTCCGGAACGGCCGACCGGGTGGCCGCCCAGGTGGCCGGCACGGCGGACCTCGAAGTGGCCCCGGCGTTCAGCGGCGGCACGGTGCCGGACGACGTGGTCGACGATGTGGCCGCCCTCCCCGGCGTGGCGGCCGCCGCCCCGACGGTCCAGTCGGCGGTCACGGTCGACGCCACCCGTGCCCTCCTCGTCGCCGGGGACGCCCGCGCCCTCCCCTTCCTCCCCCCGGGCCTCGCCGACGCCTACGCCGAGACGGCGGGCACACCTCCGGCGGAGGCCGGCGGGGAGGACACCGGGGCAGGTCCCGCGGTGCTGGTGAGCGTCGCGCTGGCGGACGACGCCGGCCTCGCCGCCGGGGACACCGTCGCCGTGCGCGGGCTGACCGGCGTGACGGACGCGCGGGTCGCCGGGGTGCTTCCGGAGGAGGTCGCCGGGGCCACGGTCGTGGCGGACCTGACCACCGGCGAGCGGCTCCGGGGAGGCGGCGACGGGCCCGACCGCCTGCTCCTGGCGCTGGACGGCGACGCCGCCGGTGCCGGGGGCAGCGAGCGGGCCGTCGCCCGCCGGGTCGACGAGGTCCTCGCCGGCCGCGCCGTGGCGCTGGACCCCGCCCGCCGGGGCGACGCCGCGGCCGAGACGCTGCAACCGCTGCTGCGGCCGCTCCTCCTGCTGTCCGGCCTGACGGTGACCGTGGCGGCCGTCCTGGTGTTCAACGTGGTGAGCCTGGCCGTGGCCGAGCGGCGGCGGTACCTGGCCATCCAGTGCGCCCTCGGCGCCCGCCGCCGGCGCCTGTGGCTCGGCCTGGTGGGTGAGGCGGCGTTGCTCGGCGCCGTGGGCGGGGTGATCGGCGCCGCCGTCGGGCGCCCGCTCACGGCCGCACTCATCGACCAGGTGCCGCCCGCCCTCGCCTCGGCGGCGGTGCCGACGACCATCGCCACCGACGTCCGCTGGTGGGTCCTCCTCGGCGGCGTCGGCGTGGGCGTGGCGGCCGCCGCCATGGCCGCCGCTGCGGCCGGGCTCCCGGTCGTCCGCCTGTCCCCGCTGGAGGCGATGGGGCCGCGCGACGTGGTGGGCGAGCCGGCCGGTCCGGTCCGGCCCCTCGCCGTGGCGGTCGGGGCCGTCGCGGTGATCGCCGGCGTCGTGATCGTGGCGGTGGCGCCGGCGACGCTCCAGCTGCTGGCGGCGCTCGTCATCCTGAACGGCGTCGTCGCCCTGGTGTGGGCGCTGCGGGTCCCGATCGCCCGGGTGGTGGCGGCCGCCGCCCGCCGGGCCGGGCCGCCCGGGCTGCTCGCCGCGCTCGCCCTGGAGCGCAGCCCGGCCCGGAACGCCGCCACCGTTCTCGGTTCGCTGCTGCCGGTCGCCGCCGTCGTCTCGATAGGCGGCCTCCAGGTCAACGTGTACGACACCGCCCTCGACGCCTTCGCGTCACTGGGCGACGCCGACCTCTACGTGTCCGCCCAGCCGTTCGACGAGGTCGGCATCGGCCCGCTGCTGCCGGCCGGCCTGGCGGACGAGGTGCGGGGGCAGGACGGCGTGACGTCCGTCGGCCGCTCCCGCTTCGCCATCGTGCCGATCGGCGGGCAGGACACCCTGGTCCAGGGCCTCGACCCTGGGTCGGCGGCTCCCGTCCTGGCGGCGGCCTCCCCCCGTGCCCGGACCGCCGTCGAGGACGGCACCGGGGTCGTCGTCACCCGGGCCCTCGCCGACCGGCTCGACCTCGACGCGGGCGACACGTTCACCCTGCCCGCCGCCACGGGAGCGGCGGCGGTCGAGGTCGCCGACGTCGTGGACGTCTTCGGCTGGGCGGGCGGCGTCCTGGCGGCCACGTTCGACGACGTCGCCGCCTGGGCCGGCACTGACGCCGTCACCCTCCTCGAGGTCGATGGCACGGCCGAGGGCGTCGCCGCCGCCCGGACGGTCGTGGCGGCCGCCGGCGAGCGCGACGGCGTCCGCTACCAGCTGACCGACGGGGCCGACGCCGTGGACGGCGCCCTCACCGCCGTCCGCCAGTCCCAGGCCCTGTTGAGCGCCCTGCAGGGCGTGCTGATGGCGTCGGGCGCCTTCGCCATCGTGACCACGCTCGTCATCTCGACCGTCGGCCGGACCCGTGAGCTGGGCCTCCTGCGGGCCGTCGGCGCTCGGCGGCGGCTGGTCCGGCGCGCGGTCGTCGTGGAGGCGTTCGCCGTGACCCTGGCGGGCGCCGGGGCGGGCGTGGTGCTGGGCACGGTGTTCCAGTTCGTGGCCGTGCGACTGGCGGCGACGGCGGCGGGCTTCCCGGCCGAGTTCGCCCTCACGCCCGGCCCCAGCCTCACGGCCGCCGGTGCGGGACTGGCGATCGCCGCCGTCGGGGCGTTCGCCGCCCTGCGCCGGGCGCTGCGCCTCGACGTCCTCGACGCCGTCGCCTACGAGTAGGGCGGCTAGGGCGTGTCCTGCAAATCATCGCGCACGCCTCTCCGGCCAGGAACGCCGCTGGACTGCGTCCTCGTCGCCACCGCAGCCCCTGGCTGCGCCTTCTCCTGCGTCCTTGCCAGCGACGCCCCTGACTCGGAGATTCGCACACCGGATCTACAGGACACGCCCTAGGCCAGCTCGACCAGGTCGAGCATGTCGTCGGACCAGTGGTCGACGTCGCCGTCCGGCATCAGCAGCGCCCGGTCGGGCGCCAGGTCCCGCACGAACCCGGCGTCGTGGCTCACGATCACCATCGTGCCGGCCCAGCTGGCGAGCGCCGCCGCCACGGCTTCGCGCGACGGCGGGTCGAGGTTGTTGGTCGGCTCGTCGAGCAGCAGCAGGTTGTGCTTGCCCGCCACCAGCAGGGCCAGGGCCAGCTTGGTCTTCTCGCCGCCGGACAGCGTCGAGGCGTCCTGCTCGACCTTGTCGCCGGACAGGCCGAACGTGCCCAGCAGCCGCCGGCGCTCGCGCTCGGGCAGTGTCGGGGCCGCCTCGTTCATGTGCTCCAGCACGGACACGCCCCGCCGGATGCCCTCGTGTTCCTGGGCGTAGTAGCCCACGGACACCTGGTGACCGAACGACACGGCCCCGCTGTCTGCGTCGGAGGTGCTGGCGAGGATGCGCAGCAGGCTCGTCTTGCCGGCGCCGTTGAGGCCCAGAACCAGCAGGCGCTCCCCCCGCCCCACCGAGAAGTCGACGTTCTCGAACACGGGTGGGCCGTCGCCGTACGACTTGGCCAGGCCGGTGACCTCGAGCGACGTGCGGCCGGACGGCGGCGGTTCGGGCAGCCGGAGGCGCAGGCCGCGACGGGCGCTGGGCGCGTCGACCTGTTCGTTGCGGATGCGCCCGATGCGCGTCTCCAGCGCGTGGGCGAACGACGCCTTCGACGCCTTGGCACCCCACCGGTCGACGAGCGTCTGCAGGCGGGCGATCTCGGCCTGCTGACGGGCGGCGATCTTGGCCCGCCGCTCCTCGTCCTTGGCCCGGGCCGTCTTGTACTGGGAGTACGTGCCCTTGTACTCGGTCAGCTCGCCGACGTCGGACTCGCCCGGCCGGTCGAGGTGCAGGACCCGGGTGATCGACTCGTCGAGCAGCTCGAGGTCGTGC
>DATFOS010000016.1:0-10961 GCA_035265325.1 Acidimicrobiales bacterium
CCCCGAGCTGGCCCCCCTACGCCAGCGCGGCGTTGATCGCCCTCACGGTCACGGTCCTCGCCTCGTTGTGGCCCGCCACCAGAGCCGCGAGAACCGACCCCATCGCGGCCCTCCGCGACGAGTGACGGCGGCGCCGGCGAGGCCGCAGCCGCAGCCGGGCTACCGGCGGATGATGACCGGGCGGGAGACCTCTTGGAAGATGTCGTTGCCCTTGTCGTCGACGACGATGAAGGCCGGGAAGTCCTCGACCTCGATGCGCCAGACGGCCTCCATGCCCAGCTCGGGGTACTCGAGGACCTCGACCTTGCGGATGCAGTCCCGAGCCAGGCGGGCGGCCGGGCCGCCGATGGAGCCATACACGCAGTGGTCCCGCAGGTAGGCGGGGAGGCCCTCGCCGGCGTCGAGCCGCTCCTTGAGCTTGACTCGCGCCCGTGGTCGTGGGGTAGTCCGGGGCCTGTGAGCACCGAGACCACCCCCGGCCAGGACGGCGAGTTCCGCATCGAGCACGACACGATGGGGGAGGTGCGGGTCCCCGCCGCCGCCAAGTGGGCGGCCCAGACCCAGCGGGCGATCGAGAACTTCCCCGTCTCCGGCGTGGTCCTGGAGCGCTCGCTGGTGGCGGCGCTCGCCCGCATCAAGGGCGCCGCCGCGCGGGCCAACGCGGAGCTCGGGGTCATCGACGCCGACGTGGCCGAGGCCATCGCCGCCGCCGCGCAGGAGGTCGTGGACGGGCGCTGGGACGACCAGTTCCCGCTCGACGTGTTCCAGACCGGCTCGGGAACCAGCTCGAACATGAACGCCAACGAGGTGGTCGCCACGCTGGCGTCCGAGCGGCTGGGCCGGAAGGTCCACCCCAACGACGACGTCAACGCCTCGCAGTCGTCCAACGACGTGTTCCCCTCCGCCATGCACCTGGCCGCCGTCGAGCAGGCCCACCGGGCCCTGCTGCCGGCGCTGGACTACCTGAGTCGGGCGCTGCGGGCGAAGTCCCGCGAGTTCGCCGAGGTCGTGAAGTCCGGCCGGACGCACCTGATGGACGCCACGCCCGTGACCCTGGGCCAGGAGTTCGGTGGCTACGCCACCCAGGTGGACCAGGGGGCCGCGCGCATCCGCTCGGCGCTCGGCCGTGTCGGCGAGCTGCCGCTGGGCGGCACCGCCGTGGGAACGGGGATCAACTGCCCGCCGGGCTTCGCCGGCGCGGTGATCGACCAACTGGCGCGGGAGACCGAGCTTCCGCTCGCCGAGGCGTCCGACCACTTCGCCGTCCACGGCGCCCGGGACGCCCTGGTCGAGCTGTCCGGCATGCTGCGGACGCTGGCGGTGTCGCTGGTGAAGATCGGCAATGACCTCCGGTGGATGGCCAGCGGGCCGCGCACCGGCCTCGCCGAGATCCGCCTGCCCGACCTGCAGCCGGGGTCGTCGATCATGCCCGGCAAGGTGAACCCGGTCCTCGTCGAGGCCATGACCCAGGTCGCCGCCCAGGTGATCGGCAACGACGCCGCCGTGGGCTTCGCCGGCTCGCAGGGCAACTTCGAGCTCAACGTGTACCTGCCGGTCATCGCCCGCAACGTGCTGGAGTCGATCCGCCTGCTGGCCAACGTCACCCAGCTCTTCGCCGACCGCTGCGTCGCCGGGATCGAGGCCGACGTCGACCGCTGCCGGGCCTACGCCGAGTCGAGCCCGTCGCTCGGCACATCGCTCAACCCCTACATCGGCTACGAGAAGGCGGCCGAGATCGTGAAGGAGAGCGTGAAATCCGGCCGCAGCGTCCGGGAGATCGTCACCGAGCGGGGCCTGCTCAGCGACGAGGAGCTCGACCGGGCGCTCGACGTGCTCGGCATGGCCCAGGGTGGCGTCCGGAAGTAGGCGTCGGCGGGCAGCGCGTCGCCCGCTCAGCCGAGCGCCGGGGCGCCGGGCGGCAGCCGGTCGAGCAGGGGCGCCAGGTCGTCCCAGGCGTACACGAGGTCGACGACGGAGCTGCCGTCCGGCGCCAGCCACGTGTCCCGGCCGACCTCGCGCCCGCCCAGGCGCTCGTAGGTGGCCCGGGCCGTGGCGTTGGCCTCCACGACCTCCAGGTACAGCCGGCGGGAAGCGGCCTGGGCCACGAGCCAGCGGGCCCCCTCCGCCAGCAGGCGGGAGGCGAGCCCCCGGCGCCGAGCGCGGTGGTCGACGTGGAGGGCGGACACGTAGCTGCCGAGCCGGGGGTCGTGGTCGGCGACCAGGTGGGCGAAGCCCCACAGCACGCCGCCGGACTCGCCCAGGACGGCGGCACCCCGCTCTCCCGGCCCGCTCACCGCGCTGGGTTCGCCGCCCAGGCGCCGGCGCCACTCCTCGGCCCGCTGGCCCGGGACGACCTCATCCAGGTAGGCGTCGCTCAGCATGCCGCGGTAGGTGCGGCGCCAGCTGTCGGCGTGGAGGGCGGCGACCGTGCCGGCGTCGGCCGGCCCGGCCAGGCGAAAGGTCGGCTCGACCGCCGGGAAGGTGGCCAGGGTTCCGTCAGGCCCCGAGGGCGGGGGAGCCGGCGTAGGGCGCCGGGTCACCGGGGACCGGGAAGTTGGGCCGGCTCCAGCTCATGGCCTTGGCCAGGCCGGAGGCGACCTGCTTCCATTCCGGCGGGTCCCACCCCTCTGCCGCGCCGACCAGCGTGCGGTCCTGCCGGAGGTGGACGAACGCCGGCAGCTCGTTGAGGCCCAGCGCCTTCACGAGGTCGCGGTCGGGGTCGGCGAACGTCAGCACCCGGTCGGCCCACGGGCCGAGGAACTCGCGAGCCTGGTCCGGCCCGGCGGTCACCACGAAGGCCATGCGGCAGTCGGCGCCCCGGTACCCCTCGAGGATGCGACCCGCGGTCTCGAGCAGCCACGCGCTCTCGTACGTGTACGGGTCGAGGACGACCGCCGCGAGATGGAAGGTCGTGAGCCAGGCATCGAGCGTGCGCGATTCGCCGCCGAGTGGCGTGAGGCGCAGGTCACCAGGGGGGTTGGTCGCCACGGCGGCAGACGGTAGCGGACGGCCGCGCGGCGGGGCAGATTCGGCCGAGTCGCCCGATCGGGGCCTGTGGCGGGCCCGTGTCCGGGCCCGTCGTGCCGACGCAGTAGGTTCCCGCCGACTCCCGTCGCCAGGAGGCCCGCCCATGGACTCGTTCGGCTACAAGCTCGTCTTCCTGCTCCATGTCGCATCGTTCGTCGTGGCGTTCGCGCCTGTCGTCGTCGGCCTGTTACCGGGCGACGGCGCCGCCACGACGACGCTGCGCGCCGCCGGCCGCACGATCTACGCCCCGGCGCTGATCCTCACCGGCCTGTTCGGCATCCTGCTGATCCTGCTCAGCGACGAGGTCTGGGAGTTCTCCGACCTGTGGGTGTCGCTGGCGTTCCTGCTTTGGATCGCCATGAACGGCGTGTTCCACGGCCTGATCCTCCCGCAGCTGCGGGGCCGGGGCACCCGCGGCGGCGGCACCACGGCGATCGACCTCGAACGCGCCACGCAGATCCTCACCGTCCTCTTCCTCATCATGCTCTACCTCATGATCTGGAAGCCGGGCCGCTGAGCGGCCCGCAGCTTTCCCGAGGACGGTAGGCATGGCGGCGCTACGGTCGCGGCGGTGCACCCCATCGAGCGGCTGCGGGCGGTGGCCCGGGCACAGGGCGTCGATCAGCGTCTGCTGGCGCGCGAGGCCGCCGCGACGCTCGGCGTCCTCGCCGTCGAGCCCTTCGGGCTCGTGATGTCGTGCCGCCGGCTGCTCGAGCGGCACCCCGGCGCCGGCACGCTGTGGTGGGCCTGCGCCCGGCTGCTCGACACGGCAGACGCCCGCCTCGAGGCCCGGGCCATCGGGCGGGCGCTGGCCGACGACGTCATCGTCCGGACCCTGGCCCTCGACCTGCCCGAACGGGCCTGTGTCGTGGTCGTCCCCGATCCCACGGGCGGCTCGGTACTGGCCGAGCACCTGGCCGACCGGCGCGACGACCTGGTCGTCGTCGAGGCCGACTTCCCGGCCTTCGACGTGCCCGCCGCCCTGGACGCCGCCGGCCCGCCGTCGCACCGGCCCGCCACGCCCGGCACCGGGCCGACCGTCGTGCTGGTGGAGGCGGGTGCGGCCGGCCCCGACGCCTTCCTCACCCTCGAGGGGACCACCGAGGCCATCGGTCCCAAGGGCGACCGCCCTGCCCCGGTGTGGCTGGCCCTGGGCACGGGTCGCCGCCTCCCGGCCTCCCTCTTCGCCGCCGTCCAGCGGCGGGTGGACGAGGTCGAGACCGTCGCGCAGGCGCTGGTGGACCGGGTCATCGAACCCCGGCCCGAGCCCTGCCCCGCCCCTCCGGAACTGCTGCGCCAGTGGATCTCGTGAGCGTCGTCGAGAGGTACCTCGAGCTGGGCCTGCGGCTCGGGCGCCACGTCGACGGCTTCGTCGACGCCTACTACGGGCCCGCCGCGCTGGCCGACCGGGTGGCCGCCGAGCCGGTCCGCCCGCCGGGCGAGCTGGCGGCGGCCGCCGCCCGCCTGGTCGCCGACCTCGACGCCGGCATGGGGGCCGACGGCCCGGACGCGCTGGGGCCCGACCGACGCCGCTGGCTCCGCGCCCAGGTCGCCGGCCTCCACACCAGCGCCCGCAAGCTTGCCGGGGAGGCGATCGGCTACCTCGACGAGGTCGAGTCCTGCTACGGCGTGCGGCCGGCCCCGGTCCCGGAGGACCGCTTCGCCGCCGCCCACGAGGCCCTCGACGAGGTGCTGCCGGGCTCGGGCCCGCTGCGCGACCGCTACATCGCCTGGCGGGAGGCCCACGCCATCCCGCGGGAGACGCTCGAGGCGGCGATCCGGTCGCTGGCCGACGACCTGCGCGAGCGGACCGACCGGCTGTTCGGCCTGCCCGAGGGCGAGCACGTCGAGTGGATCTTCGAGACGAACAAGCCCTGGTCGGGCTTCAACTACTACGAGGGCGGGCTGCGCAGCCGGGTGGCGCTCAACCTCGACCTGCCTGTCCTGTCACTGTCGCTCGGGCACATCGTCGCCCACGAGTCCTATCCCGGGCACCACACCGAGCACTCCCGCAAGGAGGTCGGGCTGGTCCGGCGGCGCCGGGTGCTGGAGGAGACGATCTTCCTGGTCGGCACCCCGCAGTGCACGGTGGCCGAGGGCCTGGCCGACCTGGCCGTCGAGGTGGCGTTCGGGCCGCACCCCGAGCCGATCGTCGCCGGGCACCTCCGTCCGCTCGGCATCCGCTACGACGCCGAGGTGGCGGCCCGGGTGGCGCGGGCGACCGAGGACCTCGGCTGGGCCCGCTCCAACGCGGCGATCGCCCTCCACGACGGCGGCACCGACGTCGACGACGTCGTCGCCTACCTGGAGCGCTGGTCGCTGCTGCCGCGCGAGCGGGCCGCCAAGGCGGTGTCGTTCATGACCGACCCGACGTGGCGGGCGTACGGCCACTGCTACACCGAGGGCCTGCGCCTGTGCCGGGGCTGGGTGGGCGGCGACGCCACCCGGTTCGAGCAGCTGGTCACCGACCAGTTCCTCCCGGCCGACCTCGCGGCCTGACTGTCGGCTTTGGGCCGGGGCGGACCGGCCTTCCTAGGGTTGGGACCGAGAGACCCTGCGCCTGCCCAGTGGAGGACCGATGCGTTCCCCGAAGGACTTCTTCCGGCCGTTGGCGGTCGGGGCACCGGATCCCATCCGTGAGATCCCGTTCCCCCCGTCCCGGATGATCCACTTCTTCCCGGCGTCGAACGCCAAGATGGTGTCGAAGGTGCCGGACATGGCGGCCAAGGTCGACATCCTGCTCGCCAACCTCGAGGACGGGGTCCCCGCCACCGACAAGGAGGCGGCCCGGGCCGGGCTCGTGGACGTCGGCAAAGCGTGGCGGGGCGGCGACACCCAGCTGTGGGCCCGGGTGAACAGCCTCGACTCGCCCTGGGCGCTCGACGACATCACCGCGGCGGTGGTCGAGGTCGGCCACGCCATCGACGTCATCATGCTGCCGAAGGTCGAGGGGCCGGAGGACATCCACTACGCCGACCGCCTCGTCGCCCAGCTGGAGGCGAAGGCCCGGCTCGACCGCCCGATCCTGTTCCACGCCATCCTCGAGACCGCCCGGGGCGTCGCCAACGTCGAGGAGATCTGCACGGCCAGCCCGCGCATGCAGGGCCTGTCGCTCGGGCCGGCCGACCTGGCCGCCAACCGGCGCATGAAGACGACCCGCGTGGGCGGTGGGCACCCCGGCTACCTGGTGCGCCAGGACCCGCCCGACGGCGACGTCGAGGCCGACCGCACCTCGTTCCAGCAGGACCTCTGGCACTACACGATCGCCCGCATGGTCGATGCCTGCGCCGCCGCCGGCATCCTGCCGTTCTACGGGCCCTTCGGCGACATCAAGGACACGGTCGCCTGCGAGGACCAGTTCCGCAACGCCTTCCTGCTCGGCTGCGTCGGCGCCTGGAGCCTCCACCCGGTGCAGATCGACATCGCCCGCCGGGTCTTCTCGCCGCCGCCGGACGAGGTGCGCCACGCCCGCGAGGTCATCGCCGCGATGGGCGACGGCACCGGCGCCGTGATGCTGAACGGGAAGATGGAGGACGACGCCTCCGTCAAGCAGTGCAAGGTCATGGTCGAGCTGGCCGAGGCGCTGGCCGCCAAGGACCCCGAGCTGGCCAAGGCCTACGCCGCCGTGGGGGAGGGATGACCGTGGCCGACGTGGTGCCGATCGACGCGACGCTGCGGCCCCGCCGCTCCGTCCTGTACATGCCGGGCGCCAACGAGCGGGCGCTCGAGAAGGCCGCCACGCTGCCGGCCGACGCCCTCATCCTCGACCTTGAGGACGCCGTCGCCCCCGATGCCAAGCCCGCCGCCCGCGACCGGGTGTGCGAGGCGGCGACCTCGGGCCGCTACGGCGCCCGCGAGGTGGCGATCCGGGTCAACGGGCTGGGCACGCCGTGGCACGACGACGACATCCGGGCCGTGGCCGCCGCCGGGCCCTCGGCCGTGGTCGTCCCCAAGGTCGACTCGGCCGACGCCGTCGCCGCCATCGTCAAGGGGCTGGAGGCCGGCGGCGCCCCGGACCACACGGCCATCTGGGCGATGATCGAGACGCCGGTGGCCATGCTCCACGCCGAGGAGGTCTGCCGGGCGTCCGACCGGCTGACGGTCCTGGTCATGGGCACGAACGACCTGGCCAAGGAGCTGCACGCCGAGCACGTCCCCGGCCGCCAGCCGCTGCTCGCCGGGCTCGGCCTCGCCCTGCTGGCGGCCCGAGCCACCGGCAAGGTGATCCTCGACGGCGTCTACAACGACATCAAGAACGCCGAGGGTTTCGAGGCCGAGTGCGTGCAGGGCCGGCAGATGGGCTTCGACGGCAAGACGTTGATCCACCCGAGCCAGGTCGAGCCGTGCAACCGCGTGTTCGCACCGACCGAGGACGAGGTCGAGCGCGCCGAGCGGATCATCGCCGCCTTCGAGGAGGCCGAGGCCGAGGGCCGCGGCGTCGTAACGGTCGACGGCCGCATGGTCGAGAACCTCCACGTCGAGCAGGCCCGCAGGACCCTCACCCTCACCGCCGCCATCGAGGCCCTCGCCACCGGCTGACCCCGGGTCGGGCCGAGCCGCGGCCGGGTCGTCGGCTACGTCGAGGCGTCCGACGGCCCGTCCGCGGGCGGCACCTCCTCGCCGATGTCCCAGAACGTCGGGTGGCCGTCGGCGGCGATCGCCTCCCACCGCCGCTGTGCCCACTCGAGCGTGGTGGGGTGGGTGATGATCCAGAAGCGGTCGGCGGCGATGCCGTCGAGGACGGCCGCGGCCACCTCGTCGGGGTCCATGCCGCCCCGCACGAAGTCCCGGAGGGCGCCGCGGATGCGCTCGCCGACGTCGTCCTCGCCGAGCGGGCCCGCGTCCTCGCCGGAGGGCTCGGCGCCCGGCGGCGGCGCCAGCTGCTCAGCCGTCATGGCCGACACGTCGTCGGGCCGGTTCCGCTCGGAGTCGAAGATGTTGGTGCGGACCCACTCGGGGCACAGCACCGACACACCCACCGGCGCCTCGAACATGCGCAGGTCGAACCACAGCGCCTCGGACAGCGCCACCACGGCGTGCTTGGTGGCGTAGTACGGCGACATGCCCGGCCCGGTGACGAGGCCGGCGGCGGAGGCGGTGTTGACGACGTGGCCCTCGCCCTGCTCGACGAAGCGGGGCACGAAGGCCCGGATGCCGTTGGCGACGCCGACCAGGTTCACGTCGACGATCCAGCGCCAGCGGTCGGCGGGCACCTCCCACGCCCGGCCGCCCACCCCGACCCCGGCGTTGTTGCAGACGACGTGGGCGGTGCCGAAGCGGTCGAACGTGGCGGCGGCCAGGGCCTGGACGGCCTCGTCCTCGCGCACGTCGGTCGGGACGGCCAACACGCGGTCGGGGCCGTGCTCGGCGCCCAGCGCCTTGGCGGCCGTCGCCAGCGGCTCGGTCTCGACGTCCGCCAGGACCACGCTCGCCCCGGCCCTCAGGAACCGCCGCGCCAGCGCCAGCCCGATCCCCGACGCCGCCCCGGTCACGACGGCGACCTTCCCCTCCACGGACTCCATGCCCGGAACCTAGGCGTCCGAGTGACACGGCGTCACCATGCGACGCGCCCAGTGACGCGCCCGCCGACTCGTCAGCCGCCGACGACGAGCTCGAACGTCACGGCGAGCCGGCCGCCGAAGCGCTCGGCGGCCTCCTCGGCGGCGTGCCGGAGGAAGGTCTCCGGGTCCGGGCCGCCCAGGCCGGCCAGGTAGGCGGCGTGCAACCGGAGGGACTCGACGCCCAGCGCCAGCGTTTCGGTGACGTCCACGGCGTGGGTCGGCTGCGGCGAGGCCACCACGGCCACGTGGCGGACACCGTCCCAGGGCTCGTGGCCCTCCTCGGCCAGCTCGTGGAACACCCACCGGTTGGCGGCGTCGCGCACGGCGTCGATGGTGGCCTGGCCCACGATCCGGTGGTCGGCCTGGTTGAGCGCGCCGGGGCCGTAGGTCTCGCGGTGGTTGACGGCGAGGACCACCTCGGGGCGGGCCCGGCGGATCGCCGCGGCCAGGTCCCGCCGCAGGGCGAGGCCCGGCTCCACCATCCCGTCGGGATGGTCGAGGAACTCGACCTCGTCCACCCCGACCAGGGCGGCGGAGGCCCGCTGCTCGGCCACGCGCACCTCGGCCGCCTCCCCGGGCGGCATCGACTCGATGCCGGCCTCGCCCTTCGTCACGAGCAGGTACCGGACGTCCTTGCCGGCCGCCGTCCAGGCCGCGACGGCGGCGGCCCCGCCGTACTCCATGTCGTCGGGATGGGCCATGACGACAAGCGCCCGCTGCCAGTCGTCGGGGAACGGCGCCAGCAGGCCGAGGTCGCTCACGGGGCGACGTTACGACGCCGTGGCGGCGTTCTTCACCAGCTGGCGGGCGATGACCTTGAGGCACAGGGTCTCGTCGGCGCCCTCGAAGATCGACAGCACCCGGGCGTCGACGAAGTAGCGGCTGACCGCGTACTCCTCGGCGTAGCCGTAGCCGCCGTGGATCTGCATGGCCTCGCGGGTGACCCACTCGGCGGCCTTGCACACGTAGGCCTTGACCATGGCGGCCTCCATGGACCCCTCGCCCTTGGCCATCATCCGGCCCACCGCGTAGGCGAACTGGCGGGTGGCCTGGATCGTGACCGCCATCCGGGCCAGCTTCACCTTCGTGAGCTGGTAGTCCCCGATCGGAGCGCCGAACACGGCCCGGTCGAGGGCGTACTGGCGGGCGTCCTCGTAGGCGGCTTGCATGACGCCGATGGCCCGGGCGGCGGTCTGCAGGCGGCCGTTCTCGAAGCCGGCCATCTGCAGGTAGAAGCCCTTGCCCAGCCCGTCCTCGCCGCCGACGAGCTTGTCGTCGGCCACGAACCACGAGTCCAGCGCCACCTCGTAGGAGTGCATGCCCCGGTAGCCGATCGTGTCGATCGGGGAGCCCTCCATCGTCCCGCCGCCCGGCGCCCCGCCGTCCGCCCCGGCGTCCTGGGTGATGCGGAAGCCGTGCCCCTCGCCGCGCGGCTTGGGCACGATGAACAGGGACAGGCCCCGGTGGGTCAGGCTGCGGTCGGGGTCGGTGCGGGCCAGCAGCATGAGAACGTCGGCCCGGGCGCCGAACGTGCACCACGTCTTCACGCCGTTGATGAGCCAGCCGCCGTCGACCTTCGATGCGGTGACCTTGATGCCGGCCACGTCCGAGCCGTAGTCCGGCTCGGTGACGGCGACGGCCGCCATCACCTCGGCGGTGGCCAGCTTCGGCAGCCACTCCTCCTTCTGTGCCTTGGTCCCGCCCTTGACCAGCGCCCGGGTCAGGATCTCGGGCCGGGTGATCAGCGAGCCGCCCACGCCGAGCGAGCCCCGCGACAACTCCTCGGTGGCGACGACCATGCCCAGGTAGTCGCTCTCGCCGCCGTCGGCGAAGCCGCCGTGCTCCTCGGGGACCGACAGGCCGAAGGCGCCCAGCTCGGCCAGGCCGGAGATCAGGTCCTCGGGGATGTCGGCGTTGTGACGGTGGATGTGCTCGGCGATCGGGCGGATCTTGTCCTCGGCGAAGCGCCGGAACGTGTCCTGCACCATCTCGAAGTCGTCGTCGAGGTGCCGCCGCCCGGGCCCCTCGATCGAGGCGAGGAACGCCGGGTCGCGGTAGGCGGCCACGAACTCGCGGGCGCCGTCGAGGGCACCGAGCTCGACGCCCCAGGCCGCCTCGCGCCCGTACAGCTTCCCGGCCACGTCGGCCACGGCCTCGGCCGCGAACGCCACCGTGATCGCCGCCTCCTCGTCGCCCTTGCTGCCGTAGTCGAGCAGCGTGCGCGCCGTCTCACAGGCGGCGGCGGCGTGGGCGAGGTCGTAGGCGACCGCCTGGTCGGCGTCGACCGACCCGTTGGCGGCGAGGTGGGCGAGCCCCCGACCGACGACGTCACGGGCGAGCTCGACGGCGGAGGCGGCGGCGTTCAGGTCGGGC